>JANNOI010000031.1:0-6224 GCA_031398975.1 Alphaproteobacteria bacterium | reverse complement strand
GGTGCGCGTGGGACGGGGGGTTTTGGGCGCGCGCTCTCCCTTTCCCCTAAAAGTTTTCCGCGGTTTTCGGACGACAACCGTCATACAATAATTTGTAGCGGGTTTCTTTTTTGGTTTGGTACAACCAAAAAAACAACCGCTCTAGCGCATCGGTCCGACTCTGTCGGACCGGAATAGGCTCTGGCAGGCGCGCGTCAGCGGAACGCGATCTCCAAGGCGTCCCCCGGCCGGGCGATCTTGAGGGCGGCCAGCATGTCCGCGCGCGCGACCGCGACGCAGCCCTCCGTAGGCTGATAATCAGCGCGAGCCAGATGCCAGAAGATCGCGCTGCCGAGCCCCGGGGCCGGGGGATCGTCATTATGGCCCAGCACCACCACGATGTCGTAGAGGCCGTCTTCGCGCCACATCCGTTCGGCGCTGGCGCGGTAGGGGAGCGTCACGGGGCGATTGTAGAGCGCGTCCTCAGGGGCGTCGCACCAGCCGTCCGTCTCGGAGAGGGGGGCCGCCGGCAGGGCGGTCTCGGGCGCGCCGCCGCGATCGGGGCGGTAGAGCACGCGCCTTATGGGCCAGAGGCCTGCGGGGGAGGCGCCGTCCCCCTCCCGCTTTTCCGCCGCGGGCTTTACGCCGCCGCGGCCCAGGGCGCAGCGCACGGCAAGCCCCGCCCCCTCCAGCGTCCCGTCCGAGAATGCGCGAAACAGCATCGCCCAAGAATAAGCGCTTTCCGGCGGCTGCGAAGCCGGGATCGCAGTTTAGACCGTTTCCCGAAAAGTGTTACGCGGTTTTCGGACGAGAACCGCTCTAGGGCCTGTGGGGGAGCGGAGGGGGGAGGCTTGCTCTTTGCCCCGGCCTGGGTCCAGATACCGCCGCGCGGGATCGGCTTGGGAGCGCGAAGGCGCCATGACGAACGGACGCAGAAGCACCATCCTGATCATCGACGACGATCAGGACCTGCGCGAGGTCCTGGCCGAGCAATTGGAGATGCACGAGGATTTCACGGCTGAGCATGCCGACAACGCCGCCGACGGCATCGTGCGCGCGAAGGCCGGCAAGGCTGCGCTGATCCTGCTGGACGTGCAGCTGCCGGACCTGGACGGGCGCGAGGCGTGTGCGCGCATGCGCAGCGCTGGGGTGGCCGCGCCGATCATCCTCTTGACCGGCGCGGACGGCGACGCCGACACCATACTAGGGTTCGAGAGCGGGGCCGACGATTACGTCACCAAGCCGTTCAAGTTCAACGTGCTATTGGCGCGGATGCGGGCGCACCTTCGAACCCACGAGCAGAGCGAGGCGGCGGCCTTCAAGGTCGGTCCCTACGCGTTCCGGCCCGGGCTCAAATTGCTGACGGACGGGAGCGGCCGCAAGGTGCGCCTCACGGAGAAAGAGACCAACATCTTGAAGTACCTCTATCGCTCCGGCGGGCGGCCTGTGGGGCGGGAGGAATTGCTGCGCGAGGTGTGGGGCTACAATTCCGGCGTGACGACGCACACGCTGGAAACCCACATCTACCGCCTGCGACAGAAGATCGAGCCGGACGCGCAAAGCCCGCAAGTGCTGCTCACCGAAGCCGGCGGCTACCGCGTGCAAGCCTGACTTTGCGATTCTCGCTTCCGCCAGGGCGCCCCTGACTCGCCTCAGGCCCTATTTCACCGCCTCGCGCATCGTCGCCGATTGGCGGAAGGCGAGCTTCTTGGAGGCCTTGATTTTCACCGGCTCGCCGGTGGCGGGGTTGCGGCCCATGCGGGCCTTGCGGGCGCGGATCGTGATCATGCCGATATCGCCGATCTTGACTTTGACGCCCTTGAGCACGTGCGCCTTCACGACATCGAGATAGCTTTCCACGAAGCGCTTGGCCTCGGCCTTCGTCGTACCGGCGTGATCGGCCACGAGTTCGAGCAGCGCCGATTGGGTAATCGCCTTGCCGACGGGCGCGGTGACTTTGATCTTGGGCGCAGCGGCGGCGGCGGGCGCGGCGGCGCGCTTCTTCGCGGCGGGCGCGCTTTTGGAGGGGGCTTTGGCGGCGGGCGCTTTGGCGGGGGCTTGCTTGGTGGTTTTCTTCGCGAGGGCCATGGGAAACTCCGAAAGGCTGAAAGGCAGGCTGCGTAGGGGGTGGCAGGGATGCGGAAATCCGCGCGGGCGATCCCAGCGATGTCACCTAAACCTTGAAGTTAGGTTACGCGAATATTGCATTTGTGTTGATATAGCAAGGGTTTGCGCGTTCGTCCGGTTCCGGACGAGCCGCCTATAGCGCCAATTCGATGGTCACCGGCACATGGTCGCTCGGCCGGTCCCAGCCGCGGCAGGGGATGTGGATGGCGTAATCGGAGCTGATTGCGGCCAAGTCCGCGCTGGCCCAGATGTGGTCGAGGCGCCGCCCGCGATTATTGCGCGTCCAGTCGGGGCTGCGGTAGCTCCACCAGGTGAAGAGCTTTTCCGGGCACGGCCGGTGGAAGCGGGCGAGGTCCACCAAAGCCCCGGCCGTGCGGGCGGCTTCCAGCGCCTCGGTCTCGACCGGGGTGTGGCTCACCACGTCCAGCAATTGCTTGTGGCTCCAAACATCGTACTCCCCCGGCGCCACGTTCAGATCGCCCACGACGACCAGCGGACCGGCGTCCCGGCGGGCGGCGTAGGCCTCTTTCATGCGCGCCAGAACGTCGAGCTTATGGGCGAATTTGGGGTTGAGCGCGGGGTCGGGGATATCGGCCCCGGCCGGCACGTAGAGATCGTGCAGCTCCACGCCCGCCACCTTGACCGCGGCCACCCGCGCCTCGCTGTGGCGGCACAGATCAGGCCCCGCCACCGGCTCAAGCGCAAGGCGCGAGGCGATCGCCACCCCGTGCCAGCCCTTCTGGCCGACGATGTGGAGATGGTTGAGGCCCATGTCCTTGAACGCCTTGGCTGGGAATTCCCCGTCGCGGCATTTGATCTCCTGCAGGCAGATCACGTCAGGCTTTTGCTCGGCCGCGAAGCGCGCGACCGTCTCGGCGCGCAGGCGCACGGAATTGATGTTCCACGTGGCGATCTTCAGCGTCCTGGGCATGGCAAGCCTTTGAACCGAGCCCCGCGCCGCGACAAGAGCGCGATCGCCGATCGCCTGAGTACAAAGCAAGCGTATAAAGCACTCCGCACAAAGAAGGACGCCCGGCCGTGAAGCCGGGCGTCCTCGCGCTTCGTAGCGCTCGCCGGGAGGGGATAAATCCGGCGTTGGTTGCGGCTCTGGATCGGTCAGCGGGGGGGACGACGCTGATCCAGGGGAATGGTCCGCAACCGGCTTGTTGTAATTAAGCCACGAGCCCCGGCAAAACAACCCCAAACAACAGAAAACCCTTGCTCATGGATTCATTGTAACAGTCGCGGCGAAATCGCGGCGACTTACGGGCGCCGCCGCGCGGTCGGGTCGGCCGGGGCTTTGACGATGAACAGTTTCGGGTCGAGGCGGTCCACCGCGCGCACGTCCTTCAGGGCGAGGCGCGTCACCTGGCCTTGCGCGTCGGTCACCGTCCATTGCCGCAATTCGAGCGAGGGCCCGTCGAAGGTCAGGATGATTTCCCCGTCGGTTTGGCCGCCGCGGTCGCGGGCGGTGACGAAGACGGCGCCGTCCGCGCGGCGCACGCTGGTGATGCGGGCGTCCTTCTCGAGATCGACGTTCTTCTTCAGCACGAAATAGAGCGGGGTGGTGCGCAGCGGCATGCGGTCCACGCTTTTCAGCGCCTTGTCCTCGATCGCCACGGTCGCGCCGTCGGCGACGATGGTGAGGGGGTTGGGCGCGTCGTAATCGAAACGCAGCTTGCCGGGGCGCTGCAGGTAGAAGGCGCCTTCGCTGGCCGCCCCGTCCGGGCCGATCTGCAGGAAGCGGCCTTGCAGCTTCTGGGCGCCGTTCAGGGCCTGGCTGGCCGCCGCCAGCACGCTCGCCCGCTCCGCCCCGCCCAGCGTGGCGGCGGCGGCCGGAACGGCGGCGAAGATAAACGCGGCCGCAGCCGCGAGGGAGAACAGGGGACGAAGCACGGGCGCCTCCGAAGATGTGCGCCCCTCACATGGCCTCCGCTCAAGGCGGAAAAAAGGTTCCGGCGCTGCGCCCTATTCCCCGCCGCTGGGGAACAGGATCTCGCGCTTTCCTGCCGGATTGGCCGGCGAGATGATGCCCTCGCGCTCCATCCGCTCCACTAGGCTCGCGGCGCGGTTATAGCCCACCTGCAGGCGGCGCTGGAGATAGGAGGTGGAGGCCTTGCGGTCCCGCTGCACGATCGCCACCGCGCGGTCGAACAGGTCGTCCCCGCTCGAGAGGCCCATGCCTTCCAGCAGGTTCGGATCGCCGTCCTCGTCCTCGCTCTGGGCGTCGGGGTCTTCGGTGATGTCGGTGCGGTATTGGGGCTGGCCCTGGGCCTTCAGCATCGCGACCACGCGCTCGACCTCGGCGTCGGAGACGAAAGGCCCGTGCAGGCGCCGGATCCGCCCGCCGCCCGCCATGAACAGGAGATCGCCCATGCCCAGGAGCTGCTCGGCGCCCTGTTCGCCCAGGATGGTGCGGCTGTCGATCTTCGAGGTCACGGAATAGGAGATGCGGGTCGGGAAGTTCGCCTTGATCGTGCCGGTGATCACGTCCACGGACGGGCGTTGCGTGGCCATGATCACATGGATGCCGGCCGCGCGCGCCATCTGCGCCAGGCGCTGGACGGCGGCCTCGATCTCCTTGCCCGCGGTGATCATGAGATCGGCCATCTCGTCGATCACCACGACGATATAGGGCATGCGCTCCAGCGGTAGGGCCTGCGTCTCGTAGAGCGGCTCGCCCGATTGCGGATCGAAGCCCGAATGCACGGTGCGCTCCAGCCGCTCGCCCTTGGCCAGCGCGTCGCTCACCCGATCATTATAGCCCGCGATGTTGCGCACGCCGAGCTTGGACATGCGCCGATAGCGCTCCTCCATCTCGCGCACGGTCCATTTCAGCGCCACCACCGCCTTTTTCGGGTCGGTGACGACCGGCGAAAGCAGGTGCGGGATGCCCTCATAGACCGAGAGCTCCAGCATCTTGGGATCGATCATGATGAACTGGCACTCGTCGGGCCCGTGGCGGAACAGGAGCGAGAGGATCATCGCATTGATGCCTACCGATTTGCCGGAGCCGGTGGTGCCCGCGATCAGGAGGTGGGGCATTTTGGAGAGATCGGCGGCGAAGGGATCGCCCTCGATCGTCTCCCCCAGCGCGAGCGGCAGGCCGCCCTGGTTGCCTATGAAGGCGGTGGAGCCCAGGAGCGAGCGCAGGAACACGGTTTCGCGCTTCAGGTTGGGCAGTTCGATGCCGATGGCGTTTCGCCCGGGGATCACGGCGACGCGCGCGGCGGTGGCGCTCATCGAGCGGGCGATGTCGTCGGCGAGGCCGATGACGCGCGAGGATTTGACGCCCGGCGCAGGCTCGAGCTCGAACAGGGTCACCACGGGGCCGGGGCGGGCGGCGACGATGTCCCCCTGGACGCCGAAATCGGCGAGCACGGCTTCAAGGCGCTTGGAGGCGGCCTGTAGGGCTGCGCCATCTGAATGGGTGGCGCGCGGCTTGGTCGAGCCCGATATAACGGGTAGGTGAGCAGCCTCTGTAAACAGCTGAAATATTATTTGTTCTTTTTCGGCCTTGATCTCGCAGGAATCAACCATGGTCATGTTTTATGCGTGAGTGTTGGCGTGCGTGGCATCTTTGGCTTCCGCTCCCACGCCAACTTGCGCCGCGGCAATCTCAGCAGGTGTCATCTCAGGCCTGGTTAGACGGATACCAGCTCTTAAGCTGTATCTCGTCGCACCCTTATCGAGACACCCTAATGAGCACGATACTGCTCGCATAATGATCTTGCATGTCTCTAGCCGTAAGCGCCTGCTTGAACGCGGTAGATTCTGCACAGTCACTAGAGGGCACCATCGAGAGTATGCTCCTCAGATAAGAACTCTTGGTTGCAAAGTTAACGTTTTGTGGAAGGCTACCAGTGGCCCTCAACATAGCCTTACTATTCAGCGTTGAAGTAACTACTCCTATCACACGGCCTTTGGAGTCAAGCAATGGACTTCCGCTGTTCCCGGCTTGGATCGGAATGCTGATCTGAAACATCCGAGGGTCATTATCCATGCCGGAAGAATTGCTGATGAGTCCCTGAGCAACACTGGGTGTCGCAGCCAAAATTCCTGAGAGGGGAAAGCCAATCGTAAACACAGCATCACCAGACTTG
The DNA here is from genome assembly GCA_031398975.1 of Alphaproteobacteria bacterium. Taxonomy (GTDB): domain Bacteria; phylum Pseudomonadota; class Alphaproteobacteria; order Caulobacterales; family Aquidulcibacteraceae; genus JAKFWI01. The sequence goes on along the minus strand of JANNOI010000031.1, from coordinate 15 downwards.
GCTCCGTCGGAATTT
>JANNOI010000021.1:0-246465 GCA_031398975.1 Alphaproteobacteria bacterium | reverse complement strand
CGCGCCGCCGCAACGCCGCCCTCCCGGCCTTCATCGACCGCTACAATCGCAAACGGCCCCATGCTAGCCTCGCCGGCAAATCACCAGCCGACGCGCTCGCGCTCAAACGCTGAACAACGGACTCGGAAACGACATCTAGGCGGAGAGGCCGGCGGCGGCGCGGAAGGCGGGGTCGCGCAGGCTGATCTCGCGGCCGGCCCAAGCCTCGGCGGCCGGCGTGCAGAGCCAGGCGATTGCGCGGGCGGGGCCTTCCGCCGGCGCGAGGCTTGTCTGCGGCAGCTGGCTCACGCGATTTATCCCGGAGCGGCGGATCTCGCCCTGCATGTCGGTGTCCACCACGCCCGGTCCAAAGCCCATGCAGCGCACGCCCGCCTGGCCATATTCCGCATGCGCCATCTGCGTCAACATGGCGAGGGCCGCTTTGCTGGCGCAATACGCGCTCCAACCCTCGAAGGGGCTATGGGCGGCCCCGGAAGACAGGTTGACGATGGTCCCGCCGCCGCGCCGCACCAGGGCGGGGATGGCGTAGCGCAGCACGTGATAGGCGCCGATCAGATTGGTCTCGATCAGGGCGCGCCAGGCGGCGGGATCGCCCTCCCCCAGCAGCGCGATCGGCGTGATCACCCCGGCATTGTTGATCACGAGGTCGAGCCCGCCGCAGCGCGCCTCGATCTCGGCGATCACAGCCTCCACCCGGGGCCCGTCGCGCACGTCGCAGGCGATCGCGAAGGCCCGCCCGCCCGAGGCCGCGATCGTCTCCTGCGCCGCCTCGGGACGGCGCACCGCGAGCGCCGTCTCCGCGCCCAGGCGGCACAGCTCCAGCGCGGCGGCGCGCCCGATGCCGCGCCCGGCGCCGGTGACAAGCGCGATCTTTCCGGCGAGCGGGGCCATTATCGATCTCCGTGCAGATTGGTTCGCGGATGGGCGCGCAGCGTCTCGTTCAGGGCGTTCCAGGGCGCGAGCAGATCGAGCCAGGAGGCAAGCTTGCCCACATAAAGGATCGCCTCCTCGAACACGAGCGGCCCGGGCGCGGCGGGATCGGCGAACGCGGCGGCCGCCTCACTCAGCACGCCCGCCGCCGCGTGCAGATGGCAGAAGCCGCCCAGGCGCGCCTGCGCCTTGTCACACCCGAGCGCCGCCGCAAAGCGCGCCGCGTGCGCCTGCCCCTGCGCCTGGCCCTGCGCATGCGCCAGGCGCAGCCGCCACAGCAGCTCGTGCAGCGTGCGCGCCTCGGATTCGGCGAACAGGAGCGGGCCGAGCGGGTGCAGGATCCCCCGGCTCGCGGCCAGCGCCAGCACCTCCTCCGGGCACGCCCGCCAGACCTCCCGCCGCGCCGCCTCCAGCGGGCTTGCGGCCGGCCCCGGCTCCGGCGGCGTTTCGCCCTCGATGCGGAGTTCCGCCCAGACCACCCCCGCCCCCTCGCGCACCTCCTGGCCGAGCGCGCGCAGCAGCGTAAGGTCCCCTAAGAGGCGCCCCAGCGGGGTGATGGTGGCGGTCTCGGCCTGGAGCGGGGCGAAGATCAGCTCCAGGAACTGGCGCTCGGGCCAAAAGGCGAAGCTGCCCGCCGGCAGGTCCAGCACGTCGCGCCCGGCCTCGGGATCGCAGACGAACGGCGCATGCCAATAGAGGTGGTTGCCGGCGATCTTGGGCGTGTGCAGCGGCGCGCGCAAAGGCAGCGCCTGGCGGAGCGCGGCCAAAGTCTTAGGCGCGGCCGCGACATCGCACGCGATCAAGGCCTCGCCCAAGGGGGTGCGGAACAGAATATTCAAACACGCCCTCCTTCGCGACCCCATTCTAGCCAAAGCCGCCGCGCGCGCCGAGCTTGGCGAACCCGGTTCGTCATAAGCAGGCCTTATCTGGGCCGCGACCGATCCCGGTGGCGCAAGAAGCCCCAGGCAGGCAAAGCTCCGCCAAGCCGGAGGCGCACCGCGTGGACGACCAGCTCACCTACAAGCCCAGCCTCTATAAATCCTACCGCTTCGAGATCGAGCACGGCGACCCGGAATTCGCGGAATTCCCGAGGCCCGAGTTCGAGCGGCGCTGGGGGCGTCTGCAACTCCTGATGGGGCTGCAGGGGATAAGCGCGCTGGTCGCCACGATCGAGCCGCACTACCGCTATTTGACCGGCCACGACAACAAACGCTGGCCCATGACGATCCGGCCGCGCGCGGTGATCCTGCCGCTGGAGGGCGAGCCGATCATTCTCACCATTGGCCCCGAAGCGTTCGGGATCGGCCAGCTGACTTGGGTGCGCGAGGTGCGCGTGTTCCAGGGCGACCGGTTCGATGACGGGTACGGGCGCCACCTCGCGCGATGCATCGTTGAGACTTTGAACGAACTCGGCGTCAACTCCGTGCATCACCGGGTGGGGATCGAGCGCGGCTGGAACATGCAGGTGGGGCTGTCGGTCGACGATTTCCTCTATCTGGAGCGCGCGCTGGGGCCGGTGGAGCTGGTCGATTCCGCGCCGCTCTGGTGGGAGCAGCAGAAGGTGCGCTCCCCGCTCGAGATCGACTGCATCCGAAAGGCGTGCGCGGCGACCTCGCAGGCCTTCGCCGAGATACCCGCTTACATCAAGGCGGGGATCACCGAGCGGGAGCTGGAAAAGCGCTTCAACATCCTGCAACTCGAGTTTGGCGCCGACAAGACGACCTATACCCCGGTCAACTTCCATCGCGGCCGCATCCCCCAGGAGAAGCATCTCCATTACGGCGTCGCCACCGACAAGAAACTCGAGCCCGGCATGGTGATCGACATGGACATGGGCTGCGCCGTGAAGGGCTACCGCGCAGACTTCGCCCGCAGCTTCGCCTTCGGCGAACCGCCCCCCCTCGCCCAGACCGCCCACCGGGTGATGTGGGATGCGGTGGAGGCGGGCTTGCAGGCCGTGAAGCCGGGCAAGCCCTTGTCGGACGTCGCCAAGGCGATGATCACGGTGTTCGCGGCCGCAGGCTATATCGACACGCGCCAATCCACCGGCGTGCTGGGCCACGGGGCGGGCGTCTATCCGGTGTGCCGGCCGTTCCTGAACCTGCGGGACCATTCGCCGATGGTGGAGGGCATGTTCTTCACGCTCGAGCCGGTGGTGATCGTGCCGGGCTATGGCTATGTCTGGGCGGAAGAGAATATCGTCGTCACCGCCGACGGGCTCGAGCTTTTGTCCAAGCGGGGCCCGCGGGAATTGCCGATTCTGCCGACCTGAGCCGCGCCCGCGGGGGCTCAGAATTCCCGCAGCGTCTCGCGCAGCGTGGAATGGGCATAGGCGGTGCGGGTGAGGCCACGCCGCTGCAGCGCTGGCACGAGCCCTTCGGTGACCTCCGCCAGGTACCGCCGGCTCATCCGCCGGAACGGCGCGGAGATCAGGAAGCCGTCGCCGCCGACGCCGGCCATGACTTCGCCCATCTGGTCGGCGATCTGGCCGGGCGTGCCCACCAGTTCGAGGCCCCCGTCGAAGCGCTCGCGCACCAATTCGCGCAGCGTCTTGCCGGACCCGGGCTGGACAAACTTCTCCAGCGCCCCCTGCTCGCCCGTGGTCGTCAGTTCCGGCACGGGCTTGTCGAGATCGAATTGGGTGAAGTCGATATTGGTGATCGCGCTGATGCCGACGAGCGCGTTCTGGATGTAATTGGGCGAGGAAATCATCCGCTCGCGCTTGGCGGCCGCCTCCTCCTTGGTATCGCCTATATAGGGATAGGCGAGGAACAGAACCTTGATGTCGTCCGGGTTGCGCCCGGCCGCGACCGCTTTTGCGCGCACATCGTCCCGGTAAGCCTTCATCCCGGCCACGCCATTGGCGGTGGCGATCACGGAATCGGCGGTCTGGGCCGCGAACACGCGCCCGCGCGGGGAGCCGCCCGCCTGGACGAAGACGGGCCTGCCATGGGGAGAAGGCGCGGTGTTGAGCGGGCCTTTGCTTTTGAAGAATTTCCCCTCGAAATTGACCGCATGGACTTTGGTGTGATCGGCGTAGACGCCCTTGTCCTCGTTGACGATGACGGAATCGGGCTCCCAGGCTTCGAGCAATTTGCAAACAAGCGAAACGTATTCGTCGGCCATGTCATAGCGCTGCTCGCGCGGGGGCAGGGTGACGCCGAAATTCTCCGCCGTGTCTTCGGCGCTGGTGGTTACGATGTTCCAGCCGAAGCGGCCGTTGCAGATATGGTTCATCGTCGCCGCGAGGCGCGCCAGCAGGAAGGGCGGATAGGCGAGCGTCGACATGGTGGCCACCACGCCAAGGCGCGAGGTCGCAGCCCCAATCAGGGCCGCCAGCGGCAGGGGATCGTGCTTGGGCACGCCGATGGCGTTGCGCAGCGCCACCTCCATGGAGCCGCCCATCACCTGGGCCACCATGAGCGTGTCTTCCAGCATGAAATAGTCGAAACAGGCCCGCTCCAGCGCCTGCGCCATCTCGACATAGAACTTGCCGTCCCAATTGTTCTGCCGGACGGTGAAATCCCCGCTCCAATCGGCGGTCATGGTGAAATTGCCGAACCATCCGAGGTGGAAGGGCTTGCCGCTCATTGCTCCGCTCCCTGACTTAGGTCTTGTTAGGCCGCCGCCACCGCTTCGATCTCGATCAGCCATTCGGCCTTCAGGAACCCGCACACGAGCACGCTCAAGGCCGGCCGGCGGGCGCCCAAAACCTCGGCGCGGATCTTGCGGTTGTCCTCGCTGTAGGCGCGGTCGGCCAGGAACACCGTGACTTTGACCAGATGGTCGAGGCTCATGTCGGCGGCCCGCAATTGCGCCTCGACATTGGCCCAGGCGAGCCGGCACTGGCCGGCGAAATCCTCCGGCATCTCGCCGGCGACGGTGCGCCCCAACTGGCCCCCGAGATAAAGCCAGCGCGTCGCGTCGCGCACCTCGATGGCCTGGGCGTAGCCGCCGGCGGCGTTGGGCGCGTCGGGGGCGTCGATGATGCGGAGCGGCATGGGGGTCTGCCTTTGTCAGGAGCCGGCGCGCAGCGGGCGCAGGAAGTCTAGCATGTCTTTGGCGAGCGCCTCCGGCTGCTCGATCGGCGCGAAATGGCCGCCGCGCTCCATTTCCGTCCAGCGCGTGACGTTGTAGACAGCCTCGATCCAGCGGCGCGGCGCCATGATCGGCTCTTTGGGGAAGTGAGCGACCGCGCAGGGAACGCGCACCTTCTCTCCGCCCGCGAAATTGAGGCGGCGCGTGGTGGATTCCCAGTAAAGCCGCATGGAGGACGCGATCGTTCTGGTGAACCAGTAGACGCAGACATTGTCCAACAGATCGTCGCGCGAGATCGCGTCCGTGACGTCGTCTTGCCGATCGCTCCAGTCGTGGAACTTCTCGATGATGAAGGCGGCAAGGCCAATGGGGGAGTCCGTGAAGGCGTAGGCGAAGGTCTGCGGGCGGGTGCGCGCCACGCGGCTATAGACGCCCTCGGGGGCGGCCGCGATCGCGGCCAGCGCCTCGCCATAGGCCTGATCTTCGGGCAGCGTATCCCCGGGGGGCTTCGGCACGGTGAGGGTGACGAAATTCATGTGCAGCGCCGCGACCCGGCCGGGGTGTCGCAGCGCGATGAGGCTGCCGATCGGGGAGCCCTGATTGCCGCCATGTACGGCGAACCGCTCATACCCAAGTTGGGTCATCAACTCCGCCAGCAGGTCGGCGATGGCGAACAGGTCCATGCCGGCGCGCTTGGGGGGATCGGAGAAGCCGTAGCCCGGCAAGGAGGGCGCGACCACGGCGTGGCCGTCCGCGCCGGTCAGAAGTGGGATCAGCCGGGTGAACTCGGTGAAGCTCGAAGGCCAGCCGTTCAGCAGCAGGATCGGGAGGTCGCCGCCCGTGTCAGCGCCATGGGCGGGGCGCTGATGGATGAAATGGAGCCGCTGATCGCCGCCGACGACGGTCCGAAACTGGGCGAAGCGGTTGAGCGCGGCTTCCCGGCGGCGCCAGTCATATTCGTTTGCCCAATACTTAGCCAGGCGATGCATGAAGCCGAGCTCCATGCCCTGCGCCCAGCCGATATCCTCCACCTGGTCCGGCCAGGCTGTATTCTTCACTCTACTGATCAGATCGGAAAGCGCCTGGTCCGGTATCTGTATTCGAAAAGGCTCGACTGCCATGGACCTGATGCTCCGCGCGCTGATCTATGCCTGTACCGGGGCGCGAGCAGCGTTTCGCCCACGTTGCGCGCCCGCGCCCGGCCTGTAAACGGAGATAGACGCGCTTTTTTATAAGGGACCTTTATATGCGTGATCTGCCTCCGCTGAGCTGCATCCGCGCGTTCGAAGCCGCCGCCCGCCACGAGAACTTCACCCGCGCCGCTGAAGAATTGAAGATGACGCAGGCCGCGGTGAGCTACCATGTCAAGGTGCTGGAGGACCGGGTCCGGGGGCCCCTCTTCCTGCGGCGCGGGCGCCAGATCAAACTGTCGCCGTCGGGGCGCAAATTCGCCGCCAGCGTAGGCCAGGCGCTCGATTCCTTGAGCGTCGCGTTCAATGAAAGCCGCCAGGCGTCCGAGAGCGTGCTCTCGATCCAGGCGCCGCCCACGCTTGGGGTGAAATGGCTCGCCCCGCGCCTCGGGGAGTTCCAGGCCAAGCACCCCGCGCTCACCGTCAAACTCGGCGCCAATAGCGGCCAGTTCGCGGAACTGGACGAAGACGTCGATGTCGCCATCGTCGGCGGGGATGGGCGGTTCTCCCAGTGCGACGCGGACCTCCTGCTGCAGATCAAAGTCACGGCGATGGCGAGCCGGTGTCTGCTGGAGCGCACGGGGGTCAAGACCCCTCACGACCTTGTCAAGCTGCCGCTGATCGGGCGCAGCGACCATTGGGAGGCCTGGTTCCGCGCCGCCGGCGTAGAGGACCCGAAATTGTCGCTCTACGGCTCGATGCAATTGGCCACCCACCAATTGGCGAGCGCGGTGGCGCGCACGGGCGCAGCGGCCGCCCTGCTCGTACCGGAGTTTTTCCAGGACGAACTCGCACGCGGCGAATTGGTGCGCCCGTTCGACTTCGACGTCGAGGTCGACCGCGCCTATTGGCTCGTCTACCGGCGCGGCCAGGGCCGGCTGCGTAAGGTGGCCGCGTTCCGGAAATGGATCCAGAGTCTGCTCTGAACCCTCCGGAACGTCAGAACTTCATGGCGAACGTCGCCGAGAAGCGCGCCCCCAGCACGTCATAGAGCGAGGTGTCGACATTGGGATCGCCGAAGGCGGTGACGCCCACCACTTTGGGATCCTCATCCAACACGTTCTGCACCGACACCGAGACCCGCGCGGACGGGTTTAGATCATAGGCGCCGTTCAGATCGAAATAGATCACCGTCGGGATGCGCTTGATCGTAGTGGTCGTGCCGGGCAGCGGCGTGAAGGAATCGATCCAGCGCGCCTGCACCCCGGTCTGCAGCGGGCCGAGGATCCAGGTGACGTTGCCGAGCGCGCGGGTCTCGGGCGTCATGGAGATGCCGATGCCGGAGCAGGTGCTCATATAATGGCCCACGCAATCGACGCTTGGACCCCCGGCGGTTTCGGTGGTCTCGTCCTCGAACTGGCGCGTCACCTGCAGGGCGAAGCGGAGTTCGCTCAGCGTGTCTCCCGGCGCGAGGAAGGGCGCATCCATCGCATAATCGACCGCAAGATCGACGCCCGAGACTTTGCGGTTGGCGATGTTGTTGAAATTGGCGGCGACGGAAGACAATTGCCCGCTCGCGTCGCGGGTGATGGTCTGGCAAGCGGGGCTGTTCAGATCGAGCGACGTGAAGCACGAATTGACCAGCGTCGACCCGCTGGGCGCAGCGATCGCGTCATCGACGTCGATGCTCCAATAATCCACCGCGATGTTGAAGCGCCGCGCCGGGCTTAAAACCACGCCGCCCGTGACGCTCGTGGCGGTTTCGACATCGAGATCGGTGTTGCCGCCGGTAAGCACGAGCGCGAAATTGTTGATCTGGGTGAAGCCGCTGATCGAAGAGGCGGGCACGCCCTGGCTGACGCAGAAATTCTGCACCTCGACGGACGGGTTGGCGGCCGAACGGCACGGATCGAGGATGGTGAGATTGGTGGCCGAGATGGAGGAATAAAGCTCCCTCAGATTGGGCGCGCGGATGGCGCGGTTGTACATCCCTCGCACCCTGAGCCAGGACAGCGGCGTGAGTTGGCCCCCGGCCTTGTAGGTCACCGGATTGTCGATGCCGCTGGAGGAATAATCGGTGATGCGCACGCCCGCCTCGAGGCTGAGTAGGTCCCCGATCACCGGCGCGGTCGCTTCCAGGAACGCTTCGCGCACGCTGATCGCGCCATTGGTGGCCGGCCCCGTGCTGGTGGCCAACTCGCCATTATAGAGCGCCGCGTCCGGGCGGAAATTGTACGTCTCGCGCCGGTATTCCACCCCGATCGCGGCGGAGACCGGCCCGCCGGGCAGGGTGAAGAGATCGCCTGCGATGCTCGCGCCGAAATCGCCGCGGGTGAACTCGGTGTGGGCCTCGAGGTCGGGCGCGATGAAATCGGCCATCTGGCGCGTCAGCGAATTGGTCCCGAACAGGTTGATCGGCACGCAATCTGCGTAGGTCGTGGTCGCGCACGACACCACGCCGTTGGAGACGCTGACATTGGAGCCCGCCGCGACCCGGGCTGATGAGACGAAATTCTCGTAGAGCGCATCCTGCGACGAAGTCTGATAGGTCGCGTACGCCTCCCAGGACCAGGGCTTGTCCTTCAGGAGCGCGAGATCGCCTTTGAGGCCGAGCGTGCCGGAGAAACTGTCGCGCTCATAGGTCGTGAGCCGGTTGCCGACGTCGGAGAAACGCCGCCGCAGCGTGAGGCGCGCCGTGCCGGAATTGCTCGCGTCATAGGAGGCGCTGTTGGCGCTCAGATAGTCCCGCGTGGCTTGAGAGAGCGTGGTGTTGGCGGCGTAATTGTTGAGCCTCAGGGAATAGGCTGCGCCATAGGGGGCGGCCTCGTTCTCGTTCTTGGAATGGATGAAATAGAGTTCGGAGAACGCGGTCACCGCATCCGTCAAGTCATAATGGCCGATCACCGAAGCCTGGTAGCGGGTGAGCGGGCGCATCAGGAGCGAGCCGGAGGCGTTGTAATCATAGGTGTCCGCCGGGGCGCAGTAGGTTTCCGGCGCGCCATCGGCCTTGAACTCCACGCCCCCCGAGCGGCTGCCGTCGGGGCAGGCCGTGCTCGTCACCCCGTTTGAGCCGCCGCTGGCGACATAGCCGCCTTCGGTTGTGCCGCTGCCGGTATAAACAAGCGCCGTTCCCGCGGCCGCGCCATTGGTGACATTGGTGTTGGGATCGACCGGGGTGCGGGAGAAGTCGCGCGCGTTCAGCGCCACGCCCTCGCCGTCGAAATAGCTGGCGGCGATCGCCAGATTGCCGCGGTCCTTGTTGAAGCTGCGGCCGAACAGCCAGTCCAGCGTGACCGTTTGGGCGTCGTTCTCCGCCGTCTGGCCATAGGAGACTTGCGCCTCGGAGCCTTCAAACTCGTCCCGCAGCACGAAATTGATCGCCCCGGCGACCGCATCCGATCCGTACACGGCCGATGCGCCCCCCGTCAGCACTTCGGACCGCTCCACCAACATCGAGGGGATCGTGGCCAGATCGACCGCGCCGGTCGTGTCCGCCGGCGTGTAGCGGCGCCCGTTCACAAGCACCAAAGTGCGCGAGGGGCCGAGGCCGCGGAGATTGGCTTTCAGCACCCCCTCCCCGCCGGAATTGCCTTGGGTGCGGGCGTTGTCAGGCTTGAGTTGGGGCAGCGCGTTCAGCACGCTCTCGAGCGTCACCGCCCCCTGTTGGGCGATGTAATCGGAGGACAGCACCGCCACCGGCGCGGGCGATTCCAGATCGGTGCGTTTGATCCGCGACCCGGTGACCACGATGGCCTCGTCGGCGGCGGCGGCGGTGTCCGGGCCGGCTTGCGCGCGCGCCTCCGGCGCGGCGATCGCGGCCAGGAACGAGGAGGCGCCGATCAACAAAAGAGCCCGGCGATTACGCCGGTCCCGCAAGACAAACGAGACTTCACGCCCGGCCGAAACCTGCTCTTTTGGCTGTCTTGGCACAATAGATCCCCGAATACTGCAACCCGGGGGGCAGCGTCGCGCCGCCGCAAAACGTTCACAAGCGTTTTCGAAGAGGCTTATTACAAGTCAGGTTTATGATATGGCGGGATGCGCCTTATCAGCGTGTCCATCGAAATCCGACCCCGCGCGTGAAATAGCGCCGGCCCGCTCGCCGCGTGACCAGAAAAGGCGCGCGCTGAGCCCAATAAGCGGGCGCCAGTGCGCCCAGGACGAGCCTCGCTCCAAGTCTGAACCCGCCCGCCTAGGCGTCCTCGAAGCGCGGATAATCGCTGTAGCCCTCGGGGCCCGGGGCGTAGATTTTGGCCCCGTCCGGGGCGGCGAGCGGGAGGTCCCGGCGCAGCCGCTCAGCCAGGTCCGGGTTGGCGATGAAGGGCCGCCCGAACGCGATCAGATCGGCGGTCCCGGCCGCGAGCGTCGCTTCGGCCTCCGCGCGGTCATACCCGCCCGCCGCGATCACCGGGCCTTTGAACCCGGCGCGCGCATAGGCCACCGTGTCCACCCCCGGCAGGCCGACGAGATCGGGCGAGAAGGCCCGCTGCACGTGCACATAGGCGAGCTTCAGCGCCCCCGCCACCGCCAGCACCGGCGCGTGCGAGGCCAAAGGATCGGGATCGCGCAGATCGTTCATGGCCACCCCGGGGCTGATGCGGATCCCCACCCTGCCCGCCTCCCCGCCCGCCGCGGCGATCATCGCCTCGAGGCACTCGATGACGAAGCGCGCCCGGGCGGGCGCGTCCCCGCCATAGGCGTCGGTGCGGCGGTTGGTTTCGGGGGAAAGGAATTGGGCGGGCAGATAGCCGTTGGCGGCGTGCAGCTCCACCCCGTCGAAGCCGGCGGCGAAGGCGTTCGCGGCGGCGCGGGCGAATTCCTCCACGACGCCCGCGATCTCGGCGGTCGCGAGCGCGCGCGGGGCGGCGAAGGGAAACCGGCCCTCCGGGGTGTGCATGTGGCCGGCGGCCGGCGCGTCCGACGCGCCGACCGGGGGCTCCGCGATGGTGCGGTTCAGCGGGTGGGCGATGCGGCCCACATGCATGATCTGCATGGCGATCACGCCCCCCGCGGCGTGCACCCGCTCGACCACGCCGGCCCAGGCCGCGATCTGGGCCTTATCGTGCACGCCCGGGGTCATGGGATAGCCCTGCCCCATCGGCGAAGGCTGCACGCCCTCGGTGACGATCAGCCCCGCGCCAGAGCGCTGGGCGTAGTAATCGGCCACGAACGGGAGCGGCGTCCCTTCCCGGTCCGCGCGGCTGCGGGTCATGGGCGCCATCACCACCCGATTGGCCAAGCGCTTGCTGAACAAGTCGAACGGATCGAACAGGGTCATGGGCCGCGCCTCGCTTCCAAACGGTGTGGCGCGGCTTCCTTAAGCAAAAAGGCGAGGGCGCGATATGCCTTGTGGAGCGGCGCTTCCGCGCGGGAAGGCGGCTCTTGCCTTCGCCCCGGCCGCGCTCGACAAACCGCCATGGAGCACACGCCCGCCCCCCTCGACGCCGATCTCGCCCAGCGCCTCCTGGCCAATCTCGCGGAGCTGACCCTCGGGGGACCGCCTGCGCTGGCGCTGCAGGGAGCGCTGATCGCGCTCATCGCGCTGGCCGCGTGGGCGGGCGCCGCGGCGCTGCGCTGGGCGCTTGCGCGCCAACAGGCCCGCCGCGGCGGGGACCCGGCCCTTTCGGGGCGCCCGCTCGATCATCTCCCGCTGGTGGCGCTGGCGGCGGCGGTGCTGGCGCTGGCCACGGCGGGCATGCTCGACCGCGCGGGACATCCAAGCCGCCTGGTGGACGATTTCGCCGCCTTGGCGCTCGCGGCCGCGGGCGTCCAGGCGGTGCTCTCTGTCGTGGGCCGGACCCCGCTGGGCGGGTTGATCGCGGGCCTCATCATGGCGCTGGCGGCGGTCTCCGTGCTCGGCCTGAGCGGGCCGCTGATCGAGGCGCTCGACGCGCCGGGGATCGATCTGGGGGGCGTGCGGCTGTCGCCCTGGTTCTTCCTGCGCGCGATCGTCGTGTTCGTTTCCCTGATCTGGGTCGCCAACCGCATCGGCCAGTTCATCGAGCGCCAGGCCGCGGCCGAAACCGTGCTGAGCGCGTCCGGGCGGGTGCTGTTCGCCAAGCTCGCCCATTTCACGCTGATCGTGGCGGCGGCGCTGATCGGGCTAGGGACGCTCGGGATCGACGTCACCGCGCTCGCTTTCTTCTCCGGCGCGCTGGGGCTGGGGCTCGGCTTCGGGCTGCAGCGGATCGTCGCCAATTTTACCGCCGGGCTGGTGCTGCTGGGGGACAAATCGGTCAAGCCCGGGGACGTGATCGAGCTCGATTTCGGGGCCGGGCCCACCCGCGGGCGCGTCACGGCGCTTGCGGCCCGCTACACCGCCATCACCTCGCGCCTGGGCACCGAGATCCTGATCCCGAACGACCTCCTGATCACCAATGCGGTGACCAATTGGTCCCATTCCTCGAAGGAGGTGCAGATCCGCATCCCCGTGCCGGTCTCCTACGCCAGCGACGTGGAGCTCGCGCAGCGCCTCTGCCGGGAGGCCGCCCACAAGCCCGCCCGCGTGCTGGCCGAGCCCCAGGCCGCCTGTCTGCTGCTGGGTTTCGGCTCGTCGGCGGTGAACATGGAGGTGCGCTTCTGGATCCGGGACCCCGAAAGCGGGGTGAAGAACGTGTCGAGCGACGTCTATCTCGAGATCTGGCGCGCGTTCCGGGCGCACGGCGTCGAAATCCCTTTTTTGCAGCATGACGTTCACATACGGGCGGGCGATACGCTGGACGTGCGCCTGACGGGAGGCGCCGAAGGGCCGGCGCGACAGGGCGGGTGACGCGCCCGGGCGATGCGGGGGCTTTCGCACCTGCGCCGGCGCCGATAAAGAAGTACGTAGACGGGGGGATTGCGCGCGCGAGGGTCGCCGCACAAGACCCGGGAGGAACAGGTCGTGAAGCAATTCTTGATCACGGTGGCCGGGGTGCTCGTCGGCCTGATCCTGTTTTTGATCCTCGCGCCCCTGGCGCTGGTGGGCCTGGTAGCGGGCGCAGGCGGCGGCGCCCGATCGGCGAGCCCCGCCTCGGTGGTGCTCGAGATCGACCTGCGCCAGGACATCCCCGACCAGCCTCCGGCCGGACCGTTCGCCCTGTTCGGCCACTATACCTCGACCGTGGAGCTGGTGCGCAAGCTCGAGGCCGCCGCCCGCGACCCCAAGGTCAAGGGCGTCTATCTCCGCGCCGCCTCGGCGGGCGGGCTCGATCCGGCTCAGTTCGAAGAGGTGCGCAGCGCGCTGGCCGGCGTGCAGGACGCGAAGAAGTTCGTGATCGCCCATATCCAAAACGATAGCGGCCAGGCCTCGCTCGCGGGCTACGCCGCCATCGCCGGCGCCGACCAGGTCTGGCTGCAGGAAACCAGCGAATTCATGCCGATGGGGCTCTATTACGAGACCGATTTCTACGGCGGCGCGTTCGAGAAATTCCGCGTCGTGCCCCAGTTCGAGCAGCGCGACGAGTATAAGAACGCCGTCAACCAGTTGACGCAAAAGGGCTTCACCCCCGCCCACCGCGAAGCCTCCGCCAGCATGATCGAGAGCGTGTTCGCCGCCGCCGTGGCCGATGTCGCCGCCGACCGGGACCTGACGCCCGCCGCCGCGCGCGCCGCGATCGAGGGCACGCCCTATACCGCCAAGCAGGCCCTGGAGCGCAAGCTGGTCGATAAGCTCGGCCGTCCGGAGGACGCCGAGGCGGAAGCCCTGAGCCGCGCCGGGGAGGGGGCGGAACTCCTGCCCATCAACGCCTATTCTCCCGCCTTCAAGGGCGGCCCCGTTATTGCGCTGGTCACCGGGGAAGGCGCGATCGAAACCGGGCCGAGCTCGGAGGCCGCCTTCTCGAGCGACCCCGTGATGAACAGCGACGCCATCGCCCAGGCGCTGCTCGACGCCGCCGCGGACCCTGAGGTGAAGGCGATCGTATTTCGCGTCTCGAGCCCGGGCGGCTCGGCGGTCGCGTCCGACCAGATCCTCCACGCCGTCAAGACCGCCAAGACGCAAGGAAAGAAGGTGGTGGTGTCGATGGGGCCCTATGCGGCGTCCGGGGGCTATTACGTGTCCGCCGCCGCGGACGCGATTGTCGCCTCCCCCACCACGATCACCGGCTCGATCGGCATCTATGGCGGCAAGTTCGTGATCGGCGACGCGCTCTCCCATTATGCCGGGGTCACCACCGACGCGGTGCAGACGGGTTCGCCCATGATCGCGGCCGGGACATCGGCGCGCCGCTTCTCCGCGGCCGAGCGTGCGGCCTTCGCCCAATGGATCGACCGCGGCTACGGCAATTTCCTTTCCGTTGTCGGGGAGGGCCGCAAAATGACGGCCGAGCAAGTCCGTGCGGTCGCCAAAGGCCGGGTCTGGACGGGCATCCAGGCCAAGGAGCGCGGGCTGGTGGATGAGCTGGGCGGGCTGAGCACGGCTGTGGCCCGCGCCAAGGCGCTCGCCGGGATCGACGCCGGAGAAGCGGTGACGCTGAAGCTCTTCCCGCTCGAGAAATCCCCCTTCGAGGCGATCCAGGAATTGTTCGGCGTGAGCGGGGAGGCTGCGCGCGCGGCCGCGGCGCTCGGCGCCGTGCTGGGCGAGGAGCGTCTGTCCCACGCGCTGCGCATCGCCTCCCAAAACGGGGGCGCGCGCGCGGAGGCGGAGCTGGGGCGGGTCCGCTGAACCGCGCCGGTTTGCGCCCGGCGCCGGTCTGGCCGGTCCCGGTCTGGCCGGTCCCGGTTTGGCCGGTCCCGGTTTGGCCGATCCCAGTTTACAGCGGGCACGCGTCGCAGGGTGGGCGATGAAGATCCTGATCGTGGGCGCGGGCGGGCGCGAACACGCGCTGGCCGCCAAGATCGCGCAAAGCCCGCTGGTGGATGAGATTCTGAGCGCGCCCGGCAATCCAGGGATGGAGGCGCTGGGCCGCACCCTGCCCGCCGCCGCCGATGACGTGGCGGCGCTCACGGCGATCGCGGCGCGCGAGCAGCCGGACCTTGTGGTCGTAGGGCCCGAGACGCCGCTGGCCGCGGGCCTCGCGGACCGGCTGAAGACGCTGGGCGTGCCCGTGTTCGGCCCGAGCGCGCGCGCCGCCGAGCTCGAAAGCTCCAAGGCCTTCGCCAAGGATTTCTGCGCCCGCCACCAGGTGCCCACTGCAAGCCACCGCGTGTTCGACGACGCCGTGACCGCCAAGACCTATCTAGGCGAGCACGCGCCCCCCTTCGTCATCAAGGCGGATGGCCTCGCCGGCGGCAAGGGCGTGGTGATCGCGCAGACGCGCCGCGAGGCGGACGAGGCGGTCGATCAGATTCTGTTCCTGCGCAAGTTCGGCTCCGCCGGCCAGCGCATCCTGATCGAGGATTTCCTCCCCGGCGAGGAGGTGAGCCTGTTCGCCCTGTGCGACGGCGCGGGCGCCATCGCCTTCGGCGCGGCCCAGGACCACAAGCGCGCCTATGACGGCGACAAGGGCCCCAATACCGGCGGCATGGGCGCCTATTCCCCCGCCCCGATCCTCACCGAGGCGCTGGTGGAGACGGCGATGGCCACGATCGTGCGCCCCGCCATCGCCGGCATGGCCGCAGAGGGCCGGCCTTTCCAAGGCGTGCTGTTCGCCGGTCTGATGATCTCGCCGGCGGGTCCGAAATTGATCGAGTTCAACGTCCGCTTCGGCGATCCCGAATGCCAGACCGTGCTGGCCCGGCTGAAGAGCGACATCGTCCCCTACCTGCTCGCCTGCGCGCGGGGGGAGGGCCTGGCGGGCCTCGGCCCCCCGGAATGGGACCCGAGGCCCGCCGTGACGGTGGTGATGGCCGCGCAAGGCTATCCCGACACCCCGCTCCTGGGTTCGGTGATCCGGGGCGTGCCCCGGGCCGAGGCGACGCCCGACGTGGCGGTGTTCCAGGCGGGGGTGCGCCGCGACGAGGACGGCCTCCTGCGCGCCGCCGGCGGGCGGGCGCTGAGCGTGACGGCGCTGGGGCAAAGCCTGCGCGACGCCGTGGAGCAGGCTTACCGCGCGGTGGACCGGATCGACTGGCCGGGCGGTTTTTGCCGGCGCGACATCGCCTGGCGGGCGCTGCGCTGAGAGGGAGCGGGCGATGCTGACGGTCTATGCCCGCGCCGCGGACGGCCTCGTTAAGCCCGCGCCCGACCCGTGGGAGGCGCTGCGCTCGGGGGCGGCCGTCTGGGTGGACCTGCTGAACCCCTCGCCCGAGGAGGAGGCCAAGGTCGAGGCCACGCTCGGCTTCGACGCCCCCACTCCGGCCGAGCGGGCCGCGATCGAGGAATCGGCGCGCTTCTACGAAGAGAACGGCACGCTGGTGCTGACGCCGACGCTCTTCGCCCACACCCCCTCCGGCGCGCCGACCTCCGGGGGCGTCACCTTCATGCTGGCGGGAGGCCGCCTGATCACCGCGCGCGCGATCGAGCCGCGCGCCTTCCTGATCGGGGCCGGGCGGGCCTCCGCGCGGATCGAGAACGCGGCGGACGGGGCGGACGTGCTGGTCGCGCTGATCGAGGGCTATGTGGAGCGGGTGGCCGACATCCTCCAGGACGGGGCCGCGCGCGCTAGCGCCGTGACCCAGACCGTGTTCGACAGCCCCGACGCCCATCCCGACATGCGCACCGCGCTCACCCGCCTCGCCCTGCTCGGCTCGATCGCCACTCTGGCGCGCGACAGCCTTTCGAGCATCCAGCGCATGGCCGCCTATGCGGGCCATGTGTGCCAGGCGCACGGCGTCTCCACCGCAGCGCTCGCCGCCATCGCGCGCGACGCCAACGAACTCGAACGCGCCGCCGAGGGCGCGCAGAACCATCTGACCTTCCTGCTAGAGGCCTCCCTGGGGCTCGTGGCGTCGGGGCAGAACGTCTCTCTGCAGCGGCTTTCGGTGGCCGCCATCCTCTTCGCCCCCGCCACCCTCGTGGCGTCCATTTTCGGCATGAATTTCGAAGCGATGGACTGGTTCAACGCCCCCTGGGGTCCCTGGGCGGCGTTCGCGCTGATGGTTTCGGGCTCCGCCGCGGTGCTGCTGTTCGCGCGCGCCCGCCACTGGGTGTAAGCGCTGGGTGTTTGTTTGGCCGCATTTTGTCATCCCGGACGCCGCAAAGCGGCGATCCGGGACCTCCCGCAGGACGGAGCGCACCCTTCCCAAGGCCCCGGCTCTGCGCTGCGCTTCGGCCGGGGTGACACGAGGGGGGGTGTGCGAGCAGATCTGGTGTCATCCCGGACGCCGCGTAGCGGCGATCCGGGACCTCCTGCAGGATTGAGCGCACCCTTCCCGAGGCCCCGGCTCTTCGCTGCGCTCCGGCCGGGGTGACACAAGAGGGGGCGCCAGCAGATCCTCCGGTGTCATCCCGGACGCCGCGTAGCGGCGATCCGGGACCTCCTGCAGGATTAAGCGCACCCTTCCCAAGGCCCCGGCTCTCCGCTGCGCTCCGGCCGGGGTGACAATAAGAGAGGGGGGCGGCGGCGCAGAGAGGGATGACGCAGAAAGGAGATGCTTTAAGAGCCGGGCTGGCCCATCAGCCGCTCCAGGAGCAGGCCTTCCAGCGCGGCGAAGCGCGGATCGCCGCGGCGGCGGGGGCGCGGCAGGTCGATCGCGAGGTCGAGCCCGACGCCGCCGCCCTCGATCAGGATGACGCGGTCGCCCAGGGTTACCGCCTCGCCGACGTCGTGGGTCACGAGTACGGCGGTGAAGCCCTGCGCCCGCCAGACCCGCTCGATCAGCGCTTGCATCTCGATGCGGGTTAGCGCGTCGAGCGCGCCGAGGGGCTCGTCGAGCGTCAGCAGGGTGGGCCGGCTCACCAGTGCGCGCGCCAGCGCCACCCGCTGCTTCTGCCCGCCAGAGAGCGCGCCGGGCCACGCCTCGGCGCGGTCCCCCAGGCCGACCTCCTGCAGCGCAGCCTGCGCGCGCGCGCGCGTCTCCCGGGAGCGGCGCACGGGGCCAAGCCCCACCTCCACATTCTCCCCCACCTTCGCCCAAGGCAGCAGACGCGGCTCCTGGAACATCATGCGGGCGGCCGCGCCCGCCTCAACCGCAACCGCGCCCTGCGAGGGGGTCTCCAGCGCGTTGATCAGGCGCAACAGCGTGCTCTTGCCGCTGCCGCTGCGCCCGATAATGGTGAGGAAGCCCCCCGGGGCGATCGCGAGATCGACGCCGGCCAGAACGGAAACCCCGTTATAGGCCTTGCCGACGCCCGACAGGGTCACCGAGGCCCCGCTCATGCGGCGGCGTACGGGGCGGGCGGCAGGAAGCGCCGCTCCAGCGCCTTGGTGGCGACGTCGGCGGCTTTGCCCAGGAGCGCGTAGACCAGGATCGAGAGCACGACCACGTCGGTGCGCATGAATTCCCGCGCCTGCATCGCCATGTGGCCGAGTCCGGAATCGGCCGCGATCGTCTCAGCCACGATCAGGGTGAGCCACATCACCCCGAGTGCGAATCGCAAGCCCACGAAGATCGAGGGCAGCGCCCCGGGCAGCACGATACGGTAGAACAGGTCCGCCCCGCGCAGGCCATAGACACGCCCCATCTCGATCAGCCTCGGATCGACCTGGCGCACGCCATGGAAGGTGTTGAGATAGATCGGAAAGAAGACGCCGAGCCCGACAAGAAAGAGCTTCGACGTCTCCCCGATGCCGAACCACAGAATGACGAGCGGGATCAGCGCGAGGTGGGGCACGTTGCGCAGCATCTGCAGGGTGGAGTCGAGCACGCGCTCGCTCGTGACGAAAAGCCCGTTCAGCAGCCCCAGCGCAAAGCCGATCGCGCCCCCGATCGCAAGCCCCGCGCCCGCGCGCCCAGCGCTGACGGCCAAGTTCTCCAGCAATTCCCCCGACAGGGCGAGCCGCGCGCCAGCGCCCACCACCGCCAGCGGCCCCGGCAGGATCTGGGGGGACAAAAGCCCAATGGACGCGCCCGCCTGCCACGCCGCGAGCACCGCCAGCGGCACGATCCAGGGAATCAGCCGGGTCAAGCCCCTCAGCTCCCCGCCGCCAGCGCGCCGCTCCATACCGCCGCGCGCACATCCACCCGCGCCGGGGCGATCTTGCGCTCGAACAGGCTGTCCGCCAGCGCCTGCTGATCGGCGATGATCTCGGGCTTCAAGGGGCCGACGGCGTAATCTTGACGTTCGGCCACGCGGCGCTGCACGGCAAGCTCAACCCCGGTTTCCCGGCTCATGAGCGCGGCGGTCTCGCCGGGATGGGCCTTGGCCCAGGCGCCGGTGGCGCCCAGATGCGCGATCAGCGCGCGCAGCACCTGCGGGGAGGTCTCCGCAAACGCCCGCCGCGCCAGGAAGAATTGGTAGGTGCGCACCGCGCCCCGGGCCGAGGCGAGCACGCGCACCTGCCCGCTCTGCTCGGCCAGGGCGTAGAACGGGTCCCAGATGATCCAGGCGTCGACCGCCTTCGCGGTCATGGCGGCGATCCCGTCGGCGGGGGAGAGATTGACAGCCTTGACGTCCCCGAGCGTGAGCCCCACCCCGGCCAGCAGGGCGGCGGCCATGCCCTCCGCGCTCGAGCCCTTGGCGAAGGCGAGCTTGGCCCCGCGCAGATCGGCCACGCTGCGCAACCCGCTGTCCTTCGGCGTCAGCACCGCTGCGGCCGCCCCGGTCAGGGGCACGGCGGCGGCGTAGACGAGCGTCGAGCCCGCGGCCTGGGCGAGGATGGGGGGCGTGTCGCCCGTGGCGCCGAAATCGAGCGCGCCGGCGTTCAGCGCCTCGAGCAGCGGCGGGCCGGAGGAGAATTCAGACCAGGCCACGCGCGCAGCGCCAGCGGCTTTCAGCGCGGCCTCCGTCTCCCCGCGCAGCTTGGCCACCAGCAGCACGCCGTTCTTCTGGTAGCCGATGCGCACCCCCGTCCCGCCCGGCCCGCACCCGGCAGCGCCGGACGCGAGGGAAAGGCCCGAGAGGCTCAGGCCCGCCCCAAGGAAGCTCCGCCGCGACGGCCGCCCGAAACCCAAAGCTTCAGCTCCCGAAATTGGCCCGCAGCACGATCCCCACATAGCGCTCCGCATCCCGGGGAACCTGGACGCGCCAATAGGCGGGGTTGGGCGTCGTGTTGGCGACGCGCGCGCTGGTGTAATACTGGTCCGTGATGTTCTTGACCACGAAAGAGGCGCGGTAGCGGCCGTCGCGGTCGATCAGGCTCACCCCCGCATCCCACAGCGCATACGCGTCCTGGATGCCCCCGGCCTGTTGGAGCAGGTCGTACTGCACCTCGCTCTGCCAGCTCACCCCGGTATTCAGCCCGAGATCGAACGGCAGGCCCGGCGTGGCGAGCAGGTAATCCGCGCTGACATTGCCCTTCCATTCCGGCGCGTAAGGAAGCTCGCCCCCGGTCGGGCAGATGGGCGCGCCCACGGGGCAGCGGAATTCCTCGACCGTGGCGTCGGTATAGGCGAGGCCGCCCGAAAGGGTGAGCGCAGGCGTCGGGCGGGCATTGAGATCGAACTCGACGCCCTTGGTGGAGATCTCCCCCGCATTGATCAGGCGCGAAACGATCGACCCGCCCACCAGATCGTAAAAGCTCGTCTGGAAGTTGTCGTAGAGGGCGTAGAAGGCCGCGGTGTTGAGGACGAGCTTGTCGTCAAACAATTTGGTCTTGAGGCCAGCCTCGTAGGCGTCGGAGGTTTCGGACTCGAGCGGGTCGATGTCCCGGGCGAGCATGTTGAAGAACACGTTGATCGCGGGGCCCTTATAGCCGCGGGCGTAGCTGACATAGGCGTTGACCTTGGGCGTCACGTCATATTGCGCGCCGACCTTCGCCGTGTAGCCGTCCTCTTCCACCGAGCCCGCGCTGGCGAAGCTTGCGTTGACGCCCGCGCCCGCCGGGCTCGCCGCCCGCGCGAAATCGTACTCGACCTCGTCGCTCGACCACCGCAGGCCCGCGAAGGCCCGGAAACGCTCCGTGAAATTGACCGTCGCCTGACCGAACACGGCGTAATTGGTCAATTGGGTGTTCCAATTGGCGGTCCCGCGCGCGGCCACCGTTCCCGACGGAACGCTCGTATTGGCCGAGGTGGTCACGGTGGTGCGGTTGAAGAAATTGTCCTGGTCGGTGTGGTAGTAATAGAGGCCGGCCACGTATTCGAAGAGCCCGCCCGTGGGCGAGGCCAGGCGCAATTCCTGGGTCACCTGGGTGAAGTCGATCACGCCCACGTCCCGGCTGTCGGTCCCGCTCGCGCCGGCGGTGAAGTCCCCGTCGCGGTATTCGGTGTTGCCCCAGTCCCGGAACGCGCTGATCGAGGTCAGCGTGTAGCCGCCGACCGTCCAATCCGCCTGCAGGGAGAGCCCGGAATTGGAATCCTTGGTGACCGGGCTGAAATCGTTATTGATGTCGAAATTGTCCGAACGCGGATCGACCGGGGCGATCTGGGCCGCGATCGTGGAGGAGGCCGAAAGCGGGCCCCCGATCACATCGGCGTAGCCATTGTTGATCTCGTTCAGATGATCGCCGATCAGGGTGACGACGAGATCGTCGCTCGGGCTCCATTCAAGCTTGCCGCGCGCGCCGACGCGCTCATAGCCGTTGATGCGGGAATTGTCGTAGAGGTTGCGCCCGTTGCCGTCATACTCGCCATAGAGCCCGGCGAGCGACCCGCGCAGGCTGGCGCTCAGCGGCCCTGACACGCCCACGCGCAGACGCGATTCCCCGCCCTCGAAATACGCGCCCTCGGCGAAGCCCGTGAGCGCGGCGGAGGGGCGGCGGGTGACGAGATTAACCACCCCGGCCGAGGAATTCTTGCCGAACAGCGTGCCCTGCGGCCCGCGCAGCACTTCCAGCCGCTCGAGATCGAGGAAGTCGAGCGTGGCCTGGCCCGAACGCGCGAGCACCACCCCGTCCAGCACGGTGGACACCCCGGGCTCCACACCGCTTGCGAACGCAATCGTGCCGACGCCGCGGATATTGATGGCCGAGTTGACGTTCGTGGTGCCCTTCCGGAAGGTGATTGAGGGGGCCAATTGGCCCAGGCTTTCCGCGCTGAAGATCTGGCGCTGGGCCAGCTGCTCGCCCGTGACCACCGTGACCGCGACCGGCACCTCCTGGAGGCTCTCCGCACGCCGCTGGGCGGTGACCACCACCTCCTCCACACCATCCGATTGCGCGACGGCGGTTTGCGGCGCGCTGAACGCCAGCACAGAGGCGGCGGCGAGCAGCGCCCGCGCCGGCGTGAATTCGCCCATAAAACTTCCCCTTGGTATTCCCGTATCCCGATCGCCTATCTAACTGATAGAATTTAAGCCGCCATCGAAAAAAACTAAACCACCGGATCAGCTTAGCTCAGAAGCCCAGTTCCGACATCGCCACCGCCCGGCGCTCGTGCGCGCTCTGTTCGGCGGCTGCGCCCATCGCCACCGCGCGCAGGCCGTCTTCCGCGGTGACCAGGACCGGCCCCTCCCCCCGCACGGCCGCGATGAAGTGGCGGAGCTGGTAGAAGGTGGCGCCGTGGTGGGTCCCGGCCGCCAGCACCCCGGCGTCGACGCCCACATGCTCGCGCGTGACCGCCTTGGGCTGAAACCCAGTGCGCGGGGAGAACACGATGTCCCCATCCGGGATGAACACTTCCAGGCGCGCCTTGTCTCCTACTGCGCAGGCCTCCTCCTGGTTCGCCGCGCCCTCCGCGAACATGCACAGATCGAGCATCGCACGCGCCCCGCCGGCGAACTCGACGATGGTGTAGCTGTTGTCCAGGATGTCGGGCCGGCGCCCGTCATAGCGCTCTTCCAGATGGTTGACGTCCATGGCGCCGGAGCAGAACACGCGGATGGGCTCGTCCTGCAGGATGAGGCGCATCAGGTCGAAGAAATGGCAGCATTTCTCCACCATCGTGCCCCCCGTATTGCGTGCGAAGCGGTTCCAGTCCCCCACCTTGGGCAGGAACGGAAAGCGGTGCTCGCGCAGCGACAGCATCCAGACCCGGCCCACGCGCCCCGCCCAGACCTGCTCGACGAAGCGGGCCATCGGCGGCATGAAGCGGTATTCCATCCCCGTCCAGAACACGCCCGGATGGGCGCGCGCCCGGTCCGCCGCCCAGCGGGCGTCCGTGAGGCGCGCGCAGAGCGGCTTCTCGCACAGGATGTGGAGGGGGCTCGCGAACAGCGGCTCCAGCACCGCGCGGTGGGTGTGGTTGGGGCTCGCCACGATCACGGCGTCGGCGGCGCCGGCGGCGGCCAGCGCGGCGGCGTCCTGGTAGAGGGCGGGCTCGGGCGCGCCTTGCAGCGTGGCGCGCGCCAAGGCGAGGGAGCCTTCGTCCGGCTCCACCAGGGCGGTGATTTCGACGTCGGGGAGCAAAAGGAGGTTGCGGATGTGCTCGCGACCCATCATGCCCGCCCCGAGGATGGCGAAGCGCAGGCGATCTCCCATGACGTCTTGGACCTCTCCCTCGCCGATGGCGTTCGGCTTTTGGCGATTTTCCGGTCTGGAGCTAGGGCCGGCGCGGGCGCGCGTCGAGGCAGCGCTGCACGCAGGCCTCAAACTTTTCGACACCGCCGACATTTATGGCCCCGACAATGGCGAGCCCTTCGGTGCGGCCGAGGCCCTGCTGGGGCGCCTGATCGCGGAGGCCCCGGGCCTGCGCGACCAATTCACCCTCGCCACCAAGGGCGGCATCCGGTTGGGCGTCCCTTATGATTCGCGCGCGGAATACCTCATCGCGGCGTGCGAGGCCTCGCTGACGCGGCTGAACGTGGAGCGGATCGATCTCTACCAGGTGCACCGCCCCGATGTCCTCGCCCACCCCGCCGAGGTCGCCCGCGCGCTCGACCGGCTGCGCAGCGACGGCAAGATCGCCGCGGCCGGGGTCTCCAATTACACCCCCGCCCAGACGGCGGCCCTCCTGGCCCATCTCCCGTTCCCGCTGGCGTCCGTGCAGAACGAATTCTCGGCCCTCACCCCCGATCCCCTCCAGGACGGGGTGCTGGACCAGGCGATGGAGCGGCGCCTCGCTTTCCTGGCGTGGTCCCCGCTCGCGGGCGGGCGGGTGATGGCCCCGGGCGAGGACCCGCGGGCGCGCGCGGTCGCGGCGGCCCTGGATGGGGCGGCGGCGCGATGGGGGGTCACGCGCGCGGCGGCGGCCTATGCGTGGGTGCTGGCCCATCCCGCGCGGCCGGTCGTGCTGGTGGGCTCGCAAAGCCCGGAGCGGATCCGGGAGGCCGCCAAGGCGTTGGACGTGGCGTTCGAGCGGGCGGAATGGTACGCCGTGCTGGCGGCGGGGCGCGGGGCCCCCTTGCCATGAATCCTTGCGAGATCTCCTGGTTCGCCGCGCTCTGCGACGACGATTACGAATTCCTTGGCGCGCCCGATCCGATGCTGCGCTCGAGCTTCGCCCATTGCCGCGACATCGCGCTCGCGGCCGAAACCGGGGGCTTCGACAATCTGCTCCTGCCTTCGGGCTATGAATTGGGGATCGACGCGGTAGCCTTTGCCGGCGGGATCGCGCCGCTCCTGTCACGGATGCGGCTGCTTGTGGCGGTGCGGTGCGGGGAGCTCTGGCCCCCGCAACTGGCCCGGCAATTGGCGACGCTCGACCAGATGCTTAACGGGCGCCTCACCGTGAACCTGATCTCGAGCGACCTGCCGGGCGCGCCGCTGGAAGCGGGCCCCCGCTATGCGCGCACGCGCGAGACCGCCGCGATCCTGCGCCGGCTGCTCAGCGGGCAGGGCGTCGACCATGCGGGGGAATTCTACACCCTGAAGCTCGATCCCCCGCGCGCGCGCACCGTTTCGGGCGCCTGCCCGCTCTTCTATTTCGGCGGCCTCTCCGAGCCCGCGCGCGAGACGGCCGCCGAGTGCGCCGACATCTATCTCCTCTGGCCGGACACGATGGAGGCGGTGGCGGCGATCATCGCCGATCTGAAGGCGCGCGCAGCGGCGAAGGGGCGCAGGCTCAAATTCGGCTACCGCGCGCACGTGATCGTGCGCGACAGCGAGGGGCAGGCGCGCGCGGCGGCGGAGCGCCTCCTCTCGCGCCTCGACGCCGCCGCCGGCGAGGCGATCCGGGCGCGCTCGCTCGACAGTGCGTCCGAAGGGGTGCGCCGGCAGGCGGCGCTGCGCGGGGCCGCGGGCGAGGACGGCTATATCGAGGACCATCTCTGGACCGGGATCGGGCGCGCACGCTCGGGCGCGGGCGCGGCGATCGTCGGAGATCCCGACCAGGTGCTCGCGAAGCTCGAGGCCTATCGCGCGCTCGGCGTCGAGGCGTTCATCCTGTCAGGCTATCCCCACACGGCGGAAGCCGACCTGTTCGCCCGCCACGTCCTGCCGCGCCTCGATCACGCCCCGCTCGCCGCGCCCTGAGGGGCGGCTTCGAGCCCGCGCCGGCCTGGGGCCGCGAACGCAACGAAGAGCGCCGAAAGCGCAAGCAAAGCGGCCGCCGCGCCGCCGAGGCCCGCAGGGCCCAGCCGTTCGATCGCCCAACCGCCGAGCGCGGGGCCAAGGCCCGCACCCACGAGCCACACACCGCCCACCGCCGCCGAGACCCGCCCCGTCGGGTCGAGCCGCGCGCCGGCGCTCATGAGATAGGTCATGGCCACGAAATAGCTGAAGCCGTAGACGATCTGCACCGCGCCAAAGCTCAATACGTCGCGCGCATGGGCGATCGTTGCGGCCACTCCCACCAAGCACGCCGCGCCCGCAAGCCACGGCCCGCGCAGGCCCGCCCGCTCGCCCAGGATGGCGCAGGCCGCGCCCCCGGCGAGGCCCGCAATCATGGCGAGGCCGAGCGCGTCCCCGATCGCGGCGCGGGCGAGCCCGCTGGCCAGCCCGATCATCTCCACGAAGGTCCACAAGCCCCCGAGCGCCACCGCAAAGAGGAGGCACCCGGAAAGGAGCGCGAGCGCCGGCGCCCGCAGGAGCGCGCCCTTAAGGCCCCCCGCCGCGCGCGCGGCTCCCGGCGAGGGCTCCGGCAGGGCCCAATAGAGCAGCGCCGGGGCGAGCAGCAGCGCGGTGAGCGCATAGAAGCCATATTCCGGCTGCGCGGGCGCGTAGCGCGGCAGCCCCGCCAGCAGCGCCGCGGAAACCAGCGAGGCCGCGACACAGGCAAGCCCATAGGCCCGCGCCGGGCGCGCGAGGCGCGCCAGGCCGGCATTGGCCGCGCACAGAAGCGCCCCCTCCCCAAGCCCCGCGACGATCCGTAGGCCGGCGAACAGCGCAATTCCGCCGCCCACGTCGGAAAGCGCGAAGGCCGAGGCGGTCTGCGCCGCGCCGGCGACGAGCGATCCCGTCACCGCCAGCAGCCGCGCCGATACGCTCCCCGCGAAGGGCGCGAGTGCGAGCGCGGCGGCCGCACTCGCCAGGAATTCCGCAGTTATCAGCCCGCCCAGGAGCGCCATCGACGCCCCGCCCCGCCCCGCCAAGGCGCTCGCGACCACGGGCATGGCGTTGCCTATCACGAGCCCCACGCCGATGGCCGCAACCACCGCCGCCAGGGACAGGCGCGCCCTCAATACCGGTAGCGGGCAGAGAGCCCCCATTCGCGCGGCTTGCCATATTGCGCATAGAGCAGGCCCAAACCGAAATCGACGCTGTTCTCGGCGTAGATCTTGTAGGTTTCGTCGGTCAGATTGCGGCCGAACAGGGTCACCGCCAGCGGCGTTTTTCCGCGAATATTGGGGGTGAGCGAGAGGGCGGCGTTGAGCAGGGCGTAGCCGTCCTCGCCCTCGCCCTCGCGGTTGGGCAGCAGGAATTCGTGCTCGCCCTTATAGGTCAGCGTGGCGTTCGCGTCGAAGCGGCCGAGATCGCCCACCGCGCGGCCATAATCGAGGCTCAGATTGCCGCTGAATTCCGGCATGTTGGGCAGGCGGCTGTCCTCGCGGATGGTGAAATCGCCGCCCTCGGTGACGGAACGCAGCTCCTGGCCGAGATAGCCCACCCCGAGCGAGACCTTGAGATCGTCCCCCAGCAGGGCGTCGATCTCGACCTCCCCGCCATAGACGTAGAACTCGCCGATATTCTCCACCACATAGGCCGCATCGACGAGCGCATTGCCCACGACGCCGCGATAATCATAGACGAAGGCGCTCGCATTCACCCGCAGCCGGCGCTGCAACCATTCCGTCTTGGCGCCGACCTCATAAGCGTAGATCTCCTCCGGATCATAGGATTCGGGCGCGACGGCGTCGAAGCTGATGGCGTTGTACCCGCCCGCCTTATAGCCCTTGGAGAAGCTCGCATAGAGAAGCGCGTCTTCGGTCGCCTTGTATTGCAGCGAGACATGGGGCGAGACGTCGGTCCATTCGTTCGATACTTCGTTGATCGGCCGGTTGAACGTATAGAACTGGTAGGAATTATTGTAATAGAGCGCGTTGAGGAAGCGCTTCTCGTCCTTCGTGTAGCGCAGGCCCACCGTGGCCGTCAGGCGCGGCGTGAAGGCGTACCCGCCCTGGGCGAAAGCGGCGACGCTGATCGTGCGCTGCTTCATGTAGATGTCGTAGAGATTGGTGAACGTGTCGGACACGGTGAAGCAGAGGTCGCATTCGCCCGTGGCCGTGGGCAGTTCGAAATAGGGGTCGAGGTCGCGCTCCTCGGCCAGTTCGCTGAAATAATAGAGGCCGGCCACGCCCGTGACGCGGTTGTCGGCGCTCTTGAAGCTGAGCTGCAGCTCCTGGCTCAGCTGCTCCTGGTCGATCGTGATGTCTTGCCAGGAGAGCGGATAGGGGACGGCGGCGAAATCGTAATTGCTGTGCGTCTCGAGCGTGCGGAAGCTCGTGATCGACTTGAACGTGAATTCGGGATTGATCTCCCAGGCCGCCGTCAAGGCGAGGCCTGCATTGTCGTACTCGTCCCCGTTGGGCGCGCCCGCCCAGCTCTCATAGGCGTCTCCGGTGACGAAATTCTCGTCGGTCACCGGGCGCAGGCCCTGGGCTTCCAGATCGGCGTTGTAGGTGGCGAGCGCGCTCGGATCGAGCACGCTGACCAGCGTCTCGACGGAGGAATTGCCGCGCCGCTGCGAATAATCGCCGGCGAGCGTGAAGGCGAGGTTCGGGGCGGGCTCGAACAGAATCTGCAGGCGCGCGGCGTCGTTCTCGGTGTCGCCGGTGTCGACGTCCTGATAGAGGCGCTCGCCATAGCCGTCCTGGCGCAGACGCGAGACGGTGAGGCGCGCGGCCAGCATGTTGTCGATCAGCGGGAGGTTGAGCACGGCCTTCACGTCCGCCCGGTCGCGGCTGCCGACGGCGCCCTCGACATAGCCCTCGAACGCGTAGCTCGGCTGGACGGTGGTGTACTGGATCGCGCCTGCGAGCGTATTGCGCCCGAACAGCGTGCCCTGGGGGCCGCGCAGCACATCCACCTGCGCGACGTCGATCACGTCCATCGCCGCGCCCATGGAGCGGGCCATATAGACGCCGTCCACATAGAGCCCGACCGCCTGGTCGCTCGTGATCTTGTAATCGCTCTGGCCGACGCCGCGGATATAGACCTGCGCATTGGCCGAGCTGCCCGCCTGGGTCGCGGTGATCTGGAGGCTGGGCGCGAGGCGCTGCAGGTCGCGCAGATTCTCCACCCCGCGCTGCGCCAGATCCTCCCCGCGCAGCGAGACGATCGAGATCGGCGTGTCCTGCTGGTTCTCCGCGCGCTTGCGGGCGACGACGACGATCTCGCTCAGCGCAGCCCCCTCATCCGCCTGCGCCCCCTCTCCCTGAACGGGAGCAGCCGACGACGGCGCCTGCGCGAGCGCGGGGCCCGCCATCAGCATCGGCAGGCCGGCGGCCAGGATCGCGGACACGGACGGCCGTACAAGACGCATAGCAGCGTTCCCCGAATGTTTCACCATACGAAACTATTTTCAGGATTATCGGGTGTCAATCTTTCCGGCCGGGATTTCGCCTGCTATTTTAGCCAGGCATACGCAAGCGGAGGCGGCGAGCCAGCATGAATACCGGGCGCGCGGAGCTGGGCCAGCGGGTGCGCAAGCTGCGCAAGGATCGCGGCAAGACGCTGAGCCGGATGGCGGCCGAGACCGGGCTCTCCAGCGCCACCCTCTCCAAGATCGAAACGGGCTCCATCGCGGCGAGCTACGACAATCTCCTGAAGGTGGCCGCAGCCCTCGGGGCCCCGCCCGCGGCGCTGTTCTCGGACGGACCCTCGGAGCCCAATGCCCTCGCCGCCGGCGGCCTCTCCGCAAGCGGGGATGCGGGCGCGCCGCTGCGCGGCCTGCTTTCCCGCGGCCGGCGCACGGTGACGCGGCGCGCGGGCGGGGAATTGTACGAGACGGGGCGCTATCGCTACGAGGTGCTGGGCGCGGAATTGAGCGTCAAGCGCATGCTGCCCATGCTCGCCACCATCGCGCGGGCCGCCTCCCCGGAGAAGGACGATCTGATCCGCCATCCGGGCGAGGAATTCGTCTACGTGCTCACCGGCCGGCTGGAGATCCGCACCGAATTCTACGCCCCGCTCGTGCTCGAACCGGGGGACAGCACCTATTTCGACAGCACGATGGCGCACTCGCTGGCCGCCATCGGCGACAGCGACGCCCAGATCCTCTGGGTCTCGACTAATAACGCGCCCGATCCCACCCATGTCCGCGCCCGGCCCGCGGCCGCGGTCGCCGCGCCCGCCGACGCCGAGTGGTAATTTTCGCCAGACGAAACTTTTCATTGCCGCCGCCGCGCCGGGGGTTTATCGATCGAGGCACGCCCTGGAGGTTTCCTTGCCCGCGCCAGACGCTCCAAGCTCCCCCGCCCGTAGTCCCCGGATCGCCATGGTCCTCACCTCGCAGGCGCGCCTCGGCGCGAGCGACACGCCCGGCGGCGCCTGGTATTCGGAATTGGCGATCCCCTATTACGCCTTCCTGGAAGCCGGCTGCGCGGTGCGGCTCTATTCCATCGCAGGCGGGCCCGCCCCGATCGACCCGGTGAGCCGCGGCGAACCCTGGGCCGGGGAGGAAACGCGCCGCTTCGACGCCGATCCTGCAGCCCAAGAGGCGCTCGCCGCAACCGGCCCCGTGAGCGCGCTTAACCCGCACGATTTCGACATTCTGTTCGTTCCCGGCGGGACGGCCACGATGTGGGACTTGCCAGGCTCGGCCCCCCTCGCCGCCCTGATCGCAGGCGCAGCGCAAAGCCCGGACAAGGTCGTCGCCACCCTCTGCCACGGCGCGTGCGCGCTGGTGGAGGTCACGGACGCGCAGGGCCAGCCGCTGGCGCGCGCCCGCACGCTCACGAGCTTCACCGATTCCGAGGAACGCGCCGTGGGCGCGGACGCGATCGTGCCCTTCCTGCTCGAAACCCGCCTGCGCGCGCTGGGCGCGGCGTTCGCGGGCGGCCCCGATTGGAGCGACACCGTGGTCCGCGACGGCTGGCTCGTCACCGGCCAAAACCCCCAATCGGCGCGCCGCACCGCAACGACCGCGCTCGCCGCGTTCGCGGGCCGCGCGCTGGCCGGGTGAGGCCGTCAAAGCCCTGGGAAAGGTGAGATGAGCACGAGCAGAACCTCCCCCACAAAGAGCCCCGCCCGCAGCCGCGCCGCTCCCGCCGCGGTCACCGACCCCGACGCCCCCCGCCCGCGCCCGCGACGCGCCGTCCGCGCCGAGGGCGCAGACGATCTCTATTCCCAGAACTGGTACCCAATCTGCCGCTCGGACGAGCTGCCCGTCGGCCGCGTGCTCGGGCGGCCCTTCCTGGGCGGCAAGGTCGCGGTCTACCGCACCAGCGCGGGCGAGGCGCAGGTGGTGGGCGGCTATTGCGTGCACATGGGCGCCGATCTGGGCTTCGCCGCCGTCGAGGGCGAGGACCTCGTCTGCCCGTTCCACCAATGGCGCTTCGCCAAGGGCGGGCGCTGCGTCGCCACCGGCGTGGGCGACCCCCCGCCCCCGCGCGCTTCCCTGTTCGCCTATCCCACGACCGAGCGCTGGGGCATGGTGTTCGCGTTCAACGGCGTAGCCCCGCTCTATCCCCTGCCCGCCCTGCAGCGCCCGGAGGAGACCTTATTGTGGCGCCATCGCCCGGTGGCCATCACCGAGTGCGACGCCTTCATGCTCACCGCCAACACGTTCGACTGGTCCCATTTCGGGCTGCTGCACGATTTCCACGCCGAGCCCGGTGCGCCGGAGCCGGTGGTGGCCTGGGGGCCCCATCAGTGCGGTTTCACCTTCGAGGGCCGCCACTGGCTGGGCGAGCGGGTGGTCTATGCGCTCACGATCGCGGGGACGAACATCTATATGCAGCAGGGCACGATTGAGCTGCATGACGGGCCGCGCTGGTACGCCATGCTGCTGCCGATCGCCCAGCACGGGCCCGGCAAGTCCGATCCCACCATGATCCTCGCCACCGAGCGCGGCGACGGCTCGCCCGAGGCGCTGCGGCAGGCCGATTATCTGCTCGACCGGCTGGAGCAGATGGAGATGCGCTTCGTCGAGCAGGACAAGCTGATCCTCAACAACATCCATTTCGGGCCCGGCTACCGCACGCCGGCCGATGGGCCGTTCTTTGCGTTCCTGGATTATCTTGACCGTTTCCCGCGGGCCAATCCGGGCCTGCACTATCTCCGCTGAGCCCGGCGGAACGCGGCCCATGATCCCGGCCATCTCCGCCGGCGCCGCAGAGGCGCTGCTGCGCTTTCCCGAGCTCATCGACGTGCTGGACCAGGCGTTCCGCGCCGCAGGCCCCGCCCCGGCGCGCACCGCCTACGCCGCCCCCGCCGGCGCGCTGCTGGTGATGCCGGCCTGGGACGAGGCCGGCCATCTCGGCGTCAAAATCTCCACCGTGTTCGCGGGCAATGGCGCCACCGGCCTGCCGGCGGTGGCCTCCACCTATCTGCTGCTGGACGGGCGCAGCGGCGCGCCGGTCCTGCTGATCGACGGGACGATGCTGACGCACCGGCGCACCGCCGCCGCCTCCGCCCTCGCCAGCCGCCGCCTGTCCCGCCCCGACGCGCGCACCCTGCTCATGGTCGGGACCGGGGCGCTCATCCCGCATCTGATCGAGGCGCATCGCGCGGCGCGCGGGATCGAGCGGGTGCTCATCTGGGGCCGCTCCCTCGAGAAGGCGCGCGCGCTTGCGGAGCGTTTAAGCGCGGGCGGGGACGCGGTCGCGGCCGCGCCCGACCTCGAGGCCGCCGTCGCCGAGGCCGACATCATCAGCTGCGCGACCCTCGCGCGGGCGCCGCTGATCCGGGGGGCCTGGCTGCGGCCCGGCCAGCACGTCGATCTGGTCGGCGGCTTCCAGCCCGACATGCGCGAGATCGACACTGACGGCGTCGCGCGCGCGACCGTCTTCGCCGACACCCGCGCCGGGGTGATGGCGGAGGCGGGCGATCTGCTGATCCCCCTGGCGGAGAACCGCTTCTCCCCCGACGCCATCGCCGCCGACCTGCACGACCTCGCGCGCGGCGCCCATCCCGGCCGCCGGAGCCCCGGCGAGATCACCCTGTTCAAATCCGTCGGCGCCGCGCTCGAGGATCTGGCCGCCGCGCTCTGGCTCCAGGCGCACCGCCGTTAGCCCCCGGGCGCAGCGCGCAGGGCGCAGGGCGTATAGGGCCTTCGCCGATGAAGCGGACGCCGGTTCATCGGCAGAAAATGCGACTAGGCAAAAACTTGGAGCCCCCACCCGATCCTATCGGACAGGGGCTCTGGAGGCTCCAGCCGCGCGTCAGCCGCCCTTCATCGTGGCGGCCACTTCGGCGGCGAAGTCCTCGGTCTTCTTCTCCACCCCGTCGCCGAGCTGGAAGCGCACGAAGGCCGCGAGCTTCACCGGCGCGCCGATCTCCTTGGCGAGGTTCTGCACGGCCTGCTCGACGCTCACCTTGTCGTCGTGGATGAATTTCTGCTTCAGCAGGACCAGTTCCTCGAGGACCTTGCGCACTTTGCCGTTCACCGCCCCGTCGATGACGTTCTGCGGCTTGCCGGCGAGCTTTGGGTCTTCCCGCACCTGCTCGGCCGCGACCGCGCGCTCGCGCTCCAGGCGCTCGCCCGGCACGTCTGCTTCTGAGAGCGCTATGGGGGCGGCGGCGGCCACGTGCTGGGCGAGCTTGCGCGCGAAGCCTTCCAGCGCCTCGCCCGCGCCTTGCGTCTCGAGCGCGACCAGCACCCCGATCCGGCCGAGGCCCGGCGCGATCGCATTATGGACGTACGGCGCCACGATCCCGTGCGGCACGGCCAAGTGGGCGGCGCGGCGAAGCGTCATGTTCTCGCCGATCGTGGCGATCAGGCGGGTGATTAGGTCGGCCACCGTCCCGTCGCCATCCGGGGCGGGCGCGGCGAGGAGCTGCTCGCGGTCGCCCCCGAGCGTCAGCGCGAGCTTGGCGATGGCGCTGGCTGCGGCCTGGAACTGGGCGTTGCGGGCGACGAAATCGGTCTCGGAATTCAGCTCGATCACCGCGCCCTGAAGCGGGGCGAGCTCCAGGCCGACAAGGCCCTCCGCGGCCGCGCGCTCGGCCTTCTTGGCGGCCTTGGAGAGGCCCTTGGCGCGCAGCCAGTCGATCGCGGCCTCGATGTCTCCGCCGGTCTCGGTCAGCGCCTTCTTGCAATCCATCATCCCGACGCCGGTTTTTTCCCGCAGCTCCTTCACCAGCGCCGCACTGATCTCCGCCATCGTCCATACTCCTCGCAAACCAGGGCGCGCCGCCTCCGCCCCGCGCGGCGGCCCTGTCCGATTGATTTCAACGCCCACCCCCGGTCCGGGCGCGGCGCGCGTTCCGCCTAGAGCCTATTCCGATCCGATAGAGTCGGATCGGGGCTCCAGGTGTTTGTTCGGTCGCATTTTCTGACGAGGAACCGGCGTCCGCCTCATCGGAAAATGCTCTTCGCCCTCAATGCGCGGGCTCGACCACGGCTTCCGGCGACGCCTCGCCATAGCCGCCCTCCTCCGCGCCCGCCTCCCGCAGCGCCGGCTCGGCCGCCGGACTCTCCGCTGCGCCGATATCGACGCCCGAGGCCGCCTGGCCCTCGGTCAAGCCGTCGAGCACCGCGTCCGCGATCAGATCGCAATAGAGCTGGATGGCGCGGGCGGCGTCGTCATTGCCGGGGATCGGGAAATCGACCTCGTCGGGGTCGCAATTGGTGTCGATCACGGCCACTACCGGGATGCCCAGCTTGCGCGCCTCCTGGATCGCGATCGCTTCCTTGTTGGTGTCGATCACGAACATCAGGTCCGGCAGACCGCCCATCGAGGCGATGCCGCCGAGCGAGCGGTCGAGCTTGTCGCGCTCGCGCGTGAGATTGAGGATCTCCTTCTTGGTCAGGCCGATCGGCCCGTCCTGGCCGATTATCTCCTCCACCGTCCGCAGGCGGGAAATGGATTTCGAGATGGTCTGCCAATTGGTCAGCGTGCCGCCGAGCCAGCGATGGTTCACGTAATATTGCGCGCAGCGTTTGGCCGCGCCGGCGACGAAATCCGAGGCCTGGCGCTTCGTGCCCACGAAAAGCACCCGCCCGCCGCGCGCGGCGGTGTCGCGCACCTTGAGCAGCGCCTGGTGCAGCAGCGGCACCGATTGCGACAGGTCGATAATGTGGATGTTGGAACGCACGCCGAAGATGAAGCGCGCCATCTTCGGGTTCCAACGGTGGGTCTGGTGGCCGAAATGGGCGCCGGCTTCCAAAAGCTGACGCATGCTGTAATCGGGTAACGCCATGGATGTCCTCGTCCGGTTTGCCGCCGCGGGAGAAAGAGCCGCGCGCCCGGCGGGCGCCGACACCGGACCTCGCAAAGCCCCTCGGATCGCGCCTTGCCGCGCGCCCGGAAAGGGCTTCAGAAGCTTCCCGCGTGTGAAGTGGGGCGTATGTAAGCGAGCGGCGGGCAGAGAGCAACCCGAAGCGCGGCCCCGGCCGGGGCGCCCAGCCTCTCGTAACGGCTCGCGCCGTCACAGCACCCGCTCCACGCCCCGCGCGGCCTTCAGGGCGGCCCGGGCCGGGGCGTCCGCCGGATAGAAGCCTTTCGCGGCGATCTCGACCTCGCGTCCGTCCTGTAGGCGAAGCACCAGGCGGAGCGCGCGCGCGTCCCCGCCATTGGCGCCGCGGAGCGCCGAGAGCGTCTGGGCGAGCTGCGCCAGGGGCGCGCCTTCGGCCACGACGATGCGCAAATCCCCGGACGCGCGCGCCTCGGCCGCCTCGATCGGCTCGAACGTGTCACCCGAGATCTTCAAATCCCCGTCGCGCCAGCGCGCGCGCGCGCGCAGCAGCACGGGCTTGCCCACGTCCAGCCGCTCGCGAGCAGCGGGCAAATGCTCGGGCATGACCATGACCTCGAACTCACCCGTGGGATCGGAGAGGGCGACATAGGCGAACTTGCCCCCGGCCTGGGACTGGCGCTCCACCACCCGCCGCACCACCCCGGCCATCGCCACGGTGCGCGCCGAGCCGTCGCTTTCCTCCGAAAGCTCGGCGAAGCTCACCACCTTGCCCGCCGGCGCGGCGGCGAAGAACGCGTCGAGCGGGTGGCCGGACAGATAAAAGCCCACGCTCTCGCGCTCATTGTCCAGCCGCTCCTGGGCCGACCAGGCCGCCGCCTTGGCCAGGACGGGGCGCGCGGCGGGCTCGTTCGCGCCGAACAGGCTTGTCTGGGCGCTCGCGCGCTCCCCCGCCGCCCGCACGGCCAGCGCCGCCAGGGTCTCGCAGGCCGCGAAGGCGCGCGCCCGGTCGGGCTCCAGCGCGTCGAACGCCCCGGCCTTGGCGAGGTTTTCGAGCTGGCGGCGGTTGATGGCCTTGGGATCGAGCCGCTCGGCGAAATCGATCAGGTCGGCGAAGGGGCCCCCGCGCGCGCGCTCCGCGACCACCGCCTCCATGGCCGAAAGGCCCACATTGCGGACCGCGCCCAGCGCATACCGCACCGCCCCGTCCTCGACCGTGAAATCCGCGCCCGAGCGCGCGACGTCGGGCGGCAGGATCGTCACGCCCATGCGCCTCGCATCCTGCTGGAAAGCGGCGAGCTTGTCGGAATTGGAGAGATCAAGGCTCATCGAAGCGGCGAGAAATTCCACCGGATGGTGGGCCTTCAAATAGGCCGTCTGATAGGCGAGCACCGCATAGGCGGCGGCGTGGGATTTGTTGAAGCCGTAGCCCGCGAATTCGTTGACGAGATCGAAGATGCGCTCCGCCAGGGGGCGGGCGACGCCCCTTTCCTCCGCCCCGGCCAGGAAGCGCGCCTTCTGCTTGGCCATCTCCTCGGGCTTTTTCTTGCCCATCGCCCGGCGCAGCAGATCGGCCTCGCCCAGGCTGTAGCCCGACAGCACCTGGGCGATCTGCATCACCTGCTCCTGGTAGATGATGACGCCATAGGTCTCGGACAGGATCGGCTCGAGGGTGGGGTGCAGGTAATCGGGCTCGAGCCGGCCGTGCTTGACCTCGGCGTAGACGTCGATGTTCTTCATCGGCCCGGGCCGATAGAGCGAGATGAGGGCGATGACGTCTTCGAGCTTGGTGGGCTTCACTTTCCGCAGCGTGTCGCGCATCCCCTGGCTTTCCAACTGGAACACCCCGTAGGTCAGGCCCGATTGCAGCAGGGAATAGGATTTGGCGTCGTCGAAGGGCAGCGTCGCCAGATCGAGCTCGATCCCGCGCGGGCGCAGGAAGGCGAGCGCGCGGTCGATCACGGTTAGCGTCTTCAGGCCCAGAAAGTCGAACTTCACGAGCCCCGCGGGCTCCACCCATTTCATGTTGAACTGGGTGGCGGGGATGTCGGAGCGGGGATCGCGATAGAGCGCCACCAGCTCCACGAGCGGGCGGTCGCCGATCACGATGCCGGCCGCATGGGTGGAGGCGTTGCGGTGGAGGCCCTCCAATTGCAGCGCCACATCGAGCAGCTCGGCCACCTCGCCCTCCTGGCGGGCCTCCTGCAGGCGCGGCTCGATCTCGATCGCCTGGGCGAGGGTCACGGGATTGGCGGGATTGGCGGGCACCAGCTTGGCCAGCCGGTCCACCTGGCCGAAGGGCAGCTGCATCACCCGCCCCACATCGCGCAGCACCGCGCGCGCCTGCAGGGTGCCGAAGGTGATGATCTGCGCCACCCGGTCCGCGCCATAGCGGTCGCGGACGTAATTGATCACCTCCCCGCGCCGCTCCTGGCAGAAATCGATGTCGAAATCCGGCATCGAGACGCGCTCGGGATTGAGGAAGCGCTCGAACAGGAGCCCGAAGCGCAGCGGATCGAGATCGGTGATGGTGAGCGCCCACGCCGCCACCGAGCCCGCGCCCGAGCCCCGCCCCGGACCCACCGGGATCCCGCGCGCCTTGGCCCATTTGATGAAATCCGCAACGATCAGGAAATAGCCCGGAAAGCCCATCTGGGCGATCACGGAGAGCTCGAATGCGAGGCGCGCGCGATAGGCTTCGGCCGGAGCGGCGCGGGCTTCGCCCAATTGCGCCAGGCGCGCCTCGAGGCCGGCCTCGGCCTGGGCCGCGAGCTCTGCGGGCTCGTCGCGGCCGGCTTCGCTGGCGAAGCGGGGCAGGATGGGCTTGCGCGTGCGCACCCGCACCGCGCAGCGTCGGGCGATATCGAGCGTCTGGTCCACCGCCTCGGGCAGGTCGGCGAACAGCGCCCGCATCTCGGCGGCGGACTTGAAATAGTGCTCCGGCGTCACGCGTGGCCGGTCCGGCTCGCCGAGATAGGAGCTGGCGGCGATGCAGAGCAGGGCGTCATGGGCGCGGTGATCGGCGCGCTTTTCGAAGCGGATGTCGTTGGTGGCGGCCAAGGGCAGGCCCAGCCGATAGGCGGCGTCCACCAGCGCTTCCTCCGCCGCGCTTTCGCCCGGGCCGCCATGGCGTTGCAATTCGATGTAGAAACGCCCGGGAAACGCCGCCGCGAGACGCTGGGCCAGCGCGTTCCCGGCCTCGGCGCGGCCCCCGGCATAGAGCGCCTCCAGGAGCCCCCCGCCGCCGCCCGACAGCGCCAAGAGGCCACCGGCATGGGCGAGCAGCCGCTCCAGCGACACGTGCGGCGGCGCATGCGCCGGGACCTCCAGAAACGCCGCCGAGGACAGCGCCATCAGATTGGCGTAGCCGCCCTCGTCCTGGGCCAGCAGCGTCACCGCGCCGGCCGCGCCGTCGCTCCCGCGCACCGCCAGCGCGCACCCGACGATCGGCTGCACGCCCAGCTCGCTCAGCACTTCGGAGAATTCGAGCGCCCCGAACAGCGCGTTGGAATCCGTCAGCGCCAGCGCCGGCATGGCGTGCGCCTTGGCGAGCTTGCCCAGCGCTTTGATGTGGAGCGTGCTCTCCAGCAGGGAATAGGCCGAGCGCGCCCGCAAGTGCACGAAACCGCCGCCCTCGCCCATCCCACGCTCCCCTGCACGCCATCCCGCGCCGCCGCGAATCATGGCCCCTTAGCGCCGCCCCGTACCGTCCGCGATTCGACGCCGAGCCCAAGTTATTCCCGTTTTGTTCTCATAGCAAGCGTTCAGCCCGAACGCTCCACAAGCTGGCCGTCCTTCAGGGAGAGCACGCGGTCCATATAGGTGGTGAGCTCGATATTGTGGGTCGCGACCAGGGCGGCGACGCCTTCCTGGCGCACGATCTCGAACAGGCTCGCGAACACGGCCGCGGAGGTGTGGGGGTCGAGATTGCCGGTCGGCTCGTCGGCCAGCAGCACGCCGGGGCGGTTGGCGACGGCGCGCGCTATGGCCACGCGTTGCTGCTCGCCCCCGGAGAGTTGCGCCGGCTGGTGGGTGAGGCGCGCCGACAGGCCCATCAGGGTGAGCAGGCGTTCGGCCTCCGCCAGCGCCGGCCGGCGCGCGACGCCCGCGATCAGCATCGGCAGGGCCACATTGTCGCGCGCGTCGAACTCCCCCAGCAGGTGGTGGAATTGGTAGACGAAGCCCAGGCGCTTGCGCCGCAGCGCGCTGCGCTGGGAATCGCTGAGCCGCCAGGCGGGCGCGCCGTCGATAAAGACCTCCCCGCCGCTCGGCCGCTCAAGCAGGCCCGCCGCGTGCAGCAAGGACGATTTGCCCGAGCCCGACGGCCCGACGAGGCCCACGATCTCGCCCGCGCGCAAATCGAGATCGACGCCGTTGAGCACGACGAGCGCCTTGTCCCCGGAGCGGAAAGCGCGCGTCAGCCCGCGCACGGCCATGGGCGTTTCACTCATAGCGCAGCGCCTGCACCGGATCGAGGCGCGCAGCCCCCAGCGCGGGGATGAGGCTCGCCAGAAAGCTCATCAGCAGCGCCCAAAACCCCACCAGCGCCACCTCCCCCCATTCCACCTTCGCCGGGATCCGCGACAGCGAATAGACTTCGGCGTTGAACACATTGACCCCGAACACGGCGCTGACCGCGTCCTGGATCGGGCCGATATAGAGGCAAAAGAGCGTCGCGCCCACGAGGCCGGCGAGCGCGCCCGACAGCCCGAGCGTCATCCCCGACATCACGAAGATGCGCAGCACCGCCCCGCGCGTGGCCCCCATGGTGCGCAGGATGGCGATGTCGCGGCTCTTGTTGCGCACCATCATGATCAGCCCGGCGATGATGTTCATGGCCGCGATCAGGACCACCATCATCAGGATGAGCCGCATGACGTTGCGCTCCACGACCAGCGCGTCGACGAGGCTCTGGTTCTGCAGCCGCCAATCGCCGATGAACACGTCCGGGCCCAAGCTGGCGCGCAGGGCCTTCATGACGGTCTGGGTCTGGTCGGGGTCGTTGACGCGCAATTCCAGCCGGTCGACGCTTTGGCCCTTGGCGAAGAAGAGCTGGGCCTCCTCGAGCGGCATGTAGACGAAGGCGGAATCGTACTCGCTCATGCCGACGCTGAAGAGCGCCGCGACCTGATAGGATTTGCGCCGCGGGGCGAGCCCGAAGGGCGTGGCGGCGCCGTTGGGCGACAATAGCGTGATGACCCCGCCCGCGCCCACGCCCAGCCGCGCGGCCAGACGCTCGCCCACCAGGATCTGCGCGCGCCCCTCCGCATCGGTCCCGAAACCGTCGAGCGATCCGGCCACGATGTTGGACGCCACGATGTCGAGCTCCGCGAGCCTCGCCTTGGGCAGGCCCCGCACCAGCGCACCTGAGGCATAAGCCCCTGCGCTCGCCAGCGCCTGGCCCTCGATCAGCGGGGTGACGTGGACCACGTCGGGGTTCTGCGCGGCGCGCGCGGCGAAATTCATCACCGCGCCGCGGTCGAGCCCCTCGGTATCGACATAGACGTGCCCGTTGACGCCCAGGATGCGCGACAGGAGCGTCTCGCGGAACCCGTTCATGACCGACATCGTGATGATCAGCACCGCCACCGCGAGCAGGATGGAGATGAACGAGATCACCGAGACGAGCGCGAGCCCCCGGTCGCTGCGCCGCGCGCGCAGATAGCGGACCGCGAGCATGCGCTCGAACAGGCCGAAAGGGGCCGCGCCGTTGGCCTGCGACATCGTCCCTCTCAATACGCCCGCGCGATGATGATGTGCTGGCGCGCGGGCGCGCCGGTAAAGAGGCACGGTCCCGCCGCCGGCGGCTGATCGAGCGGGGCGTTGCGCAGGGTGAGCTTCAGGGGCTTCAGGCGCTGGGTGAGCGTTGCGAGCGCGTCCCCGGTAGGGGCGGCCCAAGCGGCCTTGACCCAGCCCCGGAACGGGCCCGCCTCGTCGTCCTCGCCGCTCGCGCCGAAATGGTCCTCCAGCGCTGCGAAGCTTTCGACGTCGGTGCGGATATTGGCGTCGAGCCGCGCCTGCGCTTCGCGCTTCAGGTTGGCCTGCACCTCCTCGAGGAGCGCCTCGAGACCCGCCATGAACGCCGCGCGGGGCGCCTTCAGCGTCTTGATCTTGTCGCCCTCGCGCAGCGCGTCGCGGCGGAGATAGGCCACGGAATCTTCGCCGGCGTCGCGCGGGCCGATCTCGAGGATAAGCGGCGCCCCGCGGCGCACCCAGGACCAGCGCTTGTCCGCCGAACGCTGCGGCTTCTCATCGACGAAGGCGCGCACCGGGACGCCGAAGGCGCGCAGCGCTTTGAGCTCGCGCGCGAGTGCTGCGCAATAGGCCAGCACCTCGCCGTCCTCGGGCTTGTCGCGCAGGATCGGCACGATCACGACCTGTTTGGGCGCGATGGCCGGGGGCGTGCGCAGGCCGTCATCGTCGCCATGCACCATGACGACGCCCCCGATCAGGCGCGTGGACACGCCCCAGCTGGTCGTGTGGCAGAACTGCCAGGCGCCCTCGCGGTCCTGGTAGCGGATGTTCTGCGCCTGCGCGAAATGGGTTCCGAGATAGTGCGAGGTGCCGGCCTGCAGGGCCTTGCCGTCCTGCATCATCGCCTCGATCGAGAAGGTGTTGTCGGCGCCGGGAAAGCGCTCGTGCTCGGGCTTTTCTCCCGCGATCACGGGCATGGCGAGCACGTCCTCCGCGAAGCGGCGATAGACTTCGAGCATGCGCATCGTCTCGGAAAGCGCATCGGCCTTGTCGGCGTGGGCGGTGTGGCCTTCCTGCCAGAGAAACTCCGACGTGCGCAGGAACAGCCGCGTGCGCATCTCCCAGCGCATCACGTTGGCCCATTGGTTGAGCAGGAGCGGCAGGTCCCGATAGGAGCGGATCCAGCGCTGGAAGGCGTCGCCGATGATCGTCTCCGAGGTCGGGCGTATGATCAGCGGCTCTTGCAGGGCCGCGTCCGGGTCGGGGGCGAGCACGCCGTCGATCGCCTTCAGGCGGTGGTGGGTGACGACCGCCATTTCCTTGGCGAAGCCCTCCACATGCTCGGCCTCCTTGGCGAGGAAGCTCATCGGGATCAGCAGCGGGAAGTAATAATTGTCGTGCCCGGTCTCTTTGATGCGCCGGTCGAGATCGGCCTGCATCAGCTCCCAGATTCCGTAGCCCCAGGGCTTGATGATCATCGAGCCGCGCGTGGGGGAGGGCTCGGCCAAGTCCGCCTCGCGCACCACTTCCTGGTACCATTCGGGGAAGTTCGCGGCGCGGGTGACGCTCAGGGCGCGTTGCATGGACGATCCTCCCGCCTGGGCGCCGATCGCGCGCCCCCGACCTTTGCGCTCGCTGATAGCGCGCTCATGGGGAAATGGGGAGAGGGCGGATCTGGAACGGATCGAGCGCGACGATCAGCGCTGTCAGCGCCCAGAGCGCAAAGCCTGCGCCTGCGGCCCACAGCGCTTTGCGCCCGATGTCGGGACGATGGGGCGCGCCCGCATCGTGGCCGGGCCCGGCGCTGCCCTCTTCCCGGGCCGAGCGCACCCCAATCGGCAGCATCCCGAAAAACGCCACCCACCACCAGAGCACGAAGATGGCGAGGTTCAGGATCGGGTCCAGCATGATCAGGCGTCCGCCGCGACGGGCGCGGCCATCAATTCCACCAGCACGCCCGCGCTGTCCTTGGGATGGACGAATATCACCGGCACGCCGTGCGCGCCCAGGCGCGGCTCGCCGAGCACGCGGGCCCCCTTGGCCACCAGCGCGTCGCGGGCGGCGTAGATGTCGGCCACCTCGAAGCAGAGATGGTGCTGGCCGCCATTGGGGTTCCTGGCGAGGAAGGCGTTGATCGGGCTGTCCGGGCCGAGCGGCTCGATCAGTTCGATCTGGGCGTTGGGGAGCGTGAGGAAGGCGTAGCGGACGCCCTGGGCCGGCATGTCGCGGGTTTCGGTGATGTCGGCGGCGCCATATAGCGCGCGATAGACGGCTTTCGCCGCCTCGATCGAGGCCACCGCCACGCCCACATGGTTCAACCGCCCGATCATCGCGCGCCTTCCGTCTCAGACGTTCAAGATCACCGCTTCCACCAGCGGCCGTTTCCCCCAGGAGCGCTCCGCCGCCCGGCGCACCGCGCGCGAGACGGCCTCTTCCGCGCCCTCCTCGTCGGCCCGTTCGGGGCCGTTGAGCTTGCCATAGGCGGTCTCCGCCGCCTCGGCCAAGTCCTCCAGCGCCAGATCGAGCGCGCGCTCGTCGCGCATCGAAAGCCCGCGCACCCGGACGTCAGGGCCGGACACGATCGAGCGCTTGGTCGCGCTTACCGCGATCGTCACCGTCACGACGCCTTCCCCCGCCAGGATATGGCGCTCGTGCAGCGCCTCGTCCTGGCTGTCGATCAGCACCCCGCCATCGAGATAGAGCCGGCCGGCCTGGACCTCCTCGATCAAGACCGGCGCGCCGGGGGCGAGGCGGATCAGATCGCCGTTGCGCGGCGCAATGGCTTCCACGGCCTGCATCTCGCGGGCGAGCTTGGCGTGCTCCAGCAGGTGGCGGCGCTCCCCGTGCACGGGCACCGCGATGCGGGGCCGGGCCCATTGGTACATCTGGCGCAATTCGTCCCGGCACGGATGGCCGGAGACGTGCACCGGCCAGTCCTTGTCCGTAATCACCTGAACGCCGCGCTCGGCCAGGCGATTATAGAGGGCGAAGATCGAAGTCTCGTTGCCGGGGATGACGCGGGAGGAGAACACGACAGAATCGCCCTCCTTGAGGCTGACGCGGCGATGGTCCCCCGCAGCGATCCGGGCGAGTGCGGCGCGCGCCTCACCCTGGCTGCCGGTGCAGAGATAAAGCACCCGCTCGGGTGCGAGGCTCGCGGCCTCGTCCTCGCTCACCAGCGGCAGCGTTTTGGGCAGCACGCCCACGGCCTGCGCCGCGCCCACCACTTTCAGCATCGACCGCCCGACCAGGCACACCTGCCGGCCGGCCCCAGTCGCCGCCTCGATCACGCTTTGCACCCGCGCGACATTCGAGGCGAAGGCGGTGACGGCGATCTTGCCCGGCTTGTCCTTGAACAGCGCGATCAGCGCGGCGCGCACATCGGCTTCCGAGCCCGACTGGCCCTCCACGAAGACGTTGGTGGAATCGCACACCATCGCGAGCACCCCTGCGTCCGCCATCGCCCGCAGCGCCGCCACGTCGGTGGTCTCCCCTACCAGGGGGTCGGGATCGATTTTCCAGTCGCCCGTGTGCCAGACGAGGCCGAGGGGGGTTTGAATGGCCAGCCCGTTGGGTTCGGGGATGGAATGGGTCAGCGTGACCAGGGTCATGTCGAACGGGCCGATCTGGATACGGCCCTTCAGCGGCACCTCCGTCAACGGCACGCGGCGTTCGAGGCCCCGCTCCTTAAGCTTTTCCCGAACCAGGACCGCCGTGAACGGGGTGGCGTAGACCGGGACCTGCAGGCGCGGCCACAGATGGGCGATGGCGCCGATATGGTCCTCGTGCGCGTGCGTCAGAATGATCGCCAGGATGTCTTCCTTGACGCTTTCAAGGAAGGTGGGGTCCGGCAGGATCACGTCCACGCCCGGCTCGTCCGCGCCCGCGAACGTCACGCCGATATCGACGATGATCCATTTTCGCTTGCGCCTCGGGCCGTAGCCGTAGGCGTTGAGATTCATGCCGATCTCGCCGGACCCGCCGAGCGGCAGGAACACCAATTCGTCGTCCGGGTGGGGGGTCAGGTTCAAATGCTTCCGCCATTGCGTCGAAAGATCTCGAGCAGGCCGCGCGAGGTCAGTTCGTCGTCGTAAATGTCAATGCTGCGCGACGCGCCCTCGAAGAGGGAGGCGACGCCGCCGGTGGCGACCACCTTCAGGGCGCCGAGCCGGGGCTCCTGCTCCCGCTTCAAGCGCGCCACAAGGCCGTCGATCAGCTCTACATAGCCATAAAACACCCCCGATTGCATGGCCGCGACGGTGTTTTTTCCGAGCGCGCCGTTCGGCGGCTCCTTGATCTCCACCCGCGGCAGGCGCGCGGCGGCCGAATGCAGCGCCTGCAAGGACAAATTGATGCCCGGCGCGATGATCACCCCCTCCAGCGCGCCGTCGGCGGCGACGACGTCGAACGTGGTGGC
The DNA here is from genome assembly GCA_031398975.1 of Alphaproteobacteria bacterium. Lineage (GTDB taxonomy): Bacteria > Pseudomonadota > Alphaproteobacteria > Caulobacterales > Aquidulcibacteraceae > JAKFWI01. The sequence continues at coordinate 201,742 of JANNOI010000021.1, read as the reverse complement.
GGTGCCGGAATCGATCACGATCAGGGGCCCGCCATGGGCCACGAACGCGCCCACCGCGTTCACCAGCCGGTCCGCGCCCGCCTCGCGCGGATTGTCGATCCGCAGATCGATGCCGAGAAGCACCCCGTCTTCGCCCACCACCAGCGGCTCGGCCTGGAGGTAACGGCGCGACAGGTTGCGCAGATGGAACAGCGCCTGGGGCACGACGGTGGAGATGACGCAGGCGCTGACGTCGGCGAAGGCGAGCCCCCCATAGCGCATCAGGGCGCCGAGCCACGGGCCGTACTCGTCGGCCGTGCGCGCGCTGTTGGTGGACGCCCGCCATTGGCCGCGCCAGGCCGTTCCGTCATAGACGGAGAATTTCGTGTTGGTGTTGCCGACGTCGATGGCCAACAGCATGGGCGTCACGCCGCGCAGCGTTCTGGGAAGTAGATATCGCCCGCCGCCACCAGAAGCAGGCCGCCCGCGCCGGTGTCGAGCATCAGCGCGCCATCGTCGGAAAGGCCCGCGAACCGCCCTACCGCCTGCTCCGCGCCGAGATTCACCCGGATGGTCTCGTTCAGCCCCGCCGCGTGGGCGAGCCAGGCCGCGCGCACCGGCGCGAACCCATCCCGCTCCAGCCGGGCGCTCCAGGCGGCGAGGCGGGCCAGAAGCGCGCAGGCGAATTCCTCCGGCGCAGGCGCGGGCGCGAAATCGTTGAAGGCCGCGGTTGGCTGGCCGGCGTCGCCCGGGGCCCGTGCGAGATTGGCGCCGATCCCCAACGCGAACCAGGTCTCCCCCGCCAGCGCACCGCATTCGATCAGCACGCCGGCCGCCTTGGCGCCGGCGAGCAGCATGTCGTTGGGCCATTTCAGCGCGGCGATACCCGGGCCGAGCCTCGCCTGCGCCTCCTCCGCCAGCGCCACCCCGGCTGCGAACCCGAGCAGGGCGATCTGCGCCGGCGGCGCTGTGGTCCGGCCGGCATAGGTGAAGGCCAGATTGCCGGGCAGGCTGGCCCAGGCCCGGCCCCGGCGGCCCCGCCCCGCCGTCTGGCGGTAGGCGAGCAGCGCCGCGGGCAGGCTCGCGGGGTCGCTTAGCGCACGCCGGCGCGCCTCCTCATTGGTGGTGTCGATCTCCTCGAACACGAGAAGCGGCGCGTGGGGATCGATCATCAAAAGCTCGAGGCGGCGACGCGCGCGGCCCAGAACTCGATCTGCCCCAGCAGCACGACCAGCGCCGGGAAGCTAAGCGCCGCGCCCAGCACCGCCGTGCCGGCCAAGGTCGGGCCCGTCCGATCGAACCCTGCCGCCGGCGCGTCGAACCAGGCGATCTTGACGATGCGCAGATAATAGCCCGCCCCCACCACGGTGCAGAGCGCGCCGATGACCGAAAGCGGCCAGAGGCCGGCCGCGATCGCCGCCTTGAACACATAGATCTTGCCGAAAAAGCCCGCCAGCGGGGGAATGCCCGCCAGCGAGAAGAACAGCATGGTCAGCGCCACCGCCATCCAGGGCCGGCGCGTGGCGAGGCCCGCCAGGTCCTCGATCCGCTCCACCGCCGCGCCCTCCCGCCGCATGGCCACGATCACCGCGAACACCCCGATCGTGGCGGGCAGATAGAGCGTCATGTAGATCAAGGCGGCCGAGGCGCCTTCCTCGGGCCCCGCCGCGAGCGCCATCAGCACAAAGCCGATATTGGCGATCGAGGAATAGGCCATCAGCCGCTTGATATTGGTCTGCACCAGCGCCGCGAACGAGCCCACGAGCAGAGAGAGGCCGGAAAGCGCCACGATCACTTGCGTCCATTGCGGCTCCAGGTCCGCGAACGGCCCGTAGAGCACCCGCGCCATCAGCGCCACCGCGGCGAGCTTTGGGGCGGCGGCGAACAGGGCGGCCACGGGCGTGGGCGCGCCCTCGTACACGTCCGGCGTCCACATGTGGAACGGAGCGGCCGACATCTTGAACGCGATGCCGCAAAGCAGGAAGACGAGCCCGAACGTCAAGCCCACCCCGCCCGCGCTCGCCGCCGCCCCGATCGCCGCGAACCCGACGGAGCCGGTGAAGCCGTAGATCAGCGAGGCGCCGTAGAGCAGCAGCCCCGAGGAGAGCGCGCTCAGCACGAAATATTTGAGCCCCGCCTCGGAGGATTTCGCATCGTCGCGCCGGAAGGCGGCCAGCACGTAGCTCGCCAGGCTCTGCAGCTCGAGCCCGATATAAAGAGCGATAAGATCGTTCGCGGAGGCCATCACGAACAGGCCCAAGAGGGCGAGGCTGACAATCAGGGGGAACTCGAAGCGCCGGTCGCTGCCGGCGCCGAACTGGCCCACGCCCAACGCCAAGGTCGCCGCGGCCGAGAAGGCGAGCACCGCCTTCACATAGGCGCTGAACCCGTCATGGATCAGCGCGCCGCCGAACACGGGAACCGGCGCGCCCGGCTGGTAGACGACGCAATAGGCCCCGCAGCCCAGGAAGACGAGGATCGCCAGCCCGCACAGGAAGCCCGCCGCACGGTCCCCGAACGCGGCGCCGATCAGCCCGCCCACGAGCGCGAACGCCGCCAGCGCCAGCTCCGGCTGGATATGGGAGAGGCTGAACAGAAGGTCGGCGACGTCGGAATTCACGGCCCCGCTCCGATGGCGTCCTGATAGGTGCGCGACAGCGCCTCCACCGAAGCCTTGGTGAAATCAAGCATCATGTCGGGCGCGAGGCCAAGCCAGAGCGTCGCCACCGCGAGCGGGACGAACATCACCCATTCACGCGCGTCGAGATCGGCGATAGTTTCGAGCTTCGGGTTCACGATCGGCCCCAGCGCCACCTTGCGGTAGAGCGTCAGCGCATAGACGGCGGAGAAAATCACCCCGAGCGCCGCGCCCGCCGCCACCAGCGGGTTGACGCGGAACACCCCGGTCATGGTCAGCATCTCGCCCGGAAAGCCGCTGGTGCCCGGCAGGCCGACATTGCCCATCGTGAACAGCAGGAACAGCGCGGCGTAGACCGGCATCCGGTTCACCAATCCGCCGTAGAAGGCGATCTCGCGCGTGTGCATGCGGTCATAGATGACGCCCACGCACAGGAACAACGCCCCCGACACCACGCCGTGGCTGAGCATCTGGAACATCGCGCCCTGCAGGCCCTGCTCCGTGCCCGCAAAAATCCCCATCGTCACGAACCCCATATGGGCGACGGAGGAATAGGCGATCAGCTTTTTGATGTCGGTCTGCCGGAAGGCCACCAGCGAGGCGTAGACGATGGCGATCACCGAGAGCGCGAACACGAGCGGGGCGAACAGGGCGCTCGCGTCCGGGAACATCGGCAGCGAGAACCGCATGAAGCCGTAGCCGCCCATCTTCAACAGGATCGCCGCCAGCACCACCGAACCCGCGGTCGGGGCCTCGACGTGCGCGTCCGGCAGCCAGGTGTGGATCGGCCACATCGGCATCTTCACCGCGAAGGAGGCGAAGAAGGCAAGCCACGCCCAGTATTGCAGCGTCTGCGAGAAGGGATAGGCCATCAGGTCGGGGATGCTGGTCGTGCCCGCCGCGATCGCCATGGAGACCAGCGCCACCAGCATCAGGATCGAGCCCAGCAGCGTGTAGAGGAAGAATTTGAACGCCGCATAGACGCGGTTCTTGCCGCCCCATACCCCGATCAGGATGAACATCGGGATCAGCCCGCCCTCGAAGAAGACGTAGAAAAGCGTGATGTCGAGCGCGGCGAAGACGCCGAGCATGGTCGATTCCAGGATCAGGAACAGCGTCATGTAGGACGCGACCTGCTTGTCGATCCCCCAGCTCGCGAGGATGCAGACCGGCATCAGCGCCGCCGTCAGCACGATCAGCGAAAGCGAGATGGAATCGACGCCCAGATGGTAGCTGAGCCAGCTCGCCCACCGGAGCTTCTCCACCAATTGGAAGCGCGCGTCGCCGGCGTCGAACGCCGCAAGCGCAGCGAGCGCCAGCCCCAGCGCGCCCAGGGTGAAGACGAGCGCGGTGATCTTGACGCCCCGGTCGAGCGCCTCGCTGCGCGCGGGCGCGGCCCAGCGCACCAGCGTGATCGCCAGCGCGCCCAGCGCCGGCAGGAAGATCAGCGCGCTGAGGAGGGGAAAGCCGCTCAAATCCCGGCCCGCCAGATCGCGTACGCCCCGAACGCCACCAGCGCGGCCAGCATCAGGAAGGAGTAATGGTAGAGATAGCCGCTCTGCAGGCGCCGCAGCTGGCGGGCGGTGAAATTGGAGAGCGCCGCCGCCCCGTGTGGGCCCAGGCCGTCGATGATCTTCTGGTCCGCCACCTTCCAGAACAGATCGCCCAGCGCGCGCGCGCCCTTCACGAACACGAAATCGTAGATCTCGTCGAAAAACCATTTGCGGTAGAGGAAGGCGTGCAGCGGCCCCCCCGCCGCCGCGGCCTTCGCGCCGAGGCCCTGGTTGAACAGGTAGAAGATCGCCGCCAGCCCAAAGCCCACCGCACTCACTCCCACCGGCGCCCACAGCACCCAGGCCGGGGGATGGTGCGCCTCGCCCCCATGCGCCTCGCCCCCATGCGCCTCGCTCCCATGCGCCTCGCCGCCATGCGTCTGGGACTCAGCGCCATGCGCATCGCCGCCATACGCTTTCGAGCCATGCGCGTCTGCGCCATGCTCCGTGACGGGGTGCGCGGCTGCGCCATGCGCGGCCCCGGCGTGTTCGGCGCCTCCCGCCTGGGCAAGGGCCCCGCGCCAGAAGGCCTCCGCCTGGTCGCCGATGAAGAAGGGCGCAAACGCCACGCCCGCAAACACGGCCCCTACCGCCAGCACGCACAGCGGCCCGAGCATGATCCAGGGTGATTCGTGCGCCGGCGCCGCCCCGGAGGCCGCCACGCCATGGGCCTCGTCGTGGTGGGCGCCATGCGCATGGGCGTGATCATCGGGGGATGCGGGCGCGCCGGCGTGGGCGGCATGGGCGTGGGGGTCGGGCCCACGATAGCGGCCTTCGAAGGTCATGAAGGCCAAGCGCCAGGAATAGAAGCTCGTCAGCAGCGCCGCAGCGACCCCGCACCAGAAGGCGAACATGCCCCCCGTCCGGCCGGCCTCGCCGGCGGCGTAGGCGGCCTCGATGGCGGCGTCTTTGGAGAAGAAGCCCGCAAAGCCCAGCGGCGTGCCCGGTATCCCGAAGCCGATCAGCGCCAGCGTGCCGATCAGCATCAGCGCCCAGGTGATCGGCATCGGCTTTCGCACCCCGCCCATGAAGCGCATGTCCTGCTCGTGGTGCAGGCCATGGATCACCGAGCCCGCGCCGAGGAACAAAAGCGCCTTGAAGAAGGCGTGCGTGAACAGGTGAAACATCGCCGCCCCATACGCTCCGACGCCGGCGGCGAAGAACATGTAGCCGAGCTGCGAGCAGGTGGAATAGGCGATCACGCGCTTGATGTCGTTCTGCGCCAGCCCGATCGTGGCCGCGAAGATCGCCGTCACGGCGCCGACGATCGTGATCATCCCGGACGCAAGCGGCGCGAGCTCGTAGAGCGGGGAGGCCCGGCACACCATGAACACGCCCGCCGTGACCATGGTGGCGGCATGGATCAGGGCCGAGACCGGCGTCGGGCCCTCCATCGCGTCCGGCAGCCAGACGTGCAGGAAAAACTGCGCCGACTTGCCCATCGCCCCGATGAACAAGAGCACGCCCACCACCTCCGCCGCCGGCAGGGTGAGCCCCGCGAGGCTGACCGCAAGGTCGGGCGCGGCGGCCGCGGCCGCGAACACCGCGTCGAACTCGATCGAGCCGTAGAAGGCGAAACACGCCATGATGCCCAAGGCGAAGCCGAAATCGCCGACGCGGTTGGTGACGAAGGCCTTGATCGCGGCGTCGTTGGCGGAGCGCTTCTGGAACCAGAAGCCGATCAGCAGATAGGACGCGACGCCCACCCCCTCCCAGCCGAAGAACATCTGCAGCATGTCATTGGCGGTCACGAGCGCGAGCATCGCGAAGGTGAAGAAGGAGAGGTAGGAAAAGAAGCGGGCCCGGTGCGGGTCCTCGGCCATGTAGCCGATGGAATAGAGGTGGACGAGCGCGGAAACGACGTTGACCACGACCAGCATGATCACGGACAGCGTGTCGATCCGGATCGACCAGGTGGAGGTGAAGCCCGCCACGTCCACGAACGGGAACAGCACGATCGTGCGCGCCTCTCCGCCCAAGAAGACGAAATCCACGAACACGTAGAGCGAGAGCAGCGCGCTCAGGCTGACGAGCCCGGTCGTCAGCCCCATGGCCGCCCGGTCCCCCAGCGGCTTCTGCAACAGCCCCGTCACCACCGCCCCGATTAACGGGGCGAACACGATCAGGCCTTCGATCACCCCCACGGCGCGTCAGCCCTTCATCAGGTTCAGGTCTTCCACGGCGATGTCGCCGCGGTTGCGGAAATAGGTCACGAGGATGGCGAGGCCGACGGCCGCTTCCGCCGCCGCCACCGTCAGCACGAACATGGCGAACACCTGGCCCTCGATATTGCCGACATAAGCCGAGAACGCCACGAGGTTCACGTTCACCGCCAGCAGCACGAGCTCAATCGACATCAGCAGGATGATGACGTTCTTGCGGTTCACGAAGATGCCGAACACCCCGATCGTGAACAGCGCGGCGCCCACGGCCAGGAAGTGCTGAAGCCCGATTTCCATCCCCGATCCCCCGCCCGCCTCAGCCCAGCCCTTGGCCGGACGTCACGTCCTTGAGCTCCACCGCCTCGGCGCGCCGCCGGCCCACTTGGCGCGAGACGTCCTGCTTGCGCACCCCCTCGCGGTGTCGCAGCGTCAGCGTCACCGCCCCGATCATGGCCACGAACAGGACAAGCCCGGCGAGCTGAAAGAGCACCAGATATTTGGTGTACAGCACGAGCCCGAGCTGCTCGGCGTTGGTTGAGATGTCCGTGCGGGGCGCCGCGACCCGCGCGCCCTCAGGCGCAAGCCAGGCATTGGAGACGAGCACCAATTCCCCAAGCAGGACGAGCCCCACCGCCGCTCCCAGCGGCACGTAGCGCAAAAAGCCCTGCTTCAGCTCGACGAAATCGACATCGAGCATCATCACCACGAACAGGAACAGGACCGCGACCGCGCCGACATAAACGACCACCAGCAGCATCGCCAGAAACTCGGCCCCCAGCAGGACGAAGAGCCCGGCGGCGTTGAAGAAGGTCAGGATCAGAAACAGCACCGAGTGCACGGGATTGCGCGCCGCGATCACCGCGAACGCCGAAGCGACCGCGACCGTCGCGAGCACGTAAAAGGCGACCGCCGAGAGCGCCATGGGCCCTGTGAAACTCCGTGGGAGACTGTGGGAAGCCGGGCGCGGACGCGCTTCGGCCGAAAGGCGCGCTTTGTCTAGCGATAAGGCGCGTCGGATTCCAGGTTCTTTGCGATCTCCCGCTCCCACCGGTCCCCGTTGGCGAGCAGGCGTTCCTTGTCATAGTACAATTCTTCGCGCGTCTCGGTGGCGAACTCGAAGTTCGGGCCTTCCACGATCGCGTCCACCGGGCAGGCTTCCTGGCAGAAGCCGCAATAGATGCATTTCACCATGTCGATGTCGTAGCGCGTGGTGCGGCGCGAGCCGTCGGCGCGGGGCTCGGATTCGATCGTGATCGCCTGGGCGGGGCAGATCGCCTCGCACAATTTGCACGCAATGCAGCGCTCCTCGCCATTGGCGTAGCGGCGCAGCGCATGCTCCCCCCGGAAGCGGGGGCTCAAGGGGCCCTTCTCGAAGGGATAATTCACCGTGGGCTTCCGGCGGAAGAAATACTTCATCCCCAGCACGAACGCGCCGGCGAAATCGAGAAGAAGCGCGCCCTTGGCGGCCTGCAGGATACGCGACATCGGCTTTGCTCCAGCCTCAACCGGCGAGTTCGGGGCGGCCCGCATAGGCCACGTAGCCCGCGAGCGCCACGACCGCGACCAGGGTCGTCGGCAAAAAAATCTTCCATCCCAAGCGCATGAGCTGGTCATACCGATAGCGCGGCACGATCGCCTTCACCATCGCAAAGAGAAAGAAGATGAACCAGATTTTGACGTAAAGAACGAGAAAGCCCAGGAACGGGTTCTCCACCGGCCCCCAGGGCAAGTGCCAGCCGCCCAGAAACAAAATGCTGACCAGCGCGCACATCAGCACGATGTTCAAATATTCGCCGATCATGAACAACAAATAGGGCGTGGACGAATATTCGACCTGGTAGCCCGCCACCAGCTCCGATTCCGCCTCCGGCAGATCGAAGGGCGGCCGGTTGGTCTCCGCGAGCGCCGAGATGAAGAACACGACCATCATCGTGAACATGATGACGCCGACGAAGAGATTGTTCGGGAAGGCGCCCACGTCGAACAGGCGCAGGCCGTGCCAGGCCCCGATCCCCGCGCCCTGCGCGTCGACGATGGCGCTCAGATTGAGGCTGCCCACGAGCAGCAGCACGGTGATGATCACGAAGCCGATCGAGACCTCGTAGCTCACCATCTGCGCGGCCGAGCGGAGCGCGCCCAGGAACGGGTATTTCGAATTCGAGGCCCACCCGCCCATGATGATGCCATAGACCCCGAGCGAGGAGATCGCGAACAGGTAGAGCACGCCGACATTGATATCCGCGATCACCCAGCCCGGCGCGATCGGCACCACCGCCCAGGCCGCAAAGGCCAGCACGAAGGTGATCAGGGGCGCGAGCAGGAACACGGTCTTGTTGGCGCCCGCCGGGATGATGATCTCCTTCAGGACGAATTTCAGGAAATCCGCGAAGCTCTGCAGCAGGCCGAACGCGCCCACCACGTTGGGCCCCTTGCGCATCTGCACCGCCGCCCAGACCTTGCGGTCGAACAGCAGGAGGAAGGCGAGGCTCAGCAGCAGCATGATCATGATCACGAGGATCTGCCCCGTCTTCATGATCCCCCATTCGACATCGCCCGGCAGCGTCACTAGCGGCACATGATCCATCGAAGAATTACTCCGCCGCGATCCGGGCCCCGGCGCGCGCGGCGCGGGCGCTTTTGGAGCATTCGGCCATCACGAGGCTCGCGCGTGCGATCGGGTTGGTCAGGTAAAAATCGGCGATGGGCGGGGTGAACGGGGCCTCCCCGATTGCGCCATCCCCGCCCAGGCTCGCGGGATCGAACGCGCCCTCGGCGGGGCGCACATAATTCACCGCCCCGAAAGTGGGATGATCAGCGATGAGGCGGGCGCGCAAGGTGGGCAGGTCGTCATACGGCAGAGGCTGGCCCAGCGTCGCCGACAGCGCGCGCAGAATCGTCCAGTCCTCGCGGGCCTGGCCGCGGGGGAACACCGCCTTGCGGCCGAACTGCACCCGCCCCTCCGTGTTCACCCAAATCGCATCCTTCTCGGCATAGGATGCGGCCGGCAGGATCACGTCGGCGTTGGCGGCGCCGCGATCGCCGTGGCTGCCGAGATACAGGATGGTCGAGATGCCCGGCGCGGGGAGGTCCAGCTCGTCGGCCCCCAGGAGGAGCAGCGTCTCCACCCGCCCAAACCGCGCGGCCTCCAGCATGCCCGCCGTGTCGAGCCCGCCCGCCTGCGGCAGGAAGCCGAGGTCGAGCCCGCCGACGCGCGCCGCCGCGCTATGCAGCACGTTGAACCCGTTCCAGCCCTCCCGGACGACGCCGGCCGCCGCCGCCAGCCGCCCCGCCGCGCGCAGGATCTGGGCGCCGTCGGGGCGCATCAACGCCCCCTCGCCCACGATGATCATCGGGGCCGCTGCGGTCTTGAGCGTCTCGAAGAAGGGCTGCTCCGCCAGCGAAGCGATGGCGCGGGGCCCCGCCCCCAGCGCCAAAGCGGGATAGCTCAGATCCACCTCCGCCCCGATCAGCCCGACCTTGGCCCCGCGCAGCCAGGCGCGCCGCAGCCGCGCATTGAGGACCGGCGCCTCCCAGCGCGGATTGGTCCCGATCAGGAGAATGGCGTCGGCGCGGTCGATGCCGGCGATGGTGGAGTTGAACAGGTAGCCCGCACGCGGCCCGAACCCGAGGGGAACGCCCGGGGGGCGGCAATCCAGGTTTTTGACGCCGAGTTGGCCCATCAGGTCGCGCGCGGCCTTCATGCTCTCAACGCAGGCGAGATCGCCCGCGATGGCGCCGACCCTAGCCGGATCCTTGCGCAGCGCCTGGCCCGCGCGCGCCAGCGCCTCCGCCCAGGAGGCCGGCCGCAGGCGCCCGTTCTCCCGGACATAAGGCTCATCCAGACGCTGGCGGCGCAAGCCGTCCACGGCGTGGCGCGTCTTGTCGGAGATCCATTCCTCGTTCACCGCCTCGTTCACCCGCGGCATGCAGCGCAGCACGTCGAGCCCGCGCGCATCGAGGCGAATGGCGGAGCCAAGCGCGTCCATCACGTCGACCGTCTCGGTCTTGGAGAGCTCCCAGGGCCGGGCGCTGAAGGAATAGGGCTTGGAAGTCAGCGCTCCCACCGGGCACAGATCGACGACATTGGCCGAAAGCTCGCTCGTCAGCGCGTGCTCGAGATAGGTGGTGATCTCCATGTCTTCGCCGCGGCTGAGCGCGCCCAGTTCCGGCGCCCCGGCCACCTCCTGCGCGAAGCGCACGCAGCGCGTGCACTGGATGCAGCGGGTCATGAACGTCTTGACGAGCGGGCCCATGAATTTCTCGCCCACCGCGCGCTTTTGCTCGTCATAGCGCGAGCGGGCCCGGCCATAGCCCATCGTCTGGTCCTGCAGGTCGCATTCGCCGCCCTGGTCGCAGATCGGGCAATCGAGGGGGTGGTTGATCAGCAGGAATTCCAGCACGCCCTGGCGCGCCTTGCGCACCGTCTCGGACTTGGTGATCACCACCGCCGGCTCCCCGTTCGGGCCCGGGCGCTGGTCGCGGACAGCCTGGGCGCACGAGGCCACGGGCTTAGGCGCACCTTTGACCTCCACGAGGCACATTCGGCAATTGCCCGCGATCGAAAGCCGCTCATGATAGCAAAAGCGCGGGATTTCAGCGCCGGCGGCCTCGGCGGCCTGCAACAGCGTGTAATCGGGGGGAACGTCGACCTCGATGTCGTCGATCAGGATTTTGGTCATGCGGGCCGCGTATCGAGCATGGCTCGCGGTGTGAACGATTTGCGCCCCCCCTTCAAGCCCGCCCGGGGCCGTCCGGATGCGCTGAAGCGTCGCCACGCCAACCATACATAAGTGTAGGGAAAAATACTGGACTGGCGCGCGCACACACTCTAGCCCAATACTATGCTGCTACCGTGGGGGCAGGCATGACCGCGAAACGCTTGGCATTTCGTTGGACGCAAAACAGAGTCTTTGCAGTTCTGCTGGGCGCGGCGGCGCTAAGCGTTCTTCATCTGCTCATGATGAACTTCTCCCGTACCTATTGGTACGACGAGCTGTTCTCGATCTATTGCGCCGACCCGCTGCTCGATTTCTTTACCTTGATTTCCTCCCGCCTTAGTCTCGAGCCCCATCCGCCGTTCTATTATCTCTGGCTCCATCTGTGGGCGAATGTGTTCGGCTACGGGATCTGGTCTACGACGGCGATGTCGCTGCTGCTGATCGGCTCGGTGCTGGCGCTGACGGGCGCCTATGCGGCGCGGCGCGGGCGGCTTTTGACGTTCGTGGTTTTCCTGTGCCTGCTGGCGGTCTCGTACGGGTTCCGGCGGTATCTGCTCGAGGTGCGCGGCTATGGGCTCGCGCTCGCTTTGGCGAGCCTCCTGAGCTTCGCGCTCGTTACGTTTGCGGACAAAAAGCGCATCCCGAGCCGGCTCGATTATCTGGCCCTGTTCGGCGCGGCGGCTGGGATGTCGGCGACGCACTTCTTCGGCGCGCTGACGGCGGGCTCGGCGGGGGCGGCGCTGACGATCCTGGGGCTTTTGGGCCGGGACCGCCGGCTCGCGCTCACTGGGATCGCGTGCGGGGCGGTGTCGGTGGCGGTGATCGGGGCGTGGGCGCTCTATACGCTGCCCTTCATGTCGGCCGTGTCCGGGGGCGGGTTCTGGATCGAGCACGAGCCCTGGTGGGTCGAGTACCAGTTCCGCCAGTTTTCCCGCCTTGTCTGGTCCGACTTCACCGGCCTGACGCCGTTCGCCCTGGCCTTGTTCGGCGGGCTTGGCGCGTGGGCGTTTCGCGAGCGCGGGCGCCCGGAGGTTCTGGCGCTGCTCCTGTGCCTTGTGTTCGTCGCGGTCACCCCGATGATCATCTCGTTCCACACCCCGATCATCCTCGCGCGCTATTTCGTGCCGGCGCTGGCGCCGATCTATCTTCTGCTGGCGCTCTTGATGCTCAAAGCGTGGGAGACGCGCCGGGACTGGCGCCCCGCGACGGCGATCGGGTCTGCCTATCTGCTCTCGGCCGCCTTCGCCACCACCGGATCGATGCAGGCCGCCTTCGCCGAGGACGCCCCCTGGCGCTTCACCCCGCTGGTCCGGGAGGCGCTGGCGCGCCCGGAGGCGGCCGGGTGCAGCCGCGCCGGCCTGCGCGTCTGGCAGTGGAACAATACGGACATGCCCTGGCTGTCGGACGACAAGATCACCAAGGCGCTCTACGAGGTCGCGGTCCGCCCCACCCCGCAGACATTCGAGCCCCATCGCACCGCGCCCCCGCGCGACGTCTCCACCCTCGACTGCCCGATCCTCATGTGGGCGGAATACACAAGCTACGACCAGATCGACCCTTTCGAGCAGACAGACCAATACCTGCTGAACGAGGCCCGCCTCACCAACAAGACCAACATCCCCCTTGTGGTGGCCCGCCACGAGGACGGCTTCTTCATCCTGCGGACGGATAGGGAGCTTGGCGTGGAGCTGGCGCTCGCCGCGAAATCGCCCGCGGAGGCGGCGGCGGCGGGCTTGCGCTATTCCGCGGCGATCGGGGAGCGCACCTGGTGGGCGCCCTTGGCGGCGCGGTAGCGGTCTATTCGACTTTCGATCTCGCCGCGGAAATGGCGGATGAGGCCCTGGACCGGCCAGGCGGCGGCGTCCCCCAGCGCGCAGATCGTGTGCCCCTCCACCTGGCTCGCCACGTCGAGCAGGAGGTCGATCTCGCGATGCTCGGCCTCGCCCTGGGCCATGCGCTCCAGCACCCGCCACATCCAGCCCGTGCCCTCCCGGCAGGGCGTGCACTGGCCGCAGCTTTCGTGCTTGTAGAAATAGGAGATGCGCGCGATCGCGCGGACGACGTCCGTCGATTGGTCCATCACGATGACGGCGGCGGTGCCGAGGCCGGACTTCACGTCGCGCAGGGCGTCGAAATCCATCAGCACCGTTTCGCAGATCTCGGCCGGGATCAGCGGCACCGAAGAGCCCCCCGGGATCACCGCCTTCAGATTGCCCCAGCCCCCGCGCACGCCCCCGCAATGCTCCTCGATCAGGGTCTTGAGCGGGATGCTCATCGCCTCTTCGATATTGCACGGCGTGTTCACATGGCCCGAGACGCAGAACACTTTGACGCCGGTATTGTTGGCCCGGCCCAGCCCTGCAAACCATTTGGCCCCGCGCCGCAGGATCGTGGGCGTCACCGCGATGCTCTCGACGTTGTTGACCGTGGTCGGGCAGCCATAAAGGCCCACGCCCGCGGGGAAGGGCGGCTTCAGGCGCGGCTGGCCTTTCTTGCCCTCGAGGCTCTCGAGCAGTGCGGTTTCCTCGCCGCAAATATAGGCGCCCGCGCCGTGATGGACGTAGAGATCGAAATCCCAGCCGTTCACATTGCCCGCGCCGATCAGCTTGGCCTCATAGGCTTCCCGGATCGCGGCCTCGAGGATCTCGCGCTCGCGCACATATTCGCCGCGGATATAGATGTAGGCCACGTGCGCCTGCATCGCGAAGGCGGCCACCAGGCAGCCCTCGATCAGCAGGTGGGGGTCGTTGCGCATCATGTCGCGGTCTTTGCAGGTGCCGGGCTCGCTCTCATCGGCGTTGACGACGAGATAATGCGGCCGCTCCTTCACCTCTTTCGGCATGAAGGACCATTTGAGCCCGGTGGGGAAGCCTGCGCCCCCGCGCCCGCGCAGGCCGGAATCCTTGATCTGCTGGATGATCCAATCGCGCCCGGCGGAGATCATGTCCGGCGTGGCGTTCCAGGCGCCGCGCCGGCGCGCGGCCTCGAGGCGCCAATCCTGCAGCCCGTAGAGGTTCAGGAAGATGCGGTCCTTGTCTTCCAGCATGGCGCCTATTCCCCCTTGCCGCGCCGGGGCGCGCCCATCATGAACGCGCGCATGGCGAACCACGCCGCCCCCAGCGCCGGCACGAAGACGTGGGGATCGGTGAACGAAAGCCGCACGACGGCGAGCTGGTGGGCCGTCAGCGCGCTGAGGCCGATGGCGACGATCCAGTAGAAATAAAGCATCACCCGCCCGGTCCCGGCGAAGGTGCGCGGCGCCTCGTTGGGCGAGAAGGGCAAGCGCTTGCGCGCCAGGCCCGGCGGGGGCTCCTCGGCGCTCATGAAGCCTCCGTCTTCGGTTGGGGCTCGGGCAGGTTCGCGAGCTTCACCGGCGCGGCGAGCGAGCCGTCATAGAGGGCGGGGTCCAGCAAGACCTTAGGCCCCCCCGCCGGCGCCCCATGCGCACGCCCGAGCGCGGAGCCCGGCGTCACCGCCTCGCCGCTGGCCAGCGCGTCGATAAGGTGTTCGAGGTCTGCGGCGGTGAGGTCCTCGTAATAATAATCGTCGATCGCCGCCACCGGCGCGTTCACGCAGGCGCCCAGGCATTCCATCTCCTCCCAGGAGAACAGCCCGTCCGCGCTCGGGGCGTGCTTGGCGCCGATGCGCCGCTTGCACACCGCCTTCAGCTCCTCCGCGCCGCGCAGCATGCAGGGCGTGGTGCCGCACACGGCGATATGGTGGCGCCCCACGGGGGCCAGATGGAACATCGTGTAGAAGGTCGCCACCTCCAGCACCCGGATCGGGGCCATGGAGAGCAGGGCCGCGACCGCGCGCATCGCCGGCTCGCTCACCCAGCCCTCCTGTTTCTGGACCAGCCACAGGATGGGGATGACCGCAGAGGCCTTCCGGTCGGGGGGGTATTTCGCCATCCACCAGCGCGCCTGCGCTTGGGTTTCGGGGCTGAAGGCGAAGCGTTCGGGCTGGACCGACGCGGGACGGCGGAGGGACATCGCGTTTTCCTACACCGCCCGCCGCCGATTCCAAACCGCCCGGTCGCGGCGCGGCTGCGACCTTGCGCCTCTCAGCGGTCGATCTCGCCGAACACGATGTCGAGCGAGCCGAGGACGGCGCTGACATCGGCCAGCATGTGGCCGCGGGTCATGTAATCCATCGCCTGCAGGTGCGGGAAGCCGGGCGCGCGGATCTTGCAGCGATAGGGCTTGTTGGTCCCGTCCGCGACCAGATAGACGCCGAACTCGCCCTTCGGGGCCTCCACCGCCGCGTACACCTCCCCCGGGCCCACGTGGAAGCCCTCCGTGTACAGCTTGAAATGGTGGATCAGCGCTTCCATCGAGAGCTTCATGTCCGCCCGACGCGGCGGGGCGACCTTGGAATGCTCCGGCATCACGGGGCCCGGCGTCTTGCGCAGCAGGTCGAGGCACTGGAGCATGATCTTGGTGCTCTCGCGCATCTCCTCCATGCGGCAGAGATAGCGGTCGTAGCAATCGCCGTTCTTGCCGACCGGCACCTTGAACGCGAGTTCGTCATAGATCTCGTAGGGCTGGGCGCGGCGCAGATCCCAGGCGAGGCCCGAGCCGCGCACCATGACCCCGGAAAACGCCCAGGCCGTCGCGTCCTCGGGCGTGACCACGCCGATATCGACATTGCGCTGCTTGAAGATGCGGTTGTCGGTCAGCAGGGTTTCGAGGTCGTCGATCAGGGTGGGGAAGTCGCGGCAGAAGCCCTCGATGTCCTCCACCAGCCCGACGGGCAGGTCCTGGTGCACGCCCCCGGGCCGGAAATAGTTCGCATGCAAGCGCGAGCCGGAGGCGCGCTCATAGAACACCATCAGCTTCTCGCGGGCCTCAAAGCCCCAAACCGGGGGCGTCAGCGCGCCCACATCCATGGCCTGGGTGGTGACGTTGAGGAGGTGCGAGAGCAGCCGCCCGATCTCGCAATACAGCACCCGGATGATTTGCGCGCGGCGCGGAACCGCAATCCCCAGCACGCGCTCGATGGCCATGCAATAGGCGTGCTCCTGGTTCATCGGCGCGACGTAATCCAGCCGGTCGAAATAGGGCAGCGCCTGAAGGTAGGTCTTGTACTCGATCAGCTTTTCGGTGCCCCGGTGCAGAAGCCCGATGTGTGGATCGACGCGCTCCACCACCTCCCCGTCCAACTCCAGCACCAAGCGCAACACCCCGTGCGCCGCCGGATGCTGGGGCCCGAAATTGATCGTGAAGGTGCGGGGTGCGGCGGGAATGGGGAGGGCGGTCATTGGGGTGCTCTGGCGGTGGCGGTCGGGGTAGGCAGTCGGGGAGGGGAGGCAGTAGGCAGTAGGGGAATGGTTAGGGCTCGATGGATCGGATCAGGGCGCGGAGCATGCGGCCGACTTCCTCGCACCGCGCCAGCAGCGGCGCTTCTGCTTCTGTAAGGCCGACACGGGCGGCGAGCAGCACATGCGTCTCCAATTCCTTCAGCGATCCCTGAGCGATGCGCGACGCATTCGTGTAGGCGCCGGTGCTATCGCGCCCATAGCCCTCGGCGATGTTCGCCGCGACCGAGGCCGCCGCACGCCTTATCTGACTGGTCATGCCGTACAATTCCGAAGCCGGGAAGGTTTTGGTCAAGGTATAGGCCAGCACCGCCGCATCCATAGCCGCCTGCCAGACCTTCAGATCCCGGTAGGAATGAATCGCGATCCGCACCCCCTCCACTGCCTACTGCCTACTGCCTACTGCCTAATGCCTTCCCCTCCCCCTCCCCCTACCCCGCCTTCTCATCCCCCGGCAGCAGCTGCGCGCCTTCCCAAGGGGAGAGGAAATCGAACGAGCGGAACGCCTGCTGCAGCACGACCGGCTCATAGACCACGCGCTGCTGCTCGGGATCGTAGCGCACCTCCACCTCGCCCGAGAGGGGGAAGTCCTTGCGCAGGGGATGGCCGGAGAAGCCGTAATCGGTGAGCAGGCGGCGCAAATCCGGATGATCGGCGAAGACGATGCCGTACATGTCGAAGGCTTCGCGCTCGAACCAGTCGGCGGCCGGGAAAAGCGGAATGAGGCTCGGTATGGAGGCGCCCTCCCGCACGGCCACGCGCACGCGCACCCGCTTGTTCAGCCGCATGGACAGGAAATGGTAGACGACCTCGAACCTGGCCGCGCGCCCGGGATAATCCACCCCGCAAATGTCGATCAGCGTTTGGAACAGGCATTGGGGATCGTCGCGCAGAAAGGCCGCCAAGGCTGGCATGTCCTGGGGCGTCGTCTCCAGCGTCAGCTCGCCGAAGGCCACCGTGTGCGCACGCACCGCCTGCCCGGTGGCGGCGATAATATGGGCGCCCAGATCGGCGAGCCCCGCGGCGGGAAGCGTGAGCCCGCTCATCGCTCGATCGTCCCCTCGCGGCGGATTTTGCGCTGCAGCTGCAGCACCCCGTACACCAGAGCCTCCGCGCTAGGCGGGCAGCCGGGCACGTAGATGTCCACCGGGACGATGCGGTCGCAGCCGCGCACGACTGAATAGCTGTAATGGTAATAGCCCCCGCCATTGGCGCAGGAGCCCATGGAGATCACGTAGCGCGGCTCAGGCATCTGGTCGTAGACCTTGCGCATCGCCGGGGCCATCTTGTTGGTCAAGGTGCCGGCCACGATCATCACGTCGGACTGGCGCGGCGAGGCGCGCGGGGCGAAGCCGAAGCGCTCCAGATCGTAGCGCGGCATCGAGGCCTGCATCATCTCCACCGCGCAGCAGGCCAGCCCGAACGTCATCCACATCAGCGAACCAGTGCGCGCCCAGGTGATGAGATCATCGGCGGCCGCGACCAGGAAGCCCTTGTCGGCCAACGTGTTGGACAGCCCGGTGAACAGGGGGTCGTCTTCGCGAACGGGAAAGCCGCCTTCCACGCCCGCACGGCCCGCGCTCAGCGCGGGGGGATTGGGGGTCACTCCCATTCGAGCGCGCCCTTCCGCCATTCATAGACAAGCCCCACCGTGAGCACGCCCAGGAAGCTCACCATGGACCAATAGCCGAACGGCCCGATCTCATCGAGCGCGAGCGCGAACGGGAACAGGAAGGCGATCTCGAGATCGAAGATGATGAAGAGGATCGCTACGAGGTAGAAGCGCACGTCGAACTTCATGCGCGCATCGTCGAACGCGTTGAAGCCGCACTCATAGGCGGAGAGCTTTTCCTTGTCCGGCCGCTTGGGCGCGAGCGCCCAGGCCGCGAGGATGAAGCCTGCGCCCATCAGGGTGGCGATCGCCAGGAAGATCGCGATCGGCAGGTAGTCCAGCAGAAAATCGGGCATGAAAGCCGGGAATCCTTGGCGCGGCGGATGGCGGCGGCGAAGCGCTTTGCGTTGAACAAGTAAACGCGCTCCTGGTTCGAGGCAAGCAAGGCAGGGCCCGCCTGCGCGCCGCCGATCGCCGCAGCGGGCGCCTCAGCCGGGGCCCGGCGGGATCGCGCGCCGCTTCAGCCAGAGCCGCCCTGCGAGCGCGAGCGCCGCGAGCAGCGCCGCCGCCAGCCCCAGCATCGCCCACGCCTTGGCGCCGCCGCCGGTGAGGCCGCTGATGGCCGCCTGCCCCGCGAACGCGATCAGCGCCATCTTGGGTATGCTGCCGAGCGCGGTCCCTGCGAGGAAGTCGCGGAAGCGGATCGGCGTGCAGCCGGCGGCGATATTGACCGCCACCGCCGGCACGGTAGGGACCAGCCGGATCAGGGCGCTCGCCCAGAAGCCGTTGCGCGACAGCGCGCGCAGCAGGGCCGCCACGCGGGCGCTGGCCGCCGCCTCCACGCGCCGGGCCCCGAACCGCCGCCCCACCGCAAAGCCCGCCGCGGACGAGATCAGCTTGCCGAGCCAGGCATAGAAAAAGCCGAGCCACGGCCCGAACGCGGCCACCAGAAGCGGGATCAGCACCACTTGCGGCGCCCCCGCCAGCGCCAGCAGCGCGAAGGCGGCGACCCCGGCCGGCGCGGCCCAGGGCTCGAACGCGGCGTGCTGCAGCCAGATCAGCGTCCCGGCGGCGGCGTCCGGGCGCAGCAGGAACCACCCCATCCCCAGCACGCTGACCAGGGCGAAGCCCGCCAGCGCCGCGGTGATCGCGGCCGAGCGCGCCCGGCCGCGGGTCATGGGCCGCCCTGCCCCGGTGCGGCGTAGAGGGTGAGCCGATAGGTGTCGCCGTCGGAATAATTGTCCCCCTCGACCTTGCCCACGGGCCGCACCGGCGCGCCCAGCGCGCGCACGCGGGCCTCGAACGCCGCCCGGTCCGGGTTGTCCACCAGCGCCAGGGCGCAGCGGGGCGCTTGCGCCAGGAGGGCGGCGGCGTCGTCGGGGGTGTCGGCGAAGCGGGTGCGGAACGGCCCGTGCAGAAAGACTAGGCTGGGTTCGCGGTAATTGATGGTGATGAGGCGGGTGTCCGGGCAGGGCGCTGCGGCGCGCGCGGCCTCTGCGATGGCCGGGGAAAGCCAGAAGCGGTCCATGGCGGGCAGCGCGACCGCGAACGCATTGGTCCAGACCAGCACCCCCGCGGCCGCCGCGCTGGCCAGCGCCCGCCGCGGGCGCTGGCGCGCCATGAGCACGAGCGCCGCGCAGGCGAGCGCAAAGCCCGCCGCGCCAAGCGCCACGGAGGCCGGATCGATGCGCCCTTGCGCCCAATAGAGCGCCGCCGGCGCGAGCGCCGCCGCCACAGCGCTCGCAACCACCCACAAGCCCGCCCAGACAAAGCCCAGCGCCCGTAGCCAGCCTTTCACCGGCGCCGGCGGGCCGAACAGCGCCGCCCCCGCCAAGACCGCGATCGCGGGATAGGTGGGCAGCACGTAATGCGGGAGCTTCGTCGCCACCAGCTCGAAGATCACCCAGGTCGGCGCGGTCCAGGCGATCAGGAAGCGCACGCGCGGCTCGGCCCGCCGCGCCCAGGCGAACGGGACGGCCAGCGCCGCAAACAGCGCGCCCGGCCAGAAGGACACGACGAAATGGGCGAGGTGGTAGCCCGGGGGGCCGGCATGGGATTGCTGGCTCACCCCCACCTTGCCCAACAGGTTGCGCCCGACCGAGCGGGCGAAGAATTCCCCGTCGCTGACCACCGCGATCGCCACGTACCAGGGCAGCACGATGGCCAGGAATAGCGGCGCGCCCCAGGCCGGGCGCAAGGCCCTGAGCCAATCGGCCCGCCGGTCCCATACCAGCAGCGCCAGGATGGTCGAGCCGCTCACCAGCAGGATGATGGGGCCCTTCAGCATCAGACCGGCCCCGAGCGCGGCCCAGAACACCCCCGCCCGCCACGCCTTGCCGGCGGGAAACAGATAAAGGTGCAACAGCGCAGCCTGGGCCGTTGTGATAGTGGCGAGGAGGGCCGCGTCCGTCTTGGCGGTGCGCGCCTCAAAGCCCAGCGAAAAGCAACTCGCCAGCAGCAAGGCCGCGGCGATTCCGGCCGCCCGCCCGAACAACGCCCCCCCGATCCAGCCCGTGATCAAGACCGCCGCCACAGCGCCAAGCAGCGAAGGCAAGCGGAACGCCCAGATCTCGCGCGCTTCCGGGGAGGAGAAGGCCGCCACCGCCCCCGATTGCAGCCAATAGATCCCGGCCGGCTGGAGGTACCGCTTCTCCTCCTGGAAGCGGATGTCGATAAAATCGCCGCTTTGGAGCATCTGCGTGCTCGCCACGGCGTAGCGGGATTCGTCGCGATCGGTCGGCGGCAGGGAGGAAAGGCCCGGCGCCAGCGCCAGCAGCGCGAACGCCACGATCAGCAGATAGTCGCGCCAGGAGAGCTGGCCTCGCCCCAGCGTCGATGCACCAATCACGGGCGCTCCTCCCGCACCCGCCCGGGCGCGCGGGTCCGCCGCGTCAGCCAGATCACGCCCGCCATGTCCGCCACGCCCACCAGAGCGCGGCCCCAATTGGTGTATTTGGACTTGCCAGCCTGGCGCGGGCGATGACGCACGGGGTGGTTGATCAGGGGATGGCCGTAGCGGGCGAACAGGGCCGGCAGAAAGCGGTGCATGCCCTCGAAGCACGGCAGCAGCAAAAACGCCTCGCGCGAGAACACCTTCACCCCGCAGCCCGTATCCGGGCAGCGGTCGCCCAGCACCGCCGCGCGCAGGCCGTTGGCGATGCGCGTGGCCACGAGGCGCGACCACGGATCCTTGCGCCGCACCCGGACGCCCGCCACCAGCGGCGCGCCCGCCCCGCCCGCCCCGCCTGACCAGGCGAGATCGAACATGGCGGGAAGGTCAGCGGGATCGTTCTGGCCGTCGCCGTCGAGGGTGGCGATCCAGCGGGCGCGGGCGGCGCGGACGCCGGTGCGCACCGCCTGGGATTTGCCGCAGCGCCGGTCATGGCGCAGTAGCCGCACCCGGGGGTCTTTGCTTGCGATCCCCGCCAGGATCTCCGCGGTGGCGTCGGTGGAGCCGTCATCGACGAATATGACCTCGACCGGCGCGAGGGAAGCGACCGCCGCCAGCGTCTCCGCGCACACGGCGGCGACGTTTTCGGCCTCGTCCAGCACCGCGATCACGATGGCCGCGCGGATCTCCTCCGCGCCGGGCGCCGATGACGCCGGCGCGCCCGCGGCGAGCGCGCTTAGGCCTGCGCCCGCGGGGTCATAGAGGGGCGCGCGAGGGGCGTCCGGTTCGGACCAAGTCGCCATGACGATCCTCCCCAGCACGCGGCGGCGCTCGATACGGGCCGGCCAAATCCGGACGCCGCCCCCTATACCGGCAGAGGCCGCCCGCGCCCAGAAGCGCGCGAACCTAGCGATGCGGCCAGGCTTTGTGAAGCGCGTCTGCGTTGCGGGCGGGCGTGGCCGGGCGCCCCGGCCTTAGCCGGTATAGGGCGCGATCTGGATCTCGACGCGACGGTTCTGCGCCTTGCCGGCCGCGTTTGCGTTGCTCGCGATCGGCTGGCTCTCGCCATAGCCGCGCACGATCAGGCGCTGGCCCAGCACGCCCTGCCCCACCAGATAGTTCGAGACGCTGGCCGCGCGCCGCTGGGACAGCTCGAGATTGTAGGCGTCGGTCCCGTCGCTGTCGGTATGGCCGCTCACGTCGATCAGGGTCTGGTCGTACTTCTTGAGCACCTTCGCCACCGAGCCGAGCGTCGGGTAGAAGCTCGCGTTCACGTCATAGCCCGCGCTCGGGAATGTGATGCCGCCGGGCATGTTCAGGATGATGCGGTCGCCCGCCTTGGTCACGGACACGCCGGTATTGCGCAGTTCCGCCTCGAGCTCTGCGGCTTGGCGGTCCATGTACGAGCCCACGCCCGCCCCCGCGAGCGCGCCCACACCGGCCCCGATCAGCGCGTTGCGCCGGCCCTGCTCGGAACTCGACGTATTGGTGGCGTAGCCGACGGCCGCCCCGGCCAGCGCGCCGATGCCCGCCCCGATCGCGGCGCGGCTGGCGCGGCGTTCCCCGGTATAGGGATCGGTGGCGCAAGCGGTGAGCGTGAGCGCGGCCGCACCCGCCGCTATCCAGGTGATCTGATTTCGCATGATGTCCCTCCTCTGATGGTCCTTCCGCCTCTTTAACGGCCGCGAAGATGAACGGCGTCGTAACGGGCGGATAGGGCTTTGAGTTAGGCGGTGATTTCCCAAAGTCGAGGGCTAGACCGTTTCCCGAAAAGTGTTACGCGGTTTTCGGACGAGAAACGGTCTAACTTAAAGTGTAGAGCGGCTCTCTGCTCAGGCGGGACCCCGCAGCCCTGCGCGGAAGGCGTGCGCGAAGGCGGCGAGTCGGCGCTCCGCGATCGCCGCGCGCAGCCGGGCCATCAGATTCTGGTAGTAGGCCACGTTGTGCCAGGACAGCAGCACCTGGCCCAAGATCTCCTCGCTGCGCACGAGGTGGTTCAGATAGGCTTTTGAGTAATCGCGGCTTGCGGGGCAGTCGATCGTGGGATCGAGGGGGGCGGGGTCTTCCTGGTACTGGGCATTCTTCAGATTCAGCGGGCCGGCGTCGCTCCAGGCCTGGCCGTGGCGGCCCGAGCGCGTGGGCAGCACGCAATCGAACATGTCCACCCCCCGCACGACCGCCTCCACCAGATCGATCGGCTTGCCCACGCCCATCAGGTAGCGGGGCCGGTCGGCCGGCAGGTGGGGGATCGTCGCCTCGATCGCGCCGAGCATCGCTTCATGCCCCTCGCCCACGGCCAATCCCCCGATGGCGTAGCCGTCGAAGCCCTCCTCCGCCAAGGCCCGCGCCGAGCGCTCGCGCAGGCCCGGATCCACCCCGCCCTGGACGATGGCGAAGAGGTTCTGCGCTCCCCGCTTCCCGAACGCGCGCTTGGAGCGCTGCGCCCAGCGCAGGGACAAGAGCATCGCCCGCTCCTGCTCGGCGAGGCTGGCCGGCAGGGCGATGCATTCGTCCAGCTGCATGACGATATCGGCGCCCAGCAGGTCGGCCTGGATCTCAATGGCGCGCTCAACGCTCAGCGGGTGGCTGGCGCCGTCGATATGGCTTTGGAAAACGACGCCCTCCTCGGTGAGGCGGCGGATCTTGGCCAGAGACATCACCTGGAAGCCCCCCGAATCGGTGAGGATAGGCCCTGCCCACCCCATGAAGGCGTGCAGGCCCCCCAGTCGCGCCACCCGCTCCGCGCCCGGGCGCAGCATCAGATGGTAGGTGTTGCCCAGCACGATCGCCGCCCCTGTGCCGGCCACCTGATCGCAGGTGAGCGCCTTCACCGTCGCGGCCGTGCCCACCGGCATGAAGGCGGGCGTCGGGATGGGCCCGCGCGGCGTGCGCAGGACACCCGTCCGCGCCTCCCCGTCCCGTGCGGAAATCTCGAACGGAAAGCCGCTCACGAAGGGTCCCCGAGGCCTGCCTGCGCCCACAACAGACAGGCGTCGCCATAGGAATAGAAGCGGTAGCCCGAAGCGATCGCGTGCGCGTACGCGGCCTGCATGCGCGCCTGGCCGGAGAACGCGCACACCAGCATGAACAGGGTGGAGCGGGGCAGGTGGAAATTGGTGAGGAGGCCGTCGACGGCGCGGAAGCGGTAGCCCGGGGTGATGAAGAGGTCGGTATCGCCCTCGCAAGGGAGGAGGCGGCCCTCGGCGTCGACGGCGGATTCGAGCGTCCGCAGGGCCGTGGTGCCCACCGCGATCACACGCCGGCGCGCGGCGCGCGCGGCGTTCAGCGCTTCGGCCGTCTCCGCGCTCAGCACGCGCCGCTCGGCGTGCATGCGGTGGCCGCCCGTATCGTCGGCCTTCACCGGCAGGAACGTGCCGGCCCCGACATGGAGCGTCACCGTGTGCAGATCCACACCGCGCGCCTTGAGGGCGCCCAGCAGAGAGGGGGTGAAATGGAGGCCAGCCGTAGGCGCAGCCACCGCGCCGTCGGTGCGGGCGTACACGGTCTGGTAATCGGCGCCGTCCTCGGCGTCGGGCGCGCGCTTGGCGGCGATATAGGGCGGCAGGGGCATGGCGCCGATGGCGGCGATCGCGGCGTCGAGCGCGGCCCCGGCCCGGTCGAACCCCAGCACGATCTCCCCGCCCTCGCGCTTTTCCAAAATGTCGGCCCGCAGCGCGCCCCCGGAGAGGACAAGCGTATCGCCGGCGCGCAGGCGCTTGCCAGGCTTGGCGAAAGCGGTCCAGACCGCGGGGCCAAGGCGCTGGTGCAGCGTGGCTTCTACCGGTACGGCCGCGCCGCGTTCGCGCACCCCCGAGAGCCGCGCCGGAATCACCCGCGCGTCGTTGAGCACGAGCACGTCGCCCGCGCGCAAGAGGTCCGGCAACGCGCTGACGAGGCGATCCTCGAACGGCCCCGCCGGCTCCACGACCAGCAGCCGCGCGGCGTCGCGCGGACGCGCCGGCCGCAGCGCGATCGCCCGCTCGGGCAGGTCGAAATCGAACAGATCGACGCGCATGGCCTCATCCACCGCTCGCCGCCGGCGCCAGGGCGATCGGGGCAGGACCCGGCTTTACGCCAATACGCGCCTCAGAGCACCTGCATCGAAAGGATGCGCCCCGGCTTGGGCGGCGGCTCGCCCTTGGGCAGGGCGTCCACATGCTCCATCCCGTCCACCACCTCGCCCCAGACGGTGTATTGGCGATCCAGGAAGGTGGCGTCGTCGAGACAGATGAAGAATTGCGAATTGGCGGAGTTCGGATTGGGCGTCCGCGCCATCGAGCACACGCCCCGGACGTGCGGCGCGGCGGAAAATTCGGCGCGCAGATCGGGCTTGGTGGAGCCGGAGCCGCCGGTGCCCGTCGGGTCCCCGCCCTGGGCCATAAAGCCCTCGATCACGCGGTGGAAGGTTACCCCGTCGTAGAAGCCCTCGCGGGACAATTCGGTAATGCGCGCCACATGGGCGGGGGCGAGATCGGGGCGCAGCCGGATAGTCACCGGACCGCTTTCCAGCGTCATGATCAATTGACCAGAGGTATTTTCTTCCACCAACGCTGCTCCCTGGGCTGTTCCTGCGTCTTTTCCCCGCCCACCCGGGTCGGGATCTCAATGTCGCAGACGGAGAAGTCGGCGCCGCGCTCGGCGCGCGCCTTGTCGATCACCGCGCGGAAATCGGGGCTGTCGACGCGCATCACATAGATGGGGGCGCGCTCGCGCTCGGGCATGTCGGCGGCGACGTGCACGGCGAGCATCTTGTCCGGCGCGGCGGGCGGTTCGCCCACGGCGAGCTTCAGCACCGCCTCCTGGCCCCACACCACCCGGCCCCAGATCGTGTACCGCTTGTCGAGGGAGGGATAGGCCGCGCGCATCAGGAAGAATTGGCTGTTGGCGGTGTCGGGGTCGCTCTCGCGCGCCATCGACGCCACGCCCGGGCAGTGCAGGCCCCAAGCCGAGACCTTGCCGTCGCGCAGCATGGACATGAGCTCATCCGGCTGGGTGGCTACCGGCATGGTCTTGTAGAAGCCGAGCTTCAAATTGCCCTGCGCCGCGGCGGGCACGAAGGGCATGTCGGGACCGCGGCGGAACATGAATTCGCCCGGCAGATCGGGCTTCGAAGAGCCGCCCGAGCCGTCGCCGGCGGGGTCCCCGCCCTGGGCCATGAACCGGTCGATCACGCGGTGGAACAGGAGGCCGTTATAGAATTTCTCGCGCGTCAGTTCCTTCACCCGGGCGACGTGCTTGGGTGCAAGCTCCGGGAAAAGCTCGATGACGATGCGCCCGCCGGCGGTGTCGATATAGAGGGTGTCCTCGGGGTCCAGCCTCCGCCAGATTGCGGCGTTGGGCGCGGCCGCCTGCGCATCATGGAGCGCGCCGGCCGCAAACAGGCCGATCGCCGCCAAAAGGCCAAGCCCCGCCGCCGCTTTGGTCCGCATCAGATCAACCCGTATTTCGCCTTGAGGCGCTGCTCGACTTCCGGCGTCACGAATTCCGAGACGTCCCCTTCGAGGCGCGCGATCTCCTTCACGAGCCGCGAGGCGATCGCCTGGCAGGTCGGATCGGCCATCAGGAACACCGTCTCGATGTCGGGATTCAGCTTCTGGTTCATGCCCACCATCTGGAACTCGTACTCGAAGTCGGACACCGCGCGCAGGCCGCGAATGATCACGTTCGCATTCACCGCCACGGCGAAGTTCATCAGCAATGTGTCAAAAGGACGGACTTCGATGTCGACGAACCGGCGCAGGCGCTTGGTTTCGAACTCCACGATCTCGACACGTTCTTCGAGCTTGAAAAGCGGGCTCTTTTCGCTGTTGATCGCGACGCCGATCACGATCTTGTCCACAAGTTTCGCGGCCCGCTCGATGATGTCGATATGCCCGCGGGTGAGGGGATCGAACGTGCCGGGATAGAGCCCGATCCGGTACAGCCCCGCCGGCGCCTTGCGCCGGGGGCGCTCCTTGACGGCGAGCCCGGCGCGCGGGGTTTCAGGTCCGCTCATGTTGCCTCCAACGACCCGCCGCGGCGGGCGCTATTCCACGTCCCCGGCCGCGTCTTCCAGCAATTCCGCCGCCACCACGTGCTCACCTTCGGCGGTGCGGATCAAGGTGACGCCCTGCGTCGCGCGCCCGGCGATGCGGATCTGGTCGACCGGCATACGGATCAATTGCCCGCCATCGGTGACGAGCAGCACCTCGTGGGCCTCGTCCACCGGGAAGGAGGCGGCGAGGCGCGCCTCTGACTTCTCCGGAAAGCGGTGCGCGATCAGGCCTTTGCCGCCACGGCCCGTGACCCGATACTCGTAGGAGGAAGCCCGCTTGCCCAAGCCCTCGGAGGTGACGGTGAGGATGAATTGCTGCTTTGCGCCCAGTTCCGCCACACGCTCGGGGGTAAGGGCGGCCTCGCCCGCCTCTTCTTCGGCGTCGAGATCGGGGGCGTCGGGCTCGGCGAGCTCGGCCTCGCCGTCTTCGCCGCGCGCGCGCCGCTTCATCGCCTCCTGGCGCAGGAAGGCGCGGGCCTCCGCCGGGCTCACCTCGACGTGGCGCAACACCGTCATGCCGATCACTTCGTCGCTCTCCACGAGCGCGACCCCGCGCACGCCGGTGGAATCCCTGCCCTTGAACACCCGCACGTCGGTGACGGGGAAGCGGATGCACTGGGCCCGCGCGGTGGTGAGGAGGATGTCGTCCTGCTCCCCGCAGATGGCCACGCCGACGATGCGGTCCCCCTCGTCGGGCTTCATGGCGATCTTGCCGCCGCGATTAACCTGGACGAAATCGCTCAATTTGTTGCGCCGCACCCCGCCCGAGCGGGTGGCGAACATGAGGTCCAGGCGCTCCTGGTCGGCCTCGGCCTCCGGCAGGGCCATGATGGAGGTGATCGTCTCGCCCCGCTCCAGCGGCAGAAGGTTCACCAGCGCCCGGCCCTTGGCGCGGGGATCGCCCAGCGGCAGGCGCCAGACCTTGTCCTTGTAGACCATGCCGGTGGAGGAGAAGAACAAGATGGGCGCGTGGGTCGATGCCGCGAACAGGCGGGTGACGAAGTCTTCGTCCTTGGTCTGCATGCCGGCGCGGCCTTTGCCGCCGCGGCGCTGGGTGCGGTATTGGGAAAGCGGGGTGCGCTTGACGTAGCCGCCATGGGTGACGGTGATCACCATCTCCTCGCGTGGGATCAGGCTCTCATCGTCGATCTCCCCCTCGGCCTGGGAGAAGGGCGTGCGGCGGGGAACGGCGAACGCCTCCTTCACCGCCAGCATCTCGGTTTTGACGATATCGAGGATGCGCTGGCGGGAGGCGAGAATGGCGAGCAGAGCGGCGATTTCCTCGGCGATCTCGTTGGCGGCCTTGGCGATATCCTCGCGGCCGAGGCCGGTGAGGCGTTGCAGGCGCAGATCGAGGATGGCGCGCGCCTGATCCTCGGAGAGCCGCAGCGAGGGCCCCTCGGGCGTGTCCTCGATCGTGTTGGAGCGCGGATCGGCGATCAGCGCGATCAGGGGCAGCATGTCCCCCGCCGGCCAGGCGCGCTCGAGGAGCCTTCCCCGCGCCTCGGCGGGATCGGCGCTTTCGCGGATGACGCGGATCACCTCATCGATATTGGCCACCGCGATGGCGAGACCCACCGTCTCGTGCCCGCGCTTTCTGGCCTTGGAGAGGCGGAACTTCGTGCGTCGGGTGACCACCTGCTCGCGGAACAGCAGGAACGCCTCGAGCATGGCGCGCACGCCCATCTGCTCGGGCCGGCCCCCGCGCAGGGCCAGCATGTTGACGCCGAAGGAATTTTGCAGCGCACTGAAGCGGTAGAGCTGGTTCAGCACCACGTCTGGGGAGGCGTCGCGCTTGATCTCGACCACCACCCGCAGGCCCTTGCGGCTGCTCTCGTCTCGCAATTCGGCGATGCCCTCGATGCGCTTTTCCCGCACCATCTCTCCGATCCGCTCCACCATCGAGGCCTTGTTGACCTGGTAGGGGATCTCGGTGAACACGAGCGCCTCGCGCCCGCGGATCGTCTCCATGTGGTGGCGCGCGCGCACCACGACCGAGCCGCGCCCGGTGGCCAGCGCCATGCGCGCGCCCGCCCGGCCCAAAATCTCGCCCCCCGTGGGAAAATCGGGCCCCGGGATTATTTCCAGCAATTCGAGGTCGCTCAGGTCCGGCCGGTCGATCAGCGTGACCGCGGCGTCGATCACCTCGCCCAGATTGTGGGGGGGAATGTTGGTGGCCATGCCCACCGCGATCCCGCCCGCGCCATTGACCAGGAGGTTCGGATAGCGCGCCGGCAGGGCCATCGGCTCGCGCCGGGAGCCGTCATAATTGTCCTGGAAGTCGACCGTGTCCTCGTCGATATCCTCCAGCAACGCGCGGGCGGCCTTGGCGAGGCGGCTTTCGGTGTAGCGCATCGCCGCGGGGGGATCGCCGTCCACGGAGCCGAAATTGCCCTGCCCGTCGATCAGCGGCAGGCCCATGGAGAAATCCTGCGCCATGCGCACCAAAGCTTCATAGATCGCCTGATCCCCGTGCGGGTGATAGCGGCCCATGACCTCGCCCACCGTATTGGCGGATTTGCGGTAGCTTTTTTCCGGCGTGTTGCCGGCCTCGTACATGCCGTAGAGGATGCGCCGGTGCACCGGTTTCAGCCCGTCGCGCACGTCCGGCAGGGCCCGGGACACGATCACACTCATGGCGTAATCGAGATAGGAGCGCTTCAGCTCCTCCTCGATCGGCCGGATAGAGACGCCCTCAGGCTGGGGCGCAGCGCCGGGCGGCTCCGGGGAGGGGTCTTGGGTGTCGCTCACGGAATTCTGGTACTTGGATTCGCAGGAGCCGGGAGCGGGGGAACGCTGCGCGACGGCTGGCGTATGCTATCACCGGCGCGGGGCCGCCGCAAACGGGCCCGCCATACGCTGAGGAGCCCCATGATGCGCCCCATTCTCGCCGCCCTCGCCCTGCTCGCGCTCGCGCCCGCGCCCGCGCTGGGGCAGGTCCCCCCGGCGCCGGGTCCCGCGCCTGCGGCGGTCCCGCCGCCCCCGCCCGCGCCGCGCCCGCTGGTCGTGCCGGTGGTGGGGGCGGGCGGCGCGCGCCTGGGGAGCGCTTCTTTCACCGAGGGGCCGCAAGGGGTGCTGGTGCGCCTGGAACTGAAGGCCGGGGCCCTGAGCCCGGGCTGGCACGGCGTGCATGTGCACGAGAGGGGTGTCTGTTCGGATGCGGGCTTCAAGCTTTCGGGCGCGCATGTGGGCCATGGGCCAGGCGCGCACGGCCTGCTCCATCCGGCCGGCCCAGAGCCGGGGGACCTGCCGAACCTTTACGCCCCCGCCAAAGCCCCGATCGCCGCGGAATTCTTCTCCAGCCGCCTCACCCTGGCGCCCGCGCCTGCGCCCGGCCGCACGCCCCTACTGGATTCCGACGGCTCGGCCCTGCTGATCCACGCCAAGCCCGACGACCAGCTCACCCAGCCCATCGGCGGCGCCGGCGACCGGGTCGCGTGCGCGACCCTCGCGCGGTGACACAAGGCGCACGCGCCGCTAGAGTGCGGCCATGAAAGAAGTAACGCTCGCAGCGCTGCACGAAGACCTGTTCCAGCTGATCGATGAAGTGCTGAAGACGGGTGAAAGCCTCGCCATCGTGGGTGATGGCGGCAAACGCATCTTGACCGTGGTGGCGCATGAGCAGGCCAGCAAGGGCGTGGATTTGTCCAAATTGGTTACCCGCGCCGCCGTTTGCGGCGATCCCGATACCTTGGCGGAAGAATCGGTGGCCGAGTGGGATCCTGATCGGGCCCTGGCGCCCGATCAGGCTTAATCAGTGGCGCTGGCCCGTACTGCGCCGTGCTGATGCTGCATCTCGACACCCACATCGCTATTTGGCTTTACGACGGAAGTGCGGGCCGTCTTTCCAACCGCCGCTTCAACCGCCCTCGATGGAGCGGCGGCTTCGATTTCGCCGATTGCGGTGCTGGAATTGCACTATCTCCACGAACGCGGGGCGCATCCTGCCCGCGCCGGGCGATTTACTCGCCGTGCTGCGCGAGGAGCATGGCGCAGAAATCGCCAATGTGCCGGTCGGCGCGCTCGTTTCAGCCGCCGCCGGACTGACATGGACGCGTGACGCCTTCGACCGGCTCATCGTCGGGCACGCAATCGCCGCCGGCGTGCCGCTCGTCACCAGCGATCGGCTGATCCGCGCCAACTTCCCCGGCGCGGTGTGGTGAGGCTCAGAACGGGATTTCGTCGTCCAGATCGGCGGAGAAGCTTTCCTTCGGGCCTTCGCCCACGCGCTTCTTGCCGCCGCCGGCGAAGCTCGGCTCGCTCTGGTCGTAGTCGCGGTCCCCGCCGAACTCGCCGCCGCCTTGGCTCTTGCCGTCCAGCATCTGCAGCTCGCCGCGGTATTTCTGCAGCACGATCTCGGTGGAGTATTTCTCCTGGCCGGACTGGTCGGTGTATTTGCGGGTCTGGAGCTGGCCCTCCACGTAGATCTTCATGCCCTTTTTCAGGTAATTCTCGGCCACCTTGGCGATCTGGTCGTTGAAGATCACCACGCGGTGCCATTCGGTTTTTTCGCGCTTTTCACCGCTTTGCTTGTCGCGCCAGTTTTCCGACGTCGCCACGCTGAGATTCACCACCGGATCGCCCGAGCCCATCCGGCGCACCTCCGGGTCCCGCCCCAGATTCCCGATCAGGATCACCTTGTTCAGACTGCCCGCCATGATGTTCGCTCCAGACCCGTACACGTGGCTTGACGCTGCCGCGCGAATTTGTTGCCTTTATGTTCTCACGCCGCGATTCTCGTGGCAAGCGTAACAAGATCAATGGCGCAGGGGGAGGCGGGGTGCGGCGTTTTCCACCGGCCTCTTGCGCCCGCCCTCGCCTTGGGCTGCGGAGACCCTTACGTTAACGCGCCTGCTCCTGGACATCCGATGGCCAAAACGCCCGCAAACCCTCTTGCGCCCCGATCCGCTGCGCCCCCCGCCTTCGCGGAGCTGACGCACATCCGCGTGCGCGGCGCGCGCGAGCACAATCTGAAGAGCGTCAATGTCGATATTCCCCGCGGGCGGCTTGTGGTGCTCACGGGGTTGTCCGGTTCCGGCAAGTCTTCGCTCGCCTTCGATACGATTTATGCCGAGGGCCAAAGGCGCTATGTGGAAAGCCTTTCGGCCTATGCGCGCCAGTTTCTCGAACTGATGCAGAAGCCGGACGTCGATTCCATCGAGGGCCTTTCCCCGGCCATCTCGATCGAGCAGAAGACGACGTCGAAGAACCCTCGCTCCACCGTCGCCACCGTCACCGAGATCTACGATTACATGCGCCTGCTCTGGGCGCGGGTGGGGGTGCCCTATTCGCCCGCCACCGGCCTGCCGATCGAGGCGATGCAGGTGTCGCAGATGGTGGACGCCATCCTCGCCATCCCGGAGGGCACGCGCCTCTATCTGCTCGCCCCCATCGTGCGCGACCGCAAGGGCGAATACAAAAAGGAGCTCGCCGAGCTCCTGCGCAAGGGCTACCAGCGCGCCAAGATCGACGGCGAATATTACGCCCTCGAAGACGTTCCCGCCCTCGACAAGAAGCAAAAGCACGACATCGACGTGGTGGTGGACCGCCTGGCGGTGAAGCCGGGCCTGGAGACCCGCCTGGCCGACAGCCTGG
The DNA here is from genome assembly GCA_031398975.1 of Alphaproteobacteria bacterium. Lineage (GTDB taxonomy): Bacteria > Pseudomonadota > Alphaproteobacteria > Caulobacterales > Aquidulcibacteraceae > JAKFWI01. The sequence continues at coordinate 169,244 of JANNOI010000021.1, read as the reverse complement.
AGCAGGCCCTGCGGCTCGCCGACGGCATCGCCGTGATCGAGTTCGCCGACGCGCCCGCCCCGGCCGACGCGCCCGCCGAGGAGCCGGCCGCGGGCGCGGTCAAGGGGAAGAAGCGGGGCCCGCGCGTGGCGGAGGCGCCGGCGCCGGCGCGCATCGTCCTGTCCGCCAAATTCGCCTGCCCGGTCTCGGGCTTTACGATCCCCGAGATCGAGCCGCGCCTCTTTTCGTTCAACAATCCCGCTGGCGCCTGCCCCGCCTGCGACGGGCTGGGCGCGCAGCTCAAATTCGACCCCGACCGCGTGGTCCCGGACAAGGACAAGAGCCTGCAGGAGGGCGCGGTGGCCCCCTGGGCGCGCGGCCCCTCCCCGCTCTATACCCAGACCCTGCAGGCGATCGCGCGGCACATGAAAGCCTCCATGGCCGCCCCCTGGCGCACCCTGCCGGAGGCGGTGCGCGACACCATCCTGAACGGCAGCGGCGGCGAGGCGATCCAGTTCGTCTATGACGACGGCGTGCGCCGCTACGAGACCAAGAAGAGCTTCGAAGGCGTGCTCCCCAATCTCGAGCGCCGCTTCAAGGAGACCGACAGCGCCTGGGTGCGCGAGGAGCTGGGCCGCTTCCAATCCGCCGCCCCCTGCCCCGCCTGCGGCGGGCGCCGGCTGAAGCCTGAAGCGCTGGCCGTGCGGGTGGGCGGGCTCGACATCGCGCAGGCCGCGGATTTCTCTATCCGCGCCGCGCACGCCTGGTTCGAAGCGCTGGACGCGGGCCTGACCGTGAAGCAGCGCGAGATCGCGAGCCGCATCCTGAAGGAGATCCGCGACCGCCTGCGCTTCCTCGTCGATGTAGGCCTCGATTATCTGGGCCTGGGGCGCGCCTCGGGCACGCTTTCGGGCGGGGAGAGCCAGCGTATCCGGCTCGCAAGCCAGATCGGCTCAGGCCTGACCGGGGTGCTTTACGTGCTCGACGAGCCCTCGATCGGGCTGCACCAGCGCGACAATACCCGCCTGCTCGAGACGCTGCGCCGGCTGCGCGACCTCGGCAATTCCGTGCTGGTGGTGGAGCATGACGAGGAGGCCATCCTCACCGCCGATTACGTGATCGACATGGGGCCTGCGGCGGGCGTGCATGGCGGGGAAGTGATCGCGGCCGGCGCGCCCGACGACATCCTCGCCAACCCCCAATCCCTGACCGGAAGCTATCTGAGCGGCGCGCGCGAGATCGCCATCCCGGAAAAACGCCGCTGGACCACCAAGGGCAAGATGCTGCGCCTGATCGGGGCGAGCGGCAACAATCTGAAGAACGTCACCGCCCAGTTTCCGCTGGGCGTGCTGACCTGCGTCACCGGGGTTTCGGGCGGGGGCAAGTCCACGCTGACGATCGAGACGCTTTACAAGGCGGTGGCGCGCAAGCTGAACGGCGCCGCCGACGCGCCCACCCCCTATCAGAGCCTCGAGGGCCTCGAGCACCTGGACAAGGTGATCGACATCGACCAGTCCCCCATCGGGCGCACGCCCCGCTCCAACCCCGCCACCTATACCGGCGCCTTCACCCCGATCCGGGAATGGTTCGCGGGGCTACCGGAAGCGCAGGCGCGCGGCTACGGGCCGGGGCGGTTCTCCTTCAACGTCAAGGGCGGGCGGTGCGAGGCGTGCCAGGGCGACGGGGTGCTGAAGATCGAGATGCACTTCCTGCCGGACGTCTACGTCACGTGCGACGTCTGCAAGGGGGCCCGCTACAATCGCGAGACGCTGGAAATCCTGTTCAAGGGCAAATCCATCGCCGATGTGCTGGGCATGACGGTGGAGGAAGGCGCGGCCCTTTTCGCCGCCGTGCCCGCAATCCGCGACAAGCTCGAGACCCTGGCGCGGGTGGGGCTTGGATACGTCAAGGTGGGCCAGCAGGCCACCACCCTGTCGGGCGGGGAGGCGCAGCGGGTGAAACTGTCCAAGGAGCTCGCCCGCCGCTCCACCGGGCGCACGCTCTATATCCTGGACGAGCCGACCACCGGCTTGCATTTCGAGGACACCCGCAAGCTGCTGGAGGTGCTGCAGGAGCTGGTGGACGGGGGCAATAGCGTGGTGGTGATCGAGCACAATCTCGACGTCATCAAGACCGCCGACTGGATCATCGATCTGGGCCCCGAGGGCGGGGAAGGTGGGGGCCGCATCGTGGCGCAGGGCACGCCCGAGGAGGTCGCGAACAACGCCGAGAGCTGGACCGGGCGCTACCTCGCCGAAGCGCTCGCGCGCCACCACGCCCGCGCCGCCGCCCGCCGGGCTCCCGCCCCCCGAGCTCCCGCCCCCCGGACTCCCGCTCCAAAGGCGCGCAACGGGCGCAAGCGGGGATAGAATATTTGCCGACCTCGATCCGACTCTGTCGGATCGGAAGAGACTCTCCTCACACGGGCGGGCCCGCCGTCGGGGGCCTGAGGCCCTTGTGCAGGAAGGCCCCGAGCCCCGCCTGCGCCGGCAGCACCAGCAGGTATTGCGCAAACGCCGTCGCGAACGCCGAGAGCAGGGCGAGCATCCCGCCCCCCAGCCCTGCCAGCACCTGTCCCGCCGCGAGGATCCCCAGCGTCAACGGCGCAACCACCAGGAGGAGCGCGGCCGTGATCCGCCAACCATTGCCCGACGTCCAGGCGAAGGTTGTAAAGGCGCGCATGCGCCCCTCGGCGATGGTGGCGGGCTCGGCAAGGATAAGGCGCGCGCTGAGCCACAGCCAAAGCGCCAGCACGCCCAGCGTCAACGCCCAGAATAACGGCGCCTGTGGCCCGGCGAAAAGCGCCGCGAGCGCCGCGCGCGCCGCCTCGGGATCGCCGCGCAGGCTGTCGGGGTTAAACCCGGAGGCCGCCAGGGCCGCCGCCGCCGCAAAGGACACCACAATGAGCGCGACCGCGGCGAGGATGAAAAACAAAAAGCCGATCGCGATACGCACGCCCAGCAGGCGCGTCTCGTCGTCGGAAAGGCGCAGGCCCAGGAATCCCCCGGTCCCGCCAGGCGCGGGCGCGGCCGGCGCAGGCGCAAGCGCGACGCGGTAAAGAAACGCGAGGTAAAGCGTCGTTAGCCCCGCCAGGCCCGCCAGCATCAGCAGCACCCGGCCCGGCGCCTGCCCCCCATCGCCCGCCCACGCGCTCAAAGCCGTCGCCGCCGCCGCCAGCAGCGCAGCCGCCGGCCAGACCGTCGGCACGGCGGCGCGCATGAACGCAAAACCCGCCGTCGCGCTTTGCAGGATCGGCACTTTTCCCGCCGGGGCGGCCATCGCACTCTCCTCTAATCCCTCGCAGCCTTATGGCCTCTTTGCTCGACGAACGGGAGCGGGGAGATTAAGCGCACACCTATGGAAGCTGTTCATGTGGTCGGCGCGGGGCTGGCGGGATCGGACGCGGCGTGGGCGCTGGCGCAAGCGGGGGTCCCCGTCGTGGTGCACGAGATGCGCCCCACGGCCCGCACGCCCGCCCACCAGACCGGCCTCTGCGCAGAGCTCGTATGCTCGAACTCCTTCCGCAGCGACGATTGGGCCGGCAATGCGGTGGGGCTGCTGCATGCGGAGCTGCGCCGGGCGGGCTCGCTGATCCTGGCGTGCGCGGACGCCCACCAGGTGCCGGCGGGCGCGGCGCTCGCGGTGGATCGGGACGGCTTCGCCGCCGCCGTCACCCACGCCCTCAGGACTCACCCCCTGATCACCTTCGTCGAAGAGGAGGTGGGCGATTTCGCCCCCCTGCTCGAGGCCACCCCCGCGGGAGCGTGCGCCGCCATTGTCGCCACCGGGCCGCTGACCTCCCCGCCCCTCGCCGAAGCGATCCGCTCCCTCACCGGGCAGGGCGAACTCGCCTTCTTCGACGCCATCGCCCCCATCCTCCACCGCGACAGCGTGAACATGGACGTGGCCTGGTTCCAGTCCCGCTACGACAAGGAAGGCCCCGGCGGGGACAAGGCCGCCTACCTGAATTGCCCGCTGGACAAGCCCCAATACGAGGCCTTCGTCGACGCTCTGCTGGCCGGGGAAAAGACCCCGTTCAAGGAATGGGAGCGCGATACGCCCTATTTCGAGGGCTGCCTGCCGATCGAGGTGATGGCCGAGCGGGGGCGCGAGACGCTGCGCTTCGGGCCGATGAAGCCGGTGGGCCTGCGCGATCCGCGCGACGCGCGCCGGCCGTACGCCGTGGTCCAGCTGCGCCAGGACAATGCGCTCGCCACCCTGTTCAACATGGTGGGCTTCCAGACCAAGCTTAAACACAGCGCCCAGGCCGAGATTTTCCGGATGATTCCGGGGCTGGAGAACGCCGCCTTCGCGCGCCTGGGCGGCATGCACCGCAACACGTTTCTGAACGCGCCCAAGGTGCTCGACCCCACGCTGCGGCTCCGGGCCGAGCCGCGCCTGCGCTTCGCCGGGCAGGTGACGGGCGTGGAGGGCTATGTGGAGAGCGCAGCGATCGGGCTGCTGGCGGGACGGTTTGCTGCCGCCGAACGCGCCGGGCGCGCCGCGCTCCCTCCGCCGGCGACCACCGCCATGGGCGCGCTGCTGGCCCACGTCACGGGCGGCCATTTGGCCAGGCCCGGCACATTCCAGCCGATGAACGTCAATTTCGGGCTGTTTCCGGAGATCGCCTTCAACCCGCCGCCCCGCGGGGTTGACCGGGGCAAGGCCCGCAAGCGCCTGCTGGCGGAACGGGCGCTCGCTGATTTCGACGCCTGGGCGGGCGGCTAAAGCTCAGAGCGAGCCGGTGGCGGCGGCGCCCACCAGGCGCAGCTGGCGCCCGATCAAGCTCGTCTTGACGTTCTGGCGCAGCGTATCGGGCGCCTTAGCGACGGCGCGCACATATTGGGGCACCAGCGAGATGTGGCCAATTGCGGGGAACATGTCCTTGGTGAGCCAGAGCGCATGGCGGCGCAGGTCCTGGTAGGCCCCGCTGGCGCGATTGAGCACCGCGCGCGCCGCCGCGGCCCCGGCGTGATCGCCGGGCCCGGCGGAGAACAGGCTCGCCTCGTTCACCCCCACATGCTCGCGGAGCTTCTTCGGAAAGAAAGTGCGCCGCTGCGCGGACCAGAAGGGTAGCGCCCTCACGAGGCCCGCATAGCCCCAGGCCCGCCCCGCCGCGCGCACCGCAACGATCTGGCGGTCCGAGGGCGGCTTGACCGGCGCGCAGGCTTGCGCGGCCAGCAGCATCAAGGCCCCGGACGTGGCGTCCACATAGGCTTCAAGATCGGCCCAGCTGTCGAACGGCGCGGCCTCGAGATCATGGCGGCGGGCCTCGATGATCGCCGCAAAGCGCGCGTGCGGCAGGTGCGCCTCTGCGATCGCCTCCGAAAGGGCGGCCACGATGGGGGACGCCGGCGCGGTCTGCCCGGCATAGATAGCCTCCAGCGCGTCGCGCCAGAATTGCAGCCGCATCTCCCCTGTCAGCGGGTCGGAGGCGCGCTGGGCGGTGGCGGAAAGCTCGATGTTGAACGCGTAGAGCGCCATCAGGCGCTTGCGCGCGGGCGCGTCCGCGAACCGGCTGGAGAGCCAGCGATCCTCATCCTCCCTCCGCACAAGCGCTTCAAGCGTCTCGTCCATGCGGTCCTCCGGGAGAGGCGCACGTTTGCGCTGCGCGCTCTCTCTCACTTCAGCCGAATTTTTCATGCCGTCGACCGATGCAAGCAAGACCATTCACCGCGACCTGAACGCGCGCCCCGTGTGCGACGCGGGCATAAACCGGTGAAGCTCCCGTTTTGTTCAGCCGAATGTTTGCGCACCCGTCATGGACACCAGCATCGGTACGGAAAGGAACGTATTGGTGCGGGAAAACAACATCGCGGTGCGGGCGTGCTTGGCGCGATCCTCTTTCGTGAGATCGGGGAACTTGTCCGCGATGTTCAGCGCGCGCTGCTGGTTCGGCCAGATGATGGCCCAGACGTTGATGAACATGATCGTCGCCAGCCACATGCCGACGCCGATGAAGATGTGCTTGGACACAGCGAAGCCTTCGATCGCGCCCAGCGTATAGGCCTCGAACAGGTAATTGTTGACGATCGCCAGCGCGACGCCGGTCACCAGCGTGGCCAAAGCCCCCCAGCGGAACCAGAACAGCGCCTCGGGCGCGATCACCTTGGAGATGGCGGGACCGCGATGCTCTTCCGGGATCTTCCCGACATTCGGGATCTGGGTGAAGTTGAAATAATAGAGGTGGCCGATCCACATGATGCCGGCGAGCACGTGGAGCCAGCGGAACGTCACTTCCCAGAACACGGTCGTGTCCGGCCCCGCCTGCACGACGCCCGCGCCGTAGATGACCAGAAACACCGCGCCGGCGGCCAAAGCCGCCCAGGCGACGTATCGGATATTCGCCAGAAAACCCGCCATCTTGTCCCTCCGCCATCCCCGCGGCCGATCATAGCCGACTTCCGCGCACCGGTCAGCCGGTTGTTATTGCTTTGCCTTCCCCCTCGGGCTGGGGCTTCGCTTCGGCGGCGCGGCGCGTGCGCTGGAGCAAGAGCGCCATGGCGGGCGCCGCCACATAGATGGAGGAATAGGTGCCCACCACGATCCCGAAAATCATCGCCACCGCGAACGCAAACAGCGCCTCGCCCCCGAACACCGCCATCACGCCCAGCGCCATGATCCCGGTGACGCCGGTGATGATGGTGCGCGAGAGGGTTTCGTTGATCGACAGGTCGATCAGGTCTCCGATCGGCATCTTCTTGAACTTGCGGAGATTTTCGCGAATCCGGTCGAGTACGACGACCTTGTCGTTGATCGAATAGCCGATGATGGTGAGGATCGCGCCGATGGCGGTGAGGGTGAATTCCATCCGCGTCAGCGCGAACAGGCCGAACGTCAGCACCACGTCGTGGGTGAGCGCCAGCACCGCGCCCAGGCCGAAGGTCAGCCCGAACCGCATCCAGATATAAACCAGCATCAGCGCGATCGCGGCCAGCAGCGCGATCACCCCCTTGCCCAGCAATTCGCCCGAAACCTTGGGGCCCACCACGTCCGCGCGGCGCAGCTCCACGGCCCCGAGGCGCGCGTCGAGGACGGCCTTCACCCGGTCAACCGCGGCGGTCGGATTTTCCCCGGCGGGGGATTCGAAGCGCACCATGGCCGAGGTCGGGTCGCCGAAGGATTGCACCTGCACGTCCCCCGCGCCCAGCGCGCCCAGGGTTTCGCGCACGACGCCGAGATCCACCGGCCGGCCGGGGGTGGCGATCTCCATCACCGTGCCGCCGCGGAAATCGACGCCGCAATTGAGCCCCCCGCAGGGCGGCTGGAACGGGAACAGGGTCAGATAAAGCGCCGCCACGCAGGCTAGCGCCGACAACGTCCCCAGCACGGGCGCGAACCGCACAAAGGTGAAGCGGGTCTTTTCCGGCAGGTATTTGATGAGCGGCCAGGCCATGGGGGAACCTCAGCTTATCGGCAAGGCTTTGGGGCGGTTGGCGCGGAACCACCATGCGATCAGCACCTGGGTGACCAGCACCGCGGTGAACACGGAGGTAAACACCCCGATGGCCAGCGTCCAGGCGAAGCCCTTCACCGGCCCCGCCCCCAGGCTGAACATGATCAGGGCCGCGCCCAGATGGGTGATGTTGGCGTCCAGGATCGTGATGATGGCGCGGTTGAAGCCGGAATCGATGGCGATGGCGGGGGAGCGGCCGTTGCGCACCTCCTCGCGCATCCGCTCATAGATCAGCACGTTGGCGTCGAGCGCGACCGCCAGGGTGAGGATGAGGCCCGCAATCCCCGGCAGCGTGAGCACCGCCCCCGTCATCGACATCGCGGCCATGATCATGACGCCGTTGATCACGAGCGCAATCACGGCGATCCCGCCGAACAGTCCGCCATAGGCCAGCACCATAAAGACGAGCACCAGCGCGAACGCCACCAGGGTGGAGATGGCGCCCGCGTCGATCGCGTCCTGCCCCAGTTCGGCGCCCACGGAGCGCTGCTCGATCACGCTGAGCGGGGCCGGCAGCGCGCCCGCGCGCAGCAGCACCGCAAGCTCGTTTGCGGTCTCGACCGTAAACCCGCCATAGATCTGGCCGGAGCCGCCGCAGATCGGCTCGTTGATGCGCGGCGCGGTGATCACTTTATCGTCCAGCACGGTGGCGAAGCGCTGGCCGGCGTTCTGGGTGGTGACCTGGCAGAAGATGCGCCCGCCGCGCTGGTTGAACGTGAACGAGACGACCGGCTGGTTTTCCTGGTTGAAGCTGGGCGAGGCGTCGGTCAGGTCCTCGCCCGTGATCAGCGCGCGCGAGCGGATCACCACCGCCGGCTCGTTCGGATCGTCCTGCGGGAGGCGGCGCGAGCCCGGCGGGACCCTCCCGGCCGCCAGATCCTCCGGCGTCACGCTCATGTCCACCAGATGGAACGTCATCTTGGCGGTCTGGCCGATGCGGCGCTTCAGGGCCTGGGGGTCGCTCTCGCCAGGGGCCTGGACGACGATGCGGTCCGCGCCCTGGCGGGCGATGGAGATTTCCGAGGTGCCAAGCCCGTCGATCCTGCGCCGGATCACTTCGATGGAGCGGGTGACGGCGTCGCGCTTCAAGCGCTCCACGCCCGCCTCGGTGAAGCGGCTCTCGATGGCCCCGTCCGCGGCGGCGCGCACCGCGATGTCGGCCTCCGGGGCGGCCTGGCCCAGGCCCGCCTCAGGTTTGGCGGCGGCCTCGATGAGGCGCAGGGCGCGCGCCTGGTCTGCGGGATTGAGCGGCTTCAGCCGGGCGGCGTCGCCCACCACCGCGCGGCCGGTATAGCCGATGCGCGGCTTGGCCTCGCGCAGCACGCCGGCCATCGTCTCGGCCTCGATCTCCAGCCGCTCGCGGATCAGCGCCTGGGTATCCACCTCCAGCAGCAGATAGGAGCCCCCGCGCAGGTCGAGGCCCAGATTGACCGCCTGCTTCGGCACGAAGCCCGGAAGGCTCAGGCGCACCGCTTCCGGGATGATGTTGGGCGCGGCGAACGCCAGCGCCCATAGGGTCGCCAGCACGACGAGGACGATCCGCCACGGCGACACCTGCAGCATGTTATTCCGCCGGCTTGGCGGGCTTGGTGTCGTTGGCGGGCGAAGGCTCGCCCTTGGCGCGCACCTCCGTCAGCGCGTAGCGGGCCAGGCGCACCTCCACATTGGGGGACAGCTCGAGCCGCAATTCGTCATCGGCCACCGTTTTCACTTTGCCGATGATCCCTCCCGTGGTCACGACGGTATCGCCGCGGCGGACATTGGCGATCAGATCCTGGTGCGCCTTCATGCGTTTCTGCTGCGGCCGGATCAGCAGAAAGTAGAAGATCGGGATGATCAGGAGCAGCGGCAAAAGGGTGCCGAAAATCTGTTCCATCGCGCCCGGCGCGCCCCCTGGCGCCTGCGCATACGCGTTCAAAATAAACATGAAACCTCTCGGGAACGGCCGCGCGGCCTTGACGCCTCGGCGAGCAAAGCGCGCTTGGCCGGATGCGGCGGCGCGGACTATAGGGCCCCGTTGCGCCATTGCAATCACGCCCGCTGAGGCCAAAGCCGTACCGATGGAAGAGCTCGCGCACGCCCTCGCCCGCATCGCCGAAGCGCTCGAACGCCTGGCCCCGCCGGACCCTGCGCCCCCCGATCTGACGCGCGCGCAGGCCTTCCTCTGGCGCGCGCACAGCGGGGCTTTCGCCCCGATCGCTGCGCCGGAACGCCTGCCGCTCGATCTTCTCAAGGGCGTGGACCGCCAGCGCGACGCCCTGATCGCCAACACCTTGCGCTTTGCCGCCGGCCACCCCGCCAACAACGCCCTGTTGTGGGGCGCGCGCGGGACCGGCAAGAGCGCGCTGGTGAAGGCCGTCCACGCCGCCGCGGCCGCTGCGCATCCGGACCTGAAACTGGTGGAGATCGCGCGCGAGGACACCGCCTCGCTACCCGCCCTGCTCGCGGCCGCCACGGGCCTGCGCGAGCGCCTGGTGCTGTTCATCGACGATCTGAGCTTCACCCCGGACGAGGAGGGGCTCAAAGCGCTGAAGCCGGTGCTGGAGGGGGGCGTCGCCGGCAGGCCCGCGAACGTCATCCTCTACGCCACTTCCAACCGCCGCCACCTCGTGGCCCGCGACGCGCGCGAGAACCTGCCCGACGATCTCCTCTGGGCGGACGCGGCCGAGGAGCGGCTCTCGCTCGCGGACCGGTTCGGCCTATGGCTCGGCTTCCACGCGATGGACCAGGCGCTCTATCTCGAGATCGTGGCCGCCTACGCGCAGCGTTTCGGACTCGCGACGCCCGATCTCGAAGCCCGCGCGCTCGCCTGGAGCCGCCAGCGGGGCGCCCGCTCGGGGCGGACGGCGTGGCAATTCATCCTCGATCTCGCCGCGCGCCTAGACCGGCCGATCGCGCTCCAGCCCTAAAGTTCCTGTGCGACGCCTTCCTCCAGCGGGGTGTAGCGCGCCGGCCCCCAATCCTCGACCGCGAGCGCCCCGTCCGGGCGGCGATAGAAACGCTGCAGGCGCTGGCCGCCGCCCGCCCCGACCGGGGCCACCAGCACGCCCTCCGGCGCCAATTGATCGAACAGGTCCTGGTTGGGCGCCGCGACCGACCCGTTCACCGCGATGCGGTCATACGGGCCCTCCTCCGGCCAGCCATAGGCGCCGTCGGCCACCATCACCCGGGCGTTGTCGCGGCCGAGCGCGGCCAGGCGGTCCCGCGCGGCGGCCGCCAGCGTGCGGTAGCGCTCCAGCGTGTCCACGTGCGCGCACAGGCGGGACAGGATGGCCGTCTGGTAGCCCGAGCCGGTCCCGATTTCGAGCACCTTGTCCTGCGGGCGCGGCGCGAGCGCGGCCACCATCGAGGCGATCGTGGTGGGTTTGGTCAGCGTCTGGCCGCAATCGAGGGGGAGCGCCACGTCGTCCCAGGCTAGCGGCTCGAGATGGAGGGCTGCGAAATCAGCGCGCGACGTGCGCTCGATGGCGGCGAGGATGCGCGCGTCGGTCACTCCCAATTGCCGCACTTCCAGGATGAAGCGCATCCGGCGGGGGTCGGCGTCGAACGGTTGAGACGTCATGCGTCGGCGGCCTGGCCCGCCAGCACGCCGCGCAGCGCCGCCAGCGTGGGCTCGAAGGTAAGATCGACATGCAGCGGCGTCACCGAGATGCGGCCCTCATAGATCGCCCGCAGATCCGTGCCCTCGGGCGGGTTGGACAGCTTTCCCGAAAATCCCAGCCAATAATAGGCCTGTCCGCGCAAGTCTGTCCGCCTGTCGGAATAGACGATGTGCTGGTCGCGGAAGCCCTGACGGGTCACCTCCACCGGCCCCACCGCCTCGGGCGCCCGGTCGGGGAAATTCACGTTCATCACCACGCCCTTGGGCCACCCCGCCTGCAGCAGGCCAGCGATCACCTTGGGGGCGTACCGCTCGGCCGTTTCCCACGGCGGATCGCCCTCGTCGCGAAAGCCGCGCGCCTGGCTCAAGGCGATGGCGGGGATGCCCAATTGCATGCCCTGCATGGCCCCCGCGATCGTGCCGGAGAAAGTGACGTCCTCGGCCAGGTTCTGGCCGCGATTGACGCCCGAGAGCACCAGATCCGGCCGCGGGCCCTCGATCAGGTCCTGCACCCCCAGCAGCACGCAATCGGTGGGGGTTCCAGCGACCGCGAATCGCTTGGGACCCGCCTCGCGCACCCGGATGGGCGCGTGCAGCGTGAGCGAACGCGAGGCGCCCGATTGCTCGGTCTCCGGCGCGATCACCCAGACGTCCTCGGTGAAGCCGCGCGCCACCCGCTCCAGGACGGCCAGGCCCGGGGCGTGAACGCCGTCGTCATTCGTGCACAGGATTCGCATGCGTTGCGCTTAGCACCCGCGCGCGGCGCTTGGAACTGGCGGGCAGGCGCGCGCCAGCGCAGAGCCCCGCCCGCCCGGAAGATACGCCGCGGCGCCTGCTTGCGCGCCAAACGCACGCCCGCCCGCGAAGCGCGCTTGTATTTGCCCACGGGCGCGTTACGTCGAGGCCGGCAAGACGCGGCGTGCATTTTTTGGCGAACCGTAGCCAATTTGCATCTCGGCGTTGGCGCGCGGGCGCGGGGCGCGGCTTTCGGCATCGGGACGGCGATATGCGAGTGGACGGATCGGAAGCCCCCGGCGAGCGGCCGGGCGCGGCGGCGGAGGAGCCTGAGCCCAGCGTTGCGGCGTTCGCGGACCTGCCGCCCGAGGCGCCCCTCGACATGCCGACCCAGAGCCTGCGCACGCGCGAGCGTTCGGCTCCCGTCCAGGGCCCGGTGGGCATCAGGGCGCGGCGCGCGATCGTGTTCAGCGCCACCGCCATGCTGGCGGCGGCCGCCTGCGCCTCGTTGTTCGACATGTTCCAGCGCGACGGGCTCACCAATATGGAGATCCTGGGGCTTGCGCTGTTCGTGCCGCTGTTTGCGGGTATTTCCTGCTGGTTCTGCAGCGCCGCCGCCGGCTTCATCGTGCTCTTGTCCGACCGTGCGGACGCTCTCGCCAACCAGGGCCCCACGCCGATCCCCACCACGCGCACCGCTTTGCTCGCGCCGGTGTTCAACGAAGACGTCCGCGCCGTCTTCGCGCGGCTGCGCGCCATGGACGGCTCGCTCGATAAGCTGGGCCTGTCGCACGCCTTCGACCTCTTCATCCTGAGCGATACCAACGATCCCGAGATCGCCGCCGTCGAGCAGCAGGCGTTCCGGGAGTTCAAGCGCGGCGCCGCGATCGCGTCTTATTACCGCCAGCGCCTCACCAACACCCAGCGCAAGGCCGGCAATATCGGCGATTGGGTGCGCCGGTTCGGCGGCTCCTACCAGCAGATGATCGTGCTGGACGCGGACAGCCTCATGACCGGGGACGCGCTCGCCCGGCTGGTTTCGATCATGGAGCAGCGCCCGGATATCGGCCTCGTCCAGTCCCTGCCGCGCATCATCAACGCCGAGACGGTGTTCGCGCGCTATTTGCAGTTCGGCGTGCGCCTCTATGGCCGCGTCGCCGCCACGGGGCTCGCCTGGTGGTCGGGCGCGGAGGGTTCCTATTGGGGCCACAACGCCGTGGTGCGCGTGCGCGCCTTCGCCGAGACGGCGGGCCTGCCGCGGCTCGCCGGCATCAAGCCCTTCGGCGGCGACATTATGAGCCACGACGTCGTCGAGGCGGCGCTCATGCGCCGCGGCGGCTGGGGGGTGCATTTCGCCACCCTGCTCGACGGCTCGTTCGAGGAAAGCCCGCCCACGCTCGTCGATTTCAGCGCGCGCGACCGGCGCTGGTGCCAGGGCAATCTGCAGCACATGCAGGTGCTGTTCGCAGGCAAGGGGCTGCACTGGGTGAGCCGGCTGCAGCTTCTGATGGGCTTCGTCGCCTATCTCATGTCCCTGCTGTGGCTCGTCTTCCTGTCCGCCGGCGTGGCCTTGCGGCTCGAGGGGCTGCAGGACGCGATCTTCGTGCCCTCCTGGCTGCGGCGCACGGACGGGGTCTCCGCCACCCTGATCGTCACCGTGCTCACGACCATCCTCCTCGTCGGGCCGAAGCTGATGGGGGCCGCCCTCATCATGCTGCGCCCGGCGGAGCGGCGCGCCTTCGGCGGGGCCGGCAACATCCTGCGCGGGCTGGCGGTCGAGATGCTGATCTCGGCGGCGCTCGCGCCCATCCTCATGTTCACGCAAACCAAAGCCTTGGCCGAGATCTTCACCGGCCGGGACGCGGGCTGGACGGCCCAGCGCCGGCATGCGCATGCGGTGAGCTGGTCGGAGGCCGCGCGCATCTATGGCTGGCAATCCTTCCTGGGCGTGGTGCTGCTTTTGTCGTTCGCGGCCGATCTCGACCTGCTGCTGTGGACGTCGCCGATCCTCATGAGCCTCGCCTGCGCGACGCCGATCGCGGTGCTCACTTCGAGCCGCAGCCTCGGCCTCGCCATGCGCCGGGCCGGGCTGATGCTGACGCCGGAGGAGCGCTTCCCGCCCGCCATCGCCCGCCAGGCCGCGCGCGCGCGCCGCCGCTTCCGCGCCCCAACGCCTCGCCCCCGCCGCCGCCGAACCAGGCCCCGCCTGGCGTCCAGACCGCGGCCCTGCGCCGGCCATCGCCACCAGCTCCTAGGCGCGCGCGAACGCAGGCTCAAAGCGCCGCGAGGCGGGCGGGATCGGGCGTTTGCGCCGCGCGGGCGGGCCCGGCGGGCACGATGAGCGTGAATTTCGAGCCCTCGCCCGGGCTGCTCGACACGGTGACGTCCCCGCCCATGATCCGCGCCAGCCGCCGGGTTATGGCGAGCCCGAGCCCCGTGCCCCCATAGCGGCGCGTGGTCGAAGCGTCGGCCTGCACGAATGGTTGGAACACCCGCTCCATCTGGGCGGGCGTCATGCCGATGCCGCTGTCGGACACGGTGAACACCACCACCGCCTCGCCCTCCGCCATCCCCCGCTCGGCGTGGAGGCGGATCGTGCCGTTGCTGGTGAACTTGCAGGCGTTGCTCAACAGGTTCAGCAGGCACTGGCGCACGCGCATCCCGTCCGCCACGAACCGCACCGGCGTCGTGGGCGCGCGCACCTCCAGCACATTGGAATTCTTCTGCGCCGCCGGCCCCAACGTGGCGATCGTGTCCTGCACGATCTGGGCGAGATCGACCTCCTCGACCAGCAATTCGATCTTGCCCACCTCTATCTTCGACAGATCGAGCACTTCGTCGATCAGCGCGAGCAAATGGTGGGCCGCGCGCAGCACGCGCTTCAGATCGGCCGCCGCGGAGGTCGCGCCGTCGGCCTCGGCGTCCTCCAGCATCAGCGAGGAATAGCCGATGATGGCGTTCAAGGGCGTGCGCAATTCGTGGCTCATATTGGCGAGGAATTGCGATTTGGAGACATTGGCGGCCTCCGCCTCGTCGCGGGCCTGGACGAGGGCGTCCATCGTCTGGCGCAGGGCCGCGTCATTGTTCTCCAATTGCGCGAGCAGCGCGTTGAAGCTCTCGGTGAGGCGGCCGAACTCGTCGGCGCGGCCATAGGCGGCGCGCTTGGAGAAATCGCCGGAGCGGCGCACCTCCTGCATGGCTTGGGAGAGCGCGTCCACCGGGCGGATGACCATCGAGGCCAGCCGGCGCGACAGCGCCACCGCAAGCCCGAGCGCGATGCACAACAGCATGGCCGCCACCGCCAGCACCCGCCTCAGCGAGGCCTCCAGCGCCTCAAGGTCGCTGCGCAGTTCAAGCGCGCCTACCGCCTGGCCGTCCACCTTGACGGGCGCGGTGACGATCAGCTCCCGGTCCGAGATCTCCGCCTCCTGCGCGATCGCCCCGCTGCGGGCCGCGCCCGGCGCGCCCGTCACCCCGACCGAGGCGAACAGCGCCCCGGCCTCGTCGTACAGCACAAGCCCGCGCACGCCCTGCAGGCCGCTGGCCGAGCGCAGCGTCTCGCGCGCGGCCTCCTGGTCGCCGAACACCACGGCCGCGGCGGCGTTGGCGGCGAGGATCTCGGCCAGGGCGCGCCGCTCCTGGATCAGCGCTTCCCGGGTGGAGCGGTATTCGTGCACCAGAAAGGCCGCCGCGTTGGCCGCCACCGCCACCAAAGTCGTCACGACCGCGATCGCCGCGATCCGGTCGCGGAACGAAAACCCGGCCGAAAGACGCTTCAGGGGGGCCGAAAGCGGGGCCCACAGCGCGCGCCGCGCAGGGTCCCCGGGCGGGAGGGAGGAGAGGAACAGGGGTTTCATCGCACCGTCACCGCCAAGCGAAGGAGCCGCGAACTGAACGTCACGCCCGCCGTCTGCGCGACCGATTGATTGACCTGGAACCGGATCTGGCGGCCCACCCGCACCAGCGCCACCGCGCCATGGGCCGCCATCGCCTCGCCTTCGCCCACCACCAGCACACGCGCGCGCGCAAGCTCATCAAGCTGGGGGGCGGCGCGCGCGGGAGGGCCGGTGAGGAAGGCCACATGGCACCCTTGCGTCATCGCGGAGGCCTGGGCCACCACCCGCACCCGCAGCACCCGCTCTCCCACCGGGCGTCCCGAGAAGGCCTGCAGCGCCGGCGTCGCCTGCTCGCCCTCGAGCGTGCACAGGACCAGGACAGCGGGATCGGCGGCGAAGCGTCCGGCCGGCCATTCGGCGAAGCGGGCGATATTGTAGACGATCGCAGCCGACACCTGCTGCGGCTCGGGCGTCGCGTCAGCGCGCGCGGGGCCGCTCAGGGGGAAGATCGCCGCCAGCAGCCAGAGGAGCACGGCGCAGCGCATGGGCCTAGAACCTGAGCGCCAAACCGGCCTCAAGGCGTCGCTCCAGCAACCCCGAAGCCACGCCCGCAAAGATACCGGAATACTCGATGCGCCGCGGTTCGAGCAGATCCTCGCCGCGCAGGAACACCTCCGCCCGGGCCGACGGCCGCCAGGCCAGGCGCACGTCCAGATCGGTATAGCTCGGCGTCTGCGCATTTTCGAGCGCCGCGACATGGCGCACCCAGACATCGAGATCGAGGCTTTCGCTCAGGTCGAAATTGGAGCGCAGCGACACCTGCCATTCGGGCGAGCCGATATCGTCGGCCGCGTTCGCCAGCCGGTTCATCTGCATCTCGAGCCAGGTCGCCGCGCCCTCCAGCCGCCAGCGGCGATGGACCTGGAAGTCGAGGGAGGCCTCCGCGCCGTACGAGGTCGCGTCGCCCGCGTTCTCCGACGTGAGCGGAATGATCCCGTAGGCGCCCAGCGGCCCTTGCGCAAACGTGATGGTCCCGGGGCTGCGGGTGATCAGCATCTCATAATCGTTATGGAAGGCGACCACGTCGACGCTCAGCCTGCGGGTCAGGCGCGCCCGCCACCCCGCCTCCACCGCCACCAGCACCTCGCTATCCAGATTGTCGCTGCCGGTCTCGATCAGAATCAGCGGAACGGAGGTCGGGTTCTCGGGCGAATTCGCCGGCAGAACGCCAGCCCCGGCATTGGCGTCAGACTCGAACCGGCTGGGCGTACGCACCGCGCGCGACAGCGAGGCCCAAAGCGACCATTTGGCGGGATCGGTCCAGATCACCCGCAGGCTGGGCTGGATCTCCACCCCCTCCCCGCTGTCTTCCAGCTTGACGCCGAGCGAGGCGTTCAGCCGCTCCCGGATCAGGGCGATGTCGTCCTGGGCGTAGGCGCCGAGGCGGGTTTCGTCCTTGCTTCTGGGATCGAAACTGATCAGGGGCCCGCCATCGAGCCGATCCTGGGTTTCGCGGACATTCAGCCCCCAGACGATGTTGTGGCGCCGGGCGACCTCGAACCCGTGCGAGAAGTCGAAATCGAAGATGTCGCGGCGCACATTGACGTTCATATCCTCGCGCAAGAGCCTGTCCCAATAGGCCTGCACCGACACCGATCCCCCGGGCGTGCTGCGCACCCAGCGGCCCAGCAGATTGGCGCCTTCGAAATCGCCGACGCTGGCCAGGAATCCGGTGTTCTGGCTGTCGGGGCCCCCGCTCTGGACATCGCCCTGGACGGTGAACGCGTCGCGCTCCGTGGGCTCGACATCGTAGCGGAAGCCGGCCTGGATGGTTTCTTGCCGGATGTCGGAGGCGTCGTTGACGACGTCGAGGCTCGGCGCGCTGTGCGCGACCGTATAAAGGCGAACCGCGCCCGAGGCGCCCACGCGGGCGCCGTGCCGGCTGAACAGGCGCACGCCCCCTTCGGTATCGGCGCGCGCGGTGGCCGCAGTCCCCAGCGTGTCCACCGCGTGGCGGGTCACGACGTTGATGACGCCGTTGACGGCGTTGGCGCCCCACATCACCGCGCCTGGCCCGCGCACCACTTCGATGCGCTCGAGATCCTCCGAGGGGGTCAATTGCTGGCCCCACACCACCCCGGACAGGGAGGGGACGTAGATGTCGCGCCCGTCGACCATCACCAGGAGTTTGTTGGAGAAACGCCCGTTGAAGCCGCGCACCGAGACCGCATAGCTGTCGACGTCCGATTGGGCGACTTCGGTCCCCGGCGCCATGCGCAGCAGCTTCGGAAGGCTGGTCTCGCCCGAACGCTCGATGTCCTGGCGATCAATGACATAGACCGCCGCGGCCGCTTCCTCGACCGGCTGCAGCCGGCGCGCGACCGAGGTCACCTCCTGGGAGAATAGCGCCTCAAGGCTGAGATCCGCCACCGCGTCCGCCTCCGCTTGCGCCTCGGCTTGCGCGTAAGCGGTGAGCGGGACCGCTCCGAGGCCGAAGCCGAGCGCAAGGATCGTCAGCGAAGAATTCAAGGGAATCACGGCTCCTTAGCCGCGATACTGGCGCATTCCGCTTTCCATTCGGTAAAGGCGTTGATTTACCGCCCTTAACCACAAGGTTTCAGCGCATCTCCGGCCAGTAGAGGCGCATCGGGTTATCCACCAGGAGGGCCTGCTGCAGCGCGGGCGTCGGCGCGAGCCGCGGCACGAGATCGACGAGCGCGCCGTCGTCGGGGATGTTGGCCTCCATATTGGGGTGCGGCCAGTCCGTGCCCCAGAGCACGCGGTCGGGATAATCCGCCACGATCGGCGCAACCGCTTCGACGAAATCGTCGAAGGGCGGGCCTTGGGCGGAGAGGCGCTCCGCGCAGGAGACTTTGGTCCAGAAATGGGGGTTCGCGTCGAGCAGCGCGCGGAACGCGCGCAGATCCGGCCCGTCCGGCCCCTGCGTCACGTCGGGGCGGCCCAGATGGTCGATCACGACGGGCGTCGGCAGCGCTTCGAGGAAGGGGCGCAGCTCGGCGAGGATATCGGCCTCGAAATAGACCACGACATGCCAGTCCATCGGGGCGATGCGCGCGGCGATTTCGAGGAATTTGTCCTTCGGCGCATCGTCGACCAGCCGCTTGAGGAAGTTGAACCGCACGCCGCGTATGCCGCCCGCCTGCAACGCCTCGAGTTCACCGTCCGTGATCGCTGGATCGACGACCGCCACCCCGCGCGCGGCCCCGCCGGAGCGGGCGATGGCGTCGAGCGTGGCGCGGTTGTCGCTGCCGTGGCAGCTCGCCTGCACCACCACGTTGCGCGCAAAGCCCAGCCGGTCGCGCAGTGCGAAGAGCATTTCGGGCGTCGCGTCTTCCGGGCGGTACTTGGCCTTGGGGCTGAAGGGAAAAAGCGCCTCGGGCCCGAACACGTGGCAATGGGCGTCCACCGCGCCGGGCGGGGGCGTCCAGGCGGGGCGGGAGGGGTTCTGCGTCCAGCTCCGCACCCGGCTCATGCGAACACCTTTCCGTCCATCAGCTTGCGCGCGGTGCGCAACAGCGCCGCGGAGACGACCGCGCCGGCCTCGTCCGTCTCCAGAACGCATGTCATTTCCCCGCTCGGATGCTCGATCGAGAGCGTTTTGCGCCGCCCCTCGCCCACGTGGGCGAGCGCGGCGGCGGGGGAGCCGGGAAGCAGGCAGGCGGTCGCGACGCTCACCGCCCCCAGCACCCCGATAGTGGCGTGCGCGCGGTGGGGGATGAAGCTGCGCACGCAGATCGCGCCCCCTTCCCGTGGCGGCGCGACCAGCATCATTTTCGGCACCGATTTCGCGCCCACCTCGCCCAGGTTCATCATCGGCCCCGCCTTCAGGCGGATCACCTCGATCCGGGCCTTGAGATCGGCGGCGGCGTCGAGGGTCTCGCGGTCCTCATAGCCGGTGGCGCCGACGTCTTGCGCCTTCAGCACCACGCAGGGCATGCCATTGTCGATCAGCGTCACCTCGACGCCCTCGATCCGATCGACCGCCTTGCCCGTGGGCAGGAGCGCGCCGCAGCTCGAGCCGGCCGTGTCGCGGAACTCGAGCGGGACGGGCGCGTGCGTACCGGGAACGCCGTCGATCCGCGCCGTCCCGGCATAGCTCACCATGCCGCCGGGGGTGGAGACGGTGGCGATCGCCGTCTGGCCTGTGTTGACCATATAGATGGCCACGCGGGTGAAGCCGTCTTCCGCCGCCACGAGGCCGCGCTCGATCGCGAACGGGCCGATTCCGGCGAGGATATTGCCGCAATTCTGCGCATCCGTGACGATCGCCTGGTCCACGAACACCTGCAGGAAAAGGTAATCGACGTCGGCGTCCGGGCGCTGCGAGCGGGACACGACCGCGACCTTGCTGGTCAAGGGATCGGCCCCGCCCATGCCGTCGATCTGGCGCGGATCGGGGGAGCCCATGATGGCGAGCAGGAAGGCGTCGCGCAGGGCAGGGTCGCTGGGCAGGTCCTGCTTGAGGAAATAGCCGCCCTTGGAGGAGCCGCCGCGCATCCACATGCAGGCCACGCCCTCAGACATAGCGCAGGCCCATTTCCTTCAGCTTGTCGCGCATGGAATAGAGATCGAGCCCCAGGATCCCGGCGCCGAGGCGTTCGCGCTTGACCTCTTCGGCGGCCTCGCGCGCGCGGGATTTCTCGAGGACTGCGGCGGCGTCCTCGCGGGGAACCACGCAGACGCCGTCATCATCGGCGACGATCACGTCCCCGGCCCGGATCAGCGCGCCCGCGCACACGATCGCCACGTTCACCGAGCCGAGCGTGGCCTTCACCGTCCCCTGCGCCGACACCGCCTTCGACCAGACCGGAAAGCCCATCGCCGTCAGCTCCCGCACGTCGCGGACCCCGGCGTCGATCACGAGCCCCTGGCAGCCGCGCGCCGCCGCGGACGTGGCGAGCAGGTCCCCGAAATAGCCGTCCGTGCAGGGCGAGGTGGGCGCGAGCACCAGAATGTCGCCCTTCTGGATCTGCTCGATCGCCACATGCACCATCCAATTGTCCCCCGGCGGGGCGGAGATGGTGACGGCGGAGCCCGCAATGCGCGCGCCCGCATAGATGGGGCGGATGGCGGGGGAGAGCAGGCCCGTGCGCCCCTGCGCCTCATGCACGGTGGCCACCCCGCAGGCCGCCAACCCCTCGATCACGCCCGCCTCCGCGCGGGCGATATTCTGCACCACGACGCCGCTCATCAGGCCCTTCCCTCTTCTATAGCGTTCCTGGAGGATGGCGCGTTCGTGACAGAACCGGAGCGGCGGCGCAAATCGGAACTACGCAGAGCGCCAAGGGCCATGCTAGATCGGGCCATTCTTCCGCTTTCCGGCCCCGCCGGGCCGCCCCTGCACGATCCGACGCGATAGCGACAAGATGGCAAGTGACCTCGTTTTTCTAGGCTTCGGCGAAGCGGGCCAGGCGTTCGCGGGGGATCCTTCCTGGCGCGCGCGCGCGGGCGCGTTCGACGTCAAAACCGCCGATCCCCGCACCCGCGAGGCCCAGCTCCGCGCCTATAGCGCCCACGGGGTGGAGGGGCGGGAGACCCTGGCGGAAGCGCTCGCAGGCGCGCGCGCGGTAATCAGCGTCGTGACCGCGGACGCCGCGCTCGCGGCGGCGACGGATGCAGGCACCTCTATCGAGCCCGGTGCGCTCTATCTCGATCTCAATTCCGTCGCGCCCGAGACGAAGCGGGCCGCGAGCGCGCGGATCGAGGCCGCGGGCGCTGCTTATGTGGACGTGGCGGTGATGGCGCCGGTGCACCCGGCGCGGCTCGCCGTTCCGCTCCTGGTGAGCGGGCCCCATGCCGGGGCGGGCGCGGACGCGCTCGCAGGGGCTGGCTTTTCGGCGGTGCGCCAGGTGGGGGCGGAGCTCGGCCGGGCCTCGGCGATCAAGATGATCCGCTCCGTGATGGTGAAGGGCCTTGAGGCGCTGACCGCGGAATGCGTTCTCGCGGCCCATGCGGCGGGGGTGACCGAGGAGGTGCTCGCCTCGCTGGGCGATGGATGGTTTGAAAAAGCCGATTACAATCTGGACCGGATGATGGTCCATGGCGTGCGCCGGGCGGCGGAGATGGAGGAAGTGGTCAAGACCCTGAACGCGCTGGGCGTGGCCCCTCTGATGAGCGCGCCCTGCGCCGTGCGCCAGCGCCGCATCGGCGCCCTGGCGGGCGCGGCCCCCCCGCCCGCCAGCCTCCCCGCCAAGCTCGAAGCCCTCGAAGCCCTCCTCAAGGACACCCCCCGATGACGCGCATCATCGATTGCCACGGCCATTACACCACCGCGCCCCCCGCCCACGGCGCCTGGCGCGACGCCCAGGTCGCCGCCTTCGAGGCCGGCGCGCCGCCCCCGCCCTACCCCGACATCCCCGAGGATCTGATCCGGGAATCGATCGAGGCCCACCAACTGCGCCTGCTGCGCGCGCGCGGGGCGGACATGACGATCTTCTCGCCGCGCGCTTCCGCCATGGCCCACCATGTCGGCGATGAGGGCGTATCGCTCGCCTGGTCGCGGGCCTGCAACGATCTCATCAAGCGCGTCTGCGATCTCTATCCCGACACGTTCATCGGCGTCTGCCAGCTGCCGCAATCGCCGCAGGCCGATCTCGCCGGCTCGATCGCGGAGCTGAAGCGCTGCGTCGAGGAGTTGGGCTTCGTGGGCTGCAATCTGAACCCCGACCCGGGCGGGGGCCATTTCCGCCATCCTCCGTTGACGGACAAATACTGGTATCCGCTCTACGAGGCCATGTGCGCGCTCGACGTACCCGCCATGGTGCATGTCTCGGGCTCGTGCAATCCGGGCCTGCACGCCACCGGCGCCTATTATATCGCCGCCGACACGATCGCCTTCATGCAATTGCTGGAGGGCGATTTGTTCAACGACTTCCCCTCCTTGCGCTTCATCATCCCCCATGGCGGGGGCGCGGTCCCCTATCACTGGGGCCGCTATCGGGGCCTCGCCGACATGCTGAAAAAGCCCGCCCTGCGAACCCACCTGATGAAAAACGTCTATTTCGACACCTGCGTCTACCACCAGCCGGGGATCGACCTCCTGTTCGAGGTGATCGACATCGAGAACATCCTGTTCGGCTCGGAAATGGTGGGCGCGGTGCGCGGCATAGATCCCGAGACGGGCCATCCTTTCGACGACACCAAGCGCTATATCGAGGCGCTCAATCTGAGCGAGACCGCCCGCCACGCCGTGTTCGAGGGCAATGCGCGGCGCGTATTCCCCCGCCTCGACGCCTTCCTGAAAGCGCGCACCCCATGAGCACCGACATCCACGATTATCTCGCCCAGTTCGAGGACATTCCGGGCACGCGCGTCTTCACCGTCGCGCGGGCGCGCAAGGGCTATTGGCTGAACCAGTTCGCGATGAGCCTCATGAAGCCCGAGAACCGCGAGCGCTGGCGCGCGAACGAGCCCGCCTATCTCGACGAATGGCCCTTGAGCCCGGAACAGCGCGAGGCGGTGCTGGCGCGCGACTATAACCGGCTGATCGATCTCGGCGGCAACATCTATTTCCTGTCGAAAATCTTCTCCACCGACGGGCTGAGCTTCGTCCAGGCCGTCTCGACCATGACTGGAGCGAGCGTGGAGGCGCACCAGCAGATGATGGTCGCCGGCGGGCGCTCGCCGGAGGGCCTGCGCTCGATCAAGGAAGGCTATTGACATGGCGCGCCTCACCGCCGGCATCACCACGAGCCACGTGCCCGCCATCGGCGCGGCGATCGACAACGGCAAGACGGAGGAGCCCTATTGGGCGGGGCTCTTTTCCGGCTATCAATGGACGAAGGAATGGGTGCAGGGGCCGGGCCGGCCGGACGTTGTGCTGCTCATCTATAACGACCATGCGTCCGCCTTCGACATGAACCTGATCCCCACCTTCGCGATCGGGTGTGCGGATGAGTTTCAGCCCGCCGACGAAGGCTGGGGGCCGCGGCCGACGCCCAAAGTCCACAACCACGCCGACCTCGCCTGGCACATCGCCCAATGCTGCATCCTCGACGAGTTCGACATGACGATCGTCAACCGCATGGATGTCGATCACGGGCTCACGGTGCCATTGTCGCTGATGTTCGGCCAGCCCGAGGCGTGGCCCTGCAAGGTGATCCCGCTGGCGGTGAACGTCGTCACCTATCCCCCGCCCACCGGCAATCGCTGCTGGATGTTGGGGGAGGCGATCGCGCGCGCGATCGCGAGCTTCCCGGAGGATCTCAATGTCCATGTCTGGGGCACGGGCGGGATGAGCCACCAATTGCAGGGCCCCCGCGCTGGCCTGATCAATCAGCCCTTTGACAACGCCTTCCTGGACGATCTGACGAAAGACCCGGAGCGCCTGCGCCGCATGCCGCATATCGAATATCTGCGCGAGGCGGGCTCGGAGGGCATTGAGCTTGTCATGTGGCTGATCATGCGCGGGGCGCTGGGGCCGCACGTGCGTGAACTGCACCGTCACTATCACGTGCCCGCCAGCAATACGGCGGTGGGCCATATCGTGTTGGAGAAGCTCTCATGAAGATCGCGCTCGCGGGGGCCGGGGCGTTCGGCGAAAAGCACCTGGACGGATTGAAGCTGATCGAGGGGGTCGAGGTCGTGAGCCTGATCGGGCGGCGTCTCGACGCCACCCAGGCGGTCGCGGACAAGTACGGCGTGCCCCATGTCGGGACCGATCTTAGCGAGGCGCTCGCTTTGCCGCAGGTCGAGGCGGTGATCCTGTGCACGCCCACCCAGATGCACGCCGCCCAGGCGATCGCGTGCCTGCGCGCCGGCAAACATGTGCAGGTGGAGATCCCCCTCGCCGATTCCTGGGCGGATGCGCAAGCCGTGGCGGCGGCGCAGGCCGAGACCGGGCTTGTCTGCATGGTGGGCCATACGCGCCGCTTCAACCCCTCGCATCAATGGGTCCATAAGCGCATCGTCGCTGGCGAGCTTTCGATCCAGCAGATGGACGTGCAGACCTATTTCTTCCGTAGGCGGAACATGAACGCCAAGGGCGAGCCGCGCTCCTGGACGGACCATCTGCTCTGGCATCATGCCGCGCACACGGTGGATCTGTTTCAATACCAGACTCAAGAGCGCGTGGTGAAGGCCAACGCCGTGCAGGGCCCGCTGCACCCCGAACTCGGCATCGCCATGGACATGAGCATCCAATTGCAGACCGAACACGGCAAGATCTGCACGCTGTCTCTGTCGTTCAACAATGACGGCCCGCTCGGCACCTTCTTCCGCTATATCTGCGACAACGGCACCTATATCGCCCGCTATGACGATCTCTTGACCGGCAAGGACGAGAAGGTCGATGTCTCGCATGTTGATGTCTCGATGAACGGCATCGAACTGCAGGACCGCGAATTCGTGGCAGCCATCCGCGAGGGGCGCGAGCCCAATTCCTCCGTCGCCCAGGTGCTGGCCTGCTACGACGTGCTGAACCAACTCGAACAGCAGCTCCTTTAGGCCAAAGCGGGAGGGCGGGCAGAGATGGAAACGCGCCCGATCGCCGGCGCCGAGGTCAGCGAGATCGGCCTCGGCTGCATGAATTTGTCCCACGCCTATGGCCAACCCCCACCGCCCGAGGCGGGCGAGGCTCTGCTGCTTCAGGCGCTCGATCTCGGGATCACCCATTTCGACACCGCCGCCCTCTACGGTTTCGGCGCCAATGAGGAGCTTGTCGGGCGCACGCTGAAACCGTTCCGGAACCGGATCTTTCTCGCGAGCAAGGGCGGCATGCAGGGCGTGGGCGGCCAGCGCGTGATCGACGGGCGCCCCGAGGCGCTGCGCCAAGGCCTTGAAGACAGCCTGCGCCGCCTGCAGACGGACCGGATCGACCTCTATTACCTCCATCGCTGGGACAAGAAGGTTCCGATCGCCGAGTCCGTCGGCGCGCTCGCGCGGATGGTGGAGGCGGGCAAGGTGGGGGCGATCGGCCTCTCCGAAGTCTCCGCCAAGACCCTGCGGGAGGCCCATCGCGTGCACCCGATCGCCGCGCTGCAGACCGAGTACTCGCTCTGGACCCGCAATCCCGAGATCGCGGCGCTTCAGGCCTGCGCCGAGATCGGGGCCGCCTTCGTCGCCTTCTCTCCGCTCGCGCGCGGCTTCCTGACGGGGCGCGACCTCGATCCTGCGGCCTTCCCCGAACGCGACATCCGCCGCGCCATGCCGCGCTTCCAGGGCGAGGCGTTCGCGCGCAACCGGGCGCTGCTCGAGCGCTTCCGGGCGCTGGCGCGCGAGGCCGGGTGCACGCCCGCCCAGTTCGCTCTGCTCTGGGTGCTGCGCCAGGGCCCGCACGTGCACGTCATCCCCGGCACCGCCACGCCCGCGCATCTGCGCGAGAACGCCGCCGCCTCCGGGCTGCGCGTCGCGCCGCACATGCTCGAGGCGGCGGACGCGCTGATCAATGCCGCGACCGTCTCCGGCCCCCGCTACCCCGCCGCGGTGCAGGCCGAGATCGATACGGAAGACTTCCCCGCCGCGACCCCGTGAATGGCGCTGCTGCCCATCCCGTACACGGACCCGGTCGCGGCCTTCGCCCCGTTCCGAGACGCGCCGATGGCGATGCTGCTGCACGGCTGCGGCCCCTATCCCGACGCGCGCTTTAGCTACCTGCTCGTCGAGCCCGAGGCGGTGAGCCGGGCGGACGCGCTCGTGGGCGGCGACGTGCTCGGCCCCGCGCGCGCCTGGCTTTCGGAGGCGGAGGCGGTTCCCAGCGGAGCGGGGGCGTTCCTCGGCGGGGCGGCGGGGTTTTTCGCCTACGAGCTGGGCGGCGCGTTCGACGCCGCAGCGCCGGGCTTCCCGCTGCGCCGCCTGCCCTATCTCGCGCTCGGCCGGTACGGATGCATCGCCGTGTTCGACAACGCGCAGGCCCGCGCTTGGGTTTGCGCCAGCGGTCCCGAGGCCCCGGCGCGCGCGCGCCGCCTGGCGGGGCTGCTGGGGCGGGCCTCGTTCACGCCGCCGCCCGCGGCGGGCGCGGTGAGGGGCGTGGAGCCGATCGCTGCGTACCGGAAGGGGGTGGCCGCGCTCATCGGGCGCATCCGGGCCGGGGACCTGTTCCAGGCCAATCTCTCGCGCCGCTTCGCGGGCGCTCTGGGGGCGGGCGATCACCCCTACGCCCTGTTCGCCCGGCTGTGCGCCCAGAGCCCCGCCCCGTTCTGCGCCTATCTCCGCCTGCCGGAGGCCGCCATCGTCTCCAACTCCCCGGAGCGCTTCCTCTCCGTGACCCCCGGCGCGGAGGGCCTCTTCGCCGCCGCCAGCCCGATCAAGGGCACAAGCCCCCGCGCGCTTAACGATCTCGAGGATCGCGCGCTCGCCCGCGCGCTCTGCGACAGCGAGAAGGACCGGGCCGAGAATTTGATGATCGTCGATCTGATGCGCAATGATCTGGCCCGCGTCTGCGCCCCCGGCAGCGTGCGCGCGCCGCGCCTCAATGCGCTGGAGAGCTACGCCAACGTGCACCATCTCGTCTCCACCGTCGAAGGCCGCCTCGCGCCCGGCCGCGACGC
This sequence comes from Alphaproteobacteria bacterium, assembly GCA_031398975.1. Taxonomy (GTDB): domain Bacteria; phylum Pseudomonadota; class Alphaproteobacteria; order Caulobacterales; family Aquidulcibacteraceae; genus JAKFWI01. The sequence goes on along the minus strand of JANNOI010000021.1, from coordinate 142,130 downwards.
GTTCGACCTGATGGCCGCCGCCTTCCCGCCCGGCTCGATCACCGGCGCGCCGAAGATCGAGGCGATGGGCGCGATCGCCCGCGCCGAAGGCGCCCCGCGCGAGGCCAATTACGGGTCGATCGCCTGGTTCGGGGCCGATGGGGCGATGGATTCAAGCGTGCTGATCCGGACCGCGACCTGCTTCCCCCGCGGGGACGCATGGGACGTGGAGTTCCGGACCGGGGGCGGCGTGACCACCTATTCCGATCCCGACGCGGAAGCGGAAGAAACAGAGCACAAGGCCGCAAGCCTGCTCGCCGCGATCGGGGGAAACCCGTGATCGCGTGGCGCGACGGGGCGTGGATCGGCGCGGACGCGCCTTCGGTGTCGCTGCTGGACCGCGGCTTCGCGCTGGGGGACGGCCTCTTCGAGACGGTGCTGTGGGAGGGCGGGGCGCTGCGCCGCCTGCCCCAGCACGCGCGCCGCCTCGCCGCGAGCGCAAAGGCCTTGGGCCTGCCGGCGCCGCCCGGCGCTGAAGCCATCGAGGAGCTCTGTACGGAGGTGATCGCGCGCAACGACCTCGCGCGCGCGATCGCGGCGGTGCGGCTGACTTGGTCGTCCGGGGTGGGCGCGCGGGGGGTAGCGCGACCGGCGGAGCTCCACGCGATCCTCTCGGTCAGCGCCAGCGTCTATGCCCGGCCCGCGGGGCCCGCCGCGCTCGCGACCGTAGCGATCCGGCGCAACGAAACCGCGCCCTCGGCCCGCCACAAGACTTTGTCTTATGTCGATGCGGTCATGGCGCGCGCGCAGGCGCTCGAGGCGGGCGCGGACGAGGCCTTGCAGCTTAACGCCCGGGGCAATGCCGCAAGCGCGGCCTGCGCCACTCTCTTTCTGCTGATCGACGGGCGCCTGCGCACGCCCCCGCTAAGCGAAGGCGCCCTGCCCGGCGTGACGCGCGCCTGCCTCCTGGCCCGCGACCGCAGCCTCGACGTCCGGCCCATCATGCCACAAGACATCGCCCGCGCCGAGGCCGGCGCGATCGCCAATGCGCTGCTCGGCGTGCGCCCGATCTCCCGGATCGACGCCCGCCTGCTGGACCCTGACAACGCGCGTATACGCGCGCTGTCAGAGGCCCTTGGATAACGCAAACGGCGCCTGACTTAGACCGTTTCCCCAAAAAGTGTTACGCGGTTTTCAGACGGTCTAACTTAAAGTGTAGGGCGCTTTTTCTCGAGTGGATTGATTCAATCCAAGCGAGAACTGCTCTAGAACCGATAGGCGAACCCGACCCGGGCGTAGCGCGGGCTCTGATAATATTCGGGCTTCCCGTAATTCGGATTGACCGCGTAGGTGAGGTCGATCTCCCCCTCCTCCTGGATATCGACCACCGCTTGGGAGTTGAACACGTTGAAGATGTCGAAGCGCAGATCGGCCTGGCCGCTCGTGACCGGGATTTTGTAGATGAACGACAGATCGACTTGCGTCAGCCAATCCGACTCAAGCCTGCTGCCGCGATCGGTCTGCTCGGAATCGGCGGGGTCTCCCGTCGTCGTGCAATACCAGGAGGCCGCGCCGTACTGATAGGCGAAATTGGCGTCGTCCGGATAATTGCCGATGCAGCCGAATTTCTTTGGCGACTGGAGCAGAAAATTGCCCCCGATCTGGAAGCGCTCCCACGGCGCATAGACGCCGAACACGCGCAATGTATGCTCGCGATGGTTGGGCAGGTAGCCATAGGCTCCCTCCATCAGACTGGGTACGTCGAAATCCTGCGTGAGGCCGCTATCGTCCTGGGCGATGTCGGATTTGACCGCGCCCTCATAATTGCCCTCGCTCAGCGCCCAGGTATAGGAGCCCTGCACGCTCCAGCGCCCGTCGAAGGGGCGCACGAAAGTGAAGTCGATCGCGTCATAGGTCCGCTCGGCCTTCGGGTAGCCCAGATCGTCGGCGGACAGTCTCACCGTGCGGTAGCCCGTGTCGCCCGGCAGGATCGAGTTGAGCTGCACCGTCACGTCGCTGCCGGGATTGGCGAGCACATATTGGTGGAAGCCCGAATAGACATCGGCGCAGCCGGTCCCGTCGGCATTGCTCATCTCGACGCCGTTGGCGCGGCAATAGGCGAGCACGGCCTCGTCGATCGCGATGTCTTCGATGACCTCCTTGAGTTCGCGGTGGGTGTAGCTAAGGCCAAACGTCCAATCCTTCACCGAGCGCTCATAGCCGACGATGAACTCGTCCTCGTAGAAGGGATCGAGGTCCTGGGCCACCACCTGCGCGGGGGTGTAGACGGAACCGTCCGCGAAAGTCTGGGTGTCGCGATAGGTCAGCGCGCCGCCAGGCGTCAGGTCCCCGGGCACGCTGTTGATCTGCCCCGTGCCGCGGTAGCGCACGCGGAAATAGGTCTCCGAACCGCCGAGGCGGATATTGGTGTTGGTCGCGACGGGGAGGAAATAGCGCCCGAACGAGCCGTAGAGTTTGCTCTGGCCGTCGCGCCCGGGATCCCAGGAAACGCCGATGCGCGGGGCGATCTGATCCTCGACCGTGACGATCGTCTCCCCGTCGATATTCTTGTTCTCGAAGCTCTCATTGCGCAGGCCGAGCTGCAGGGTGAGCCCGTTCAGAACCTCCCAGGAATCCTGGATGTAATAGGCGGTCTGGGTTCCCTGGAAGGCGCCGTTGTTCTGGTAGACTTCAAGATACCAGGAAGAGCCGCCGGGATAGTCGCTGCTGGGCCCGCCATTGTTCACCCAGCGATAGCCCTGGAACGTTTGCCCTGCGAACGGCCCATCCGAAATTGTGACTGCAGGCCCTGAACGGCGCGAGTTCTGGGTGGATTCCAATTCCTCCCGGTCTACACCCACCCGCAAGTGATGCTTGCCCAGCAGCGTGAAGTCGAAGTCGGCGTCGATGCGGTAGACGTCGCGAATGTCTTCGTTGTTGTATTGGGACTGCACCGACCAGGGCCCGCCGAGTTCGACGGTGGTCCCTGTATAGGTCTGCACGACGGGGATGACGGAATCATCCTCCGGGGTCCGGAAGTCAGACTGGCGATTGGTGCCGACCAGCGCCGAGAGCGAAAACCAATTGGTGAATTCACCGGTATATTTGGCGATGTAGGTCTCTCCGCCTGCGCCGTCCGTATACGTGCCGCGGGATTCGATGAAGGCGTTGGTGTCGCGATCGACGCGCGAGCGCCGCACCTCCTCCTCATCCGTGTCATCGATGAAGGTGAATTCGAGACGATGATTATCGCTGATGTTATAGTCGAGTTTGCCGCCCGCGAAGGGCGACTTGTTGGTCCGTTCGGAGCGGATGGCGTTCTGCTCGAAACCCTCGCCGGGATTGGTCGTGTCCGAGGAAGTGATGAGGCGGGGCTGGTAGAGAGCGAAGAAGAACAGTTTGTCCTTCACGATCGGCCCGCTCAGATACATCGAGACGTCGGCGCGCTCGTCCTCGTCATGATCGTTCTGCTGCAGGAACGTGTTCGGCGCGGTGTCCGCGTTGAATTGCTCGGGTGAGAGCGTTCCGACCAGGCCGCCATGGAAGGTGTTGGAGCCTGACTTCGTGATCGTATTGATCAGGCCGCCCGTGGTTCGTCCGTACTCGGCCTGATAGCCCCCGGTGCGCACCTCCACCGTATCGAGGAAGTCGAACGGCACCCTGCTGCCCCCGATCTGGGTGCGGTGATTGGTGATGTTGAGCCCGTTCACATAATAGGCGTTTTCCGCGATCGAGGTGCCGCTGAGCGAGGGCTGGGTGTCGTAATCCAGGAAGTTCTGATCGCCCTGCGCGGCGCCCGGCGCAAGCAACGCCAAGCTCGCGATGTCGCGTCCGACGGGCACGCGGCTGGCCAATTCGGTGACGTCGATGATTAGGCCCTTGGCGGTGCGATTGAAGTCAAGCGTCGCGGTGCGCTTGCCGGTGACCACGATCTCGCCCTCGGCGGCCTGGGCGGGCGCGAGGGTGAAGCTGTAGGACGAGGCGCCCACCCGCAGCGGCACAGCATCATCCGTATACGTTGCAAAGCCCGCACTTTCGATCCTCACGGCGTAGACGCCCACCGGCAGGCCGGAGATCGAGAAATCGCCATTGCGGCCGGCCGTGGCGGTGCGCTCAAACGCCTGATCCACGGAGCGGATCGACACGCTGGCGCCCGGGATCGCCTTGCCCGTCCCGTCCACCGCGCGCCCATCGAGTGTCACGCTGGTATAATCCTGGGCCCGCGCGACGCCCGGCATAAGCGCCAGCGTCCCCGCCGCCAATAGCGGAGCCCCAAGCGCGGCAAGACCAGCCAGCAGACTCGAAGCCAGCAATCTTTGCTTTTTGGTTTTTTTCGCCACAACACATCTCCTGCGTTCGGGCGCGAGGAGGCTGTCGCCGCAAAGGGCGCCGTAAAAACGGCCCTGCGGCGCGCCATCGCGCTGATTTTTGAAAGCCCTTTGGCTTTCTCCTGGCGTGGAGCTAATCGGGGGCGTGTTGGGGCGTCAATTCCGCCATGACAGTTGCGTAATGCGCGCGCACACCAACCGTCGCAAAAAGAGGCATGTGCGCTGTAAACGGAGCAAAAAGCGCCGCGCAAGCGCGAGCGTAGCCAAGTCTGATCAAGTCAGAAGCTTAGGCGCGGACGCACATCCAGCGGGCGCGGTGGATGTTTTCGATATTGTCCGAAAACCCCGTTATGCGGGGATCGAGCAGCGTCTTGGAGGTTCCACGCGCGATCGGGGCGATCGGGTTGTCGTCCAGCGCCATCTGCTCCGCGGCGCGCATCAGGGCGGCGCGGCGGGCGGGATCGCGCTCCTGATTGACTTGGCCCATCAGCGCGTCATAGGCCGGGTTGGAATAGCCCGACCAGTTTTGCGGGCCGGTGCTGGTCTGCAGCAGGTAGAGATAAGTCTGGGCGTCCGCGTAATCGCCGATCCAGCCGCCGTCGCCGACGTCGAAATTCTTGGCGCGCATATTGGCGTAATGGATCTGGGTCTCGGTCCCGCGGAGTTCGGGCTGCACCCAGGGCGCAATTGCGCGCCAATCGGCCTGCACCACCACCGCCACCCGGGCGTTATCGTCGCTGTTGCGGTGGGCGAGGCTGAAGCGGAACGGCTTTTGCGGGCCGAAGCCCGCCTGCTCCAGCAGCGCGCGCGCCTCGGCGCGACGTCGCCCAACCGGGACCTGCGCCCAGTCCAGCTTCCCCCCCTGGGTGTAGCCCGGCATCCCGTCCGGCACGAGCTGATAGGCCGGCTGGTGGCCGGCGCGGTAGATTTTCTCCGCCAGGAATTCCCGGTCGATGGCCATCGACAGCGCCCGGCGTACGCGCGCGTCGTCGAACGGCTTGCGCGTGGTGTTGAACGAATAGAATTGCGTCAGCATGAACGGGGCGATGCGGACGAAGCCCGGTAGGCGCTCGCGCAGCAGCTCGGTTTTCTGGCCCGGAAAGCGGGTGAGCCAGGCGAGTTCGCCGGCCTCCACGCGGCGCACGCCCGCGTCCACATCCGCCGTGGGGTAGAAATAGAGTTGGTTCAGGCACACCGCGTCCGCATCGTAAAAGAGCGGGTTCTTGCGGAGATGGACCATGTAATTGGACCACCATTTGACGAGCGTATAAGGCCCGTTGACCACCACGTGCGAGGGATGGATCCAGGCATCGCCCCATTCCTCAACCACATGCTTGGGCACCGGGTAGGCGGTGTAGTGCTTGAGCAGGCCCGGCAGATAGGGCGCGGGATGGGCCAGGCGCAGCTCGAGCGTGCGCTCATCGAGCGCCCGCACGCCCAGCGCGCTTAGCGGCAGTTTTCCCGCCTTGACCGCTTCGGCGTTGCGCAGCGGGTAAAGGATGGCGGCGTATTCGGCGATCGTGTCGGGATCGAGCACCCGGCGCAGCGCGAACTCGAAATCATAGGCCGTAACGGGGCGCCCGTCCGACCAGAGCGCATCGCGCAGGAAGAAAGTCCAGGTCAGGCCGTCCTCGCTGATCTCCCAATGGGTGGCCATGCCGGGGATGATCTGAGCGCGCTCGTCCTCCGTGGTGAGGCCCACGAACATGTTGCCGACGATGTTGTTCTCCCACTCCCCGCTCGCCTTGGCGGGATCGAGCGAGAGCGGTTCGGCGGCGTTGCCGATCTCCAGGATCTTCTGCTCCGGATCCAGGCCGCGCTGGATCTCCCCGCACGCCGCGAGTGTCAGCGCAAAGACGGCGAGCAAGGTCGCACGCACGGGGTTCACCGGTCCTTCGGGTCGAGCGCGTCGCGCAGGCCGTCGCCCAGGAAGTTCAGGCAGAGCAGCGTCGCAAACATCACCAGCGCGGGGATCACCAAGAGCCAGGGGGCCCGCTCCATCTCGCGCGCGCCGGTGGCGATGAGCTGGCCGAGCGAGGTAAGCGGCTCCTGGACGCCAAGACCCAGGAACGAGAGAAAGCTCTCCGCCAGGATCACCACCGGCACGTTCAGCGTCGCGTAGATGATCACGGGGCCAACGACATTGGGCGCGATGTGGCGGGTGATGATCTGCAGCGGGCTCGCCCCGGACGCGCGCGCGGCCTCGATAAATTCCTTGCGCTTCAGCGCCATGGCTTGGCCGCGGACGATGCGCGCCATGGTGAGCCATTCCACCGCCCCGATCGCCACGAAGATCAGCACAATGTTCGATCCGAACGTGGCCATCAGCAGGATCACGAAGAAGATGAAGGGGATGGTGTAGAGCACATCCACCACCCGCATCATCACCATGTCCGTGACGCCCCCGGCATAGCCCGCGACCGCCCCCCAAAGCACCCCGATCGCCAGCGCCACCGCCGTCGCCACCAGCCCCACCAGAAGCGATACGCCCAGGCCGAACAGCACGCGGGCCATCAAGTCCCGCCCCTGGGCGTCGGTGCCGAACCAATGGGCGTTTTCGAGCGTGGGCGGGATAGCCACGCGGTCCCGGTAGAGCGTATCGACCGGATGCACCCAATGCGCCGGCCCGAACAGCGCCGCCGCCACCAGCACACCAAGCACGACGAGGCTGATCATGGCCGCCGGGTTGCGCCGCAGGCGGCGGCGCGCATCGTCCCACAAGGATCGCCCCCGCGGCGCGGGCGCGGGTCCAGCCGGGGCGGGCGGAGCGGCGGGCTGCACGCTCTGGGGCGGGGGCGCCTCGCCGACCGCGTCCACGCTCATCCGCGCACCCGGGGGTCGAGGACCCGATAGAGAAGGTCGGCGGCGAGGTTCAAGGCGATGATCAGGGCGGCGTAAAGAATAACGACCCCCATCACCAGCGTGTAATCCCGCTGCAGCGCGCCCACCACGAATTGCGAGCCAAGCCCCGGCAGCTGGAACACCCGCTCGATCACGAACGATCCCGTCAGCACGCCCGCGACCGCGGGGCCGAGATAGGACACGATCGGCAGCAAGGCCACCGGCAAGGCGTGGCGCACGATCACCGCCGCCTCCGGCAGGCCCTTGGCCCGCGCAGTGCGGATGGCGTTGGAGCGCAGCGCGTCGATCATCGCGGCGCGCATCAGCCGAGAGATCACCGCGATTTGGGGCAGCGCCAGCGTCACCACCGGCAGAATAAGGTGCTGTATAGCGTAGCGGTCCCGCTGCAGCCCCCCGGTGGGCAGCCAATGCAGCTGCACCCCGAACAGAAGCTGCAGGAGCGGCCCCATCACCAGCGGCGGCACGCACACCCCGATCAACGCCACGCCCATCACGCTGTAATCCTGTGCGCGGTTCTGCCGCAACGCCGCCCACACGCCCAGCCCCACGCCGACGCCAAGCGCCAGCACGATCGAGGCGGAGCCGATCAGCAGGCTGGTGGGCAGGCCCTCAGCGATGATGTCCGCGACGCTCTTGTCCTTGTACTTCAGCGAGGGCCCGAAATCGCCCGTCACGAGATCACCCAGATAGGCGAATAATTGCTGGTGCACCGGGAGATCGAGCCCGTAGGCCTGTTCCACCCGCAGCAGAATTTCCGGCGGCAGGGCGCGTTCGGCGTCGAACGGTCCCCCGGGCGCGGCGCGCATGAGAAAGAACGCCGCAAGGATCACCGCCAGCATGGTGGGGACCGCGACCATGAGGCGGCGCGCGACGAGCTCGACCATTGGTTTCCTGACCCCCCGCGGACCCGCAAGCTTTTCTTCTCGGGCGCCGCGTGTCAACGATGGGGCTGTGACGAAGCCGGGACGGGGAGGAGACGAGAATGGCCGACGTGCGCCGCGTGACGCGGGATTTCGCAGTCGCCCCGCAGCTGTCGCCGCCGGATTTCGAGGCGCTCGCGCGGGCCGGCTTCACCGCCGTGATCAATAACCGCCCGGACGGGGAGGCCCCCGATCAATTGAGCGATGCAGACGCGCGCGCCGCCGCCGAACAGGCGGGGCTGGTTTATGCATATCTGCCCATCGCCGGGCCCCCGCCCCCGGCGCAAGCGGACGCGCTCACCGCCCTGCTGCGCGCCCAGACGGGGCCGGTGCTCGCTTATTGCCGCAGCGGCACGCGCTCCATCACGCTGTGGGCGCTCGCGCAGGCGCGCAGCGGCGCGGCCGCGCCCGATGAGATCGTGAAGCTGGCCGCGGATGCGGGCTATGATTTGAGCGGCTTGCGCCCGGCGCTCGGCGCGGGGTCCTGAGCATCCCCCCCGCAGAGCCGGCTTCGGTGGAACCCACGCGAGAACGCGCCGCAGCGCGATTGCCGAGCCCGCAGCACCTCGCTAAGCGCTTGCCGATGCGCAAGTCCGCCGCCGCCGATTCCCCGACGCGCCCGCGCTTCTGGCTGGCGGACCTCGATTTCCGCGACGGGGCGCTTTGGGTTAAAAAAACCGGCCAGCGCTTGCCGCTGACGGGCGAATTCATCGGGGACGTGTCGGCCTGGCTCGTCTTTTTCGCCGCCTTTTTGGCGGACCAGGCGCGCGCCCCGCGCAGGCGCGCCTTCACCGTCGCCTTCGTACCGGACAAGGCGCGCCCCTGGTACCTCGTCTGGCCCGTACTGCAGGGGGCGGGCGCGCGCTTCGTCGAGGATCCTTCGATCGCCGATCTCGTGTTCCATTTCGACGACGCGACCTATTCTCACACCCCCCCGCCGCCGCACAAGCCGGGCGCCGCGCTGATCAATTTCGCCTGCCGTGACGTCTCCAAGACGCGCGTGGCCGACGCCTTCCACGAAGCCTTCGGCTACCCTCTGAAGCTCGACCCCGAAAGGCATAACGGCCCCGCGGTGGAAAAGACCGAAGAGAACGGCAAACACACTGGCCGCATCGTCCAATGCCCCATGCGGCCCGCGCCGGGGCGCACCTATCAGCGCCTGATCGACAACCGAATCGGGCGCGGCCTCGTAGAAGATTTGCGCACGCCTACGCTTGCAGGGCGCGCGCTGTGCGTTTTCTTGAAGCGGCGCAGCGTCGATACGCGTTTCGCCAACGCCAATGCGGAGTGCGCGCTGAAGATGCCGGGCGAGGTTTTCCGGGACGCCGAGCTTGAGGCGATCGCCCGCTTCACCCGGCTGCTCGGGCTTGACTGGGGCGGGCTGGACGTGCTCCGGGACGCGTCAGACGGTAGAATTTACGTCGTCGACGCCAACAAGACCGACATGGGGCCTCCGCTCGCCCTGCCGCTGGGGGACAAGATGCGCGCCATTCGCCTCCTGGCCGAAGGCGTACGCGCCCATGTCCTGGCGCATGTCCTGGCGACGACGCGATAAACGGAGACGGACAGAAGATGGCCGCCAAAATCCCCTTCGTCCGTGACATCGCATTCGAGTACGGGCGCCCGCAACAGGTGAGCCCGCTGGTGCGGCGCGTGATCGCGAACAATCCCGGCCCCTTCACCTTCACCGGCACCGGCGTTTATGTGATCGGCCACGGCGAGGTGGCGGTGATCGATCCGGGACCTGCGATCGCAGGGCATCTTGAGGTTCTGCTGGACGCGCTGGCCGGCGAACGGGTGACGCATATTTTCGTGACCCACAGCCATATGGACCATTCCCCGATGGCGCGCCCGCTGGCGGACGCGACGGGGGCGGCGATCTTCGCCTGCGGCGTGCCGGTGAAGCCCACGGACAGCGAAGTGCGCATGGAGGCGGGCGACGACCTCTCGTTCCGTCCCGACATCGCCCTCAATGGCGGGGAGGTGTTTGAGGGCGCGGGCTGGACGATCGAGGCGATGTTCACCCCCGGCCACACCTCCCACCACATGGCCTACGCCCTGCGGGAGGAGAACGCGCTCTTCACCGGCGATCACATTATGGGCTGGTCCACCACGGTGATCAGCCCGCCGGACGGCGACATGGGCGATTACCTTGCGAGCCTCCATACGGTGCGCGACCGCGACTTTGCGACGCTGTGGCCAACCCACGGCCCCCCGGTGACCGAGGTGCGCCCGTTCATCCAGGCCTATATCGACCACCGCCTGAACCGGGAACGCCAGATCCTCGAACAACTCGCCGCGGGGCGCAGCACGATCCGGGAGATGGTGGCGGTGATGTATGCGGACGTGGACAAGAAGCTGCACCCGGCGGCGTGCCATTCGGTGCTCGCGCACATGATTCACCTAGTCCAGTCTGGGCGCGTTTCCTGCGTCTCGGCGCCCTGCATCGAAACGCTTTACGCTCTGGCCTAGCCTAGACCGTTTCCCGAAAAGTGTTACGCGGTTTTCGGACGAGAAACGGTCCACCTTAAAGTGTAGAGCGGTTCACCCGGTGGGGCGGGCTTCGCTGTCGAGTTCGCGGGCGACGGCGTCGCTGAACGCGCGCACGCGCTTGGCGTTGGCGCCGAGATCGGACACGCCCACCCGCGAAACGGACCGGACGTCGATCACTGCGCCGGGATCGGCGGGGGTGATGCGGACCACGACATCGTCGGTGAAGCCGTACCAGAAGCTCGTGACCCGCGCCTCGATGATCCCGGCGCGCGCGTCCACCCGGTCGATCGACCAATTAAGGCGCCGCCCCGCCCCGATGCACGCCGCCAGCGCGCGCGCGCGGCCGGCACGCCGACCGGGATGGGGCGAATATCGGGATAACTCTCCTCCTGCAGCTCCCGCACCAGCCGCCCGGCCTGGTCGTCGAACCGCCCGCCCAGCGCGGGCACGCGCTTGCGCATCAGATCGAGGCTGTTGGATCCCGCGACCATGGCGCGCTCGGCCTGGACATCGGCGGAGAAGCCGGGGGGATCGAGCAGATCGGTGGAGATATCGTGGATCGGGGGCGCGCGGGCGGCCTGGGCGCGCATGTCGAGCAGCCACCCCGCCCCGATCGCCGGCGCCGCCAAGGCCAGCAACGCCGCACGCCACCCCCGGCGCGGCCGCACGATCGCCGTCAAGGCGAGCGCCGCGGTCGCCACGATCAGGCACGCCGCCACGAGCAGCGGCCCGACCATCAGCGTCAGCACCCCGAACCCGGTGCGCCAATCGAGCAGCCCCGATTTGGTGGCCATCGCGGTGGCGACAAAGAAGGCCGGCAGAAGCAGTGCGCACACGAGCGACGCCCGCACGAAGAAGGTTCGAACGCTCGTCACGGGTCCGTCTCCGGCCAAAACAGGCGGGCCATGAGCTACAGGCGCTGGCGTGTTCAGCCCGGCATAGCGCCCCTGCCGCCGCCACAACAGGATAACCATGCGAAAGCCACGCTTGCGGCTCAACGCGGAAAGCCTCGCCCACCCGGGGGAAGCGCCGCGTCAGATCCGGCCCGCTCGCAGCTTATTGATCGCGCGCGCGACGGCCAGCGAAATCTGGGTTTGGTGCGCCCACGCCGCGTAAAGCCCTACCCGCAGCGCGTTTTTCAGGCGGCTTTAGCTTCGCCGGGGCCCCACAACACGCCATTTGGGCGGTAGGAGGCGGCTTTCAGAATGCGCACGATCGGAACCGCCCCCTTTTCGACCTGCACATAGCGGGCCGCGACGTCGGCGTCGTTGGAGGCGGAGAGGTCGAGCTGCTGGCGCGACACCCACGCCGTGCTGCGGGCCGGCGCGGCCGGCGCACGCAGCGGCGTGCGCAGCGACACCTTCACCATCTCGGCGAAATGCGCGCCCCCGCCCTCGGCCAGGTAAAGGACCGGCGTCCGGCACTCGAGAAACCGCCCGTCCAGCCATAGCGAGGCCGCGCGGGTGAACCGCTCCTCGACAGCCAGCGCGCCGGCGGCGGCGCCAGCGCTCAAGCGGCGCTCCCGCGGCTGCTCGTCCTCGGTTTTCAAGGCCCGGCCGAAGGCGAAAATCGCGAAGAAGGTCGCGGCCATCGCCGCCAAGGTTCGCAACCATACGCGCATCGTTCGCTCCCGAATCTCGTATCAGCGTAGCTGAAAATCAGACGCGGGCGCTGAAGAAAGTGTGAACGGCCGTTAAGCTCACGGGTAGAGCCGGTCGCGCGCGAACGCGCCGCCCGGGGCCTCGCGGTGGAAGCGCAGCCGGTCGTGCAGGCGGAACGGGCGGTCGCGCCAGAACTCGATCTCGAGCGGCGCTACCCGATAGCCCAGCCAGAAGGGCGGGCGCGTGGGCTCGGCCCCGGCGAAGCGCGCCTCCTCCGCGGCGATGCGGGCCTCCAGCGCCGCGCGGTCCGTCAGCGGGCGCGACTGGTAAGACGCCCACGCCCCGATCCGGGCCCCCCGCGCGCGGGTGGCGAAATACGCGTCGGCCTCGCCCGCCTCCACGAGCGTGACCGGGCCCCGCACCCGCACCTGCCGGCGCAGCGATTTCCAGTGGAAGCACAAGCCCGCGCGCGCATTCTCGGCCAACGCCCGCCCCTTGGCGCTTTCGGCATTGGTGAAGAACACGAAGCCCGCGGCGTTGAAATCCTTCAACAGCACCATGCGCACGTCGGGCTGGCCGTCGGCCCCGCAGGTCGCCAGCGCCATGGCGTGGGGGTCGTTAGGCTCCTTCGCCTTGGCTTCGCCCAGCCAGTCGGCGAAGAGGGCGAACGGATCGGGCGCGGCAAAGAAGGCGAGGTCGTCGGGCGGGGGGCCTTGGGCTGCGGCATAGTCCGCGGCGGAGGGCGAGGGCGGGATCAGAGGCTCGGGCATGGCCGGTTTTCGCCTGGGGGGCGGAGTGCGGTCAACGCGGCCTGTTTGCGCGCCCGGGAAGCGTCCTTTACGCTTGGCCTCATGTCGCACAACAGTTTCGGCCATCTGTTCCGCGTCACCACCTGGGGCGAGAGCCACGGTCCGGCGCTGGGCTGCGTGGTGGACGGCTGCCCCCCCGGCCTTTCCCTGACGGAAGCCGACATTCAGTTCTGGCTCGACCGCCGCAGGCCGGGCGGCAGCCGCTTCGTGACCCAACGCCGCGAGCCGGACACGGTGCGCATCCTGTCCGGTGTGTTCGAGGACGACCGCACGGGCGGGCCCCGCACGACGGGCGCGCCGATTTCGCTGCTGATCGAAAACGCCGATCAGCGGTCCAAGGATTACGCCTCCATCCGCGACCTCTACCGCCCCGGCCACGCCGATTACGTCTACGACGCCAAATACGGCCTGCGCGATTATCGCGGCGGGGGCCGCTCGAGTGCGCGCGAGACGGCGGCGCGGGTGGCGGCCGGCGCGGTGGCGCGCAAGATCATTCCGGGCGTGCGGATCCGCGCGGCGCTGGTGCGCATTGGCCCGATCGCGATCGATCGCGCGCGCTGGGACTGGGCCGAGACCGAGAGGAACCCCCTCTGGTGCCCGGACCCCGAGACCGCCCCGCGCTGGGAGGCGCTGTTGGACGAGGTGCGCAAGAAGGGCTCCTCGGTGGGCGCGGTCATCGAGGTGCATGCGAGCGGCGTGCCCCCCGGCTGGGGCGCCCCCCTCTACGCCAAGCTCGACGCCGACCTTGCCGGCGCGATGATGGGCATCAACGCGGTGAAAGGCGTGGAGATCGGGGCGGGCTTTGCGGCCGCGGAGGCCTACGGCCACGAGCATGGCGACGCGATGGACCCCGGCCCCGAAGGCCCTTCGTTCCGCACCAACCATGCCGGGGGCGTCGCGGGCGGCCTCTCCACCGGGCAAGACGTCGTGGTGCGGTTCGCGGTCAAGCCCACCTCCTCCATCGCCCTGCCCCAGCCCACGATTTCCGCCGCGGGCGAGGCGGGCGAAGTGTCCACCCCCGGGCGGCACGATCCGTGCGTGGGCGTGCGCGCAGCGCCGGTAGGGGAGGCGATGATGGCGTGCGTGCTGGGGGACCATTTCCTGCGGCACCGGGGCCAGACGGGACGCTGAACCGATGCGCCCGGGGCCAACCTTCAGCTCCCGCTATCGGCGCGGCGTCCTGTTCGCGCCGGGGCCCGGCTGCATCGCTGCGCCGCTCCTGATCCTGCCGGGGCTGTTCTTCTTCAGAAGCCTCGTGCTGGCGGCCGCGTTCGCGGCGGCGGCGTTCGCGGTGGCCACCCTGCTCTGGACCGCCAACCGCAGAATGCGCCCCGCTCTGGTGCTAGACCCCGAGGGCATGCGGCTGGAGGGCCTGCCGCTGACGCCGTGGCGGCTGATAGAGACCGTGCGGCGCGCCGCGGACGCGCTGGGCCGGCCGGCGCTGGAGGTGCGGCTGCGCGAGGGGCCGGCGGCGACGCTGCGCTCCCCGCTCTGGCGCCCGCTGGGCCGCCACGCTCTGGTGCTCAACACCGTTCTGCTCGAGGACAGCGCCCAGGCGATCAACGAGGCGTTCGACTATTTCCTGCGCCAAGACCGCTTCTTGCACCAAGACCGCTAGACCGTTTCCCGAAAAGTGTTACGCGGTTTTCGGACGAGAAACGGTCTGACTTAAAGTGCAGAGCGGTTTTTCTCGATTGGATTGACCCAATCGAGAACTGCTCTAGCGCTTCCGGAACAGCAGGCACTTCGTGAGGAAGGCGACGCGCGAGGCCTCCAACGTGAAGCCCGCGGCGTCGAAGAGCGCCGGCAGGTCTTCTTTCTGGTAGGAGCGGTAGAAGGGCTCGTGGAAGCTCACGGGGAAGTATTCAATCATGCGGTCCAGCGCTGGCGCGTCTCCGGTCTGGGCGCTGTCGGCGAAGAGGAACAGCCCGCCCGGCTTCACCACCCGCGCGATCTCGCCGGCCGCCTCGCGGCGCACCTTGGGGGGCAGTTCGTGGAACAGATAGATGCAGGTGGCGGCGTCGAAGGCTTCGTCCTCGAACGGGCTCGCCTCGGCCTGGCCCGCCACGATCTCGGCCTGGGGCCAGGGCTCAAGGCGTTGGCGCGCGGCTTCGGCATAGGCGGGCGAGAGGTCGAGCCCGGTGACCGGCATGCGCGGAAACGCCTCCAGCACTTGGCTCAAAAAGCGGCCATTCCCGCACGCGACGTCCAGCAGGCGCACGCCCCGCGGGTCGCGTCCCTTCAGCGCGCCGGCCAGCAGGCCAAGGCCCACCCGGCGCATGGCCTCGCCCGCCCCGGCGAACAGCACCTCGACTTGGGTGTCGTAGATCGCCGCGCTGTCGCGCGAGAGCCAGCCGTCGGTCTGGTAGTGGAAGTTCTGCAGATAATAGGCCGGGTAGCGGCCGGGCGCGGCGCCTTCTCGCACCTCCACCCCGCCCCGCGCCAGCCGGCGTGCGTCCACCCGGGGCAGGTCGCGGAAGAAGCGCGCGCTGTTGGCCAGCGCCGAGGCCAGATTGCCCACCGCGGGGGCGGGATAGAGCCCGGCTTCGATATTGGCGTGATCCTGGGCGAAGAGATCGAGGAACGCCGCGCGCACGGCCGAGGGGGAGCCCGGGGGGCTTTGCGGCTCGAAACGCGGCTCGTCGGGGCGGTGCACGGGGCCTGCGAGCCTGCGCGCCATCAGGTAATGGGCCGAATACCAGGCCACGCGCGCCCCTTGGCTCGCGGCGTAGGCGGCGGTCGTGATCGGGTTGGCCATGGACGCCCTCATCTGCGCTTTTCCGTTTCTTCGCTCTCGCCGTCCGGCCAGCGCGTGATGCGGGCCAGGAGCTGGCGGGTCTTGAGCTTGCCTTCCGGGCGCGTCTTGCCGCGCACCGAAACGTTGGCCCGATGCACGCTTTCGGGATCGCCCGAGATCAGCGGGTGCCACGGCCGCAGCTTTTCGCCCTGCGCTAGCAGGCGGTAGGCGCAGGTGCGCGGCAGCCAGTTCAGCTTTGGCACGGTCTCGGGCGTTAGCTTGACGCAATCGGGCACCTTGGCCTTGCGCCCCGCATAATCGCCGCACCGGCAGGCGTCGCTATCGAACAGCGCGCAAGCCACGTCGGTCAGATAGATCTCGCCGGTGTCTTCGTCCTCGAGGCCGATGAGGCAGCACTTGCCGCACCCGTCGCACAGGCTCTCCCACTCCGCCTCGCTCATCTGCGCAAGGGTTTTGGCCTCCCAGAAAGGCAGAGCCCCGCTCACCGTTCGAACGCTCCCACAACTTCCACATGGGGGCTCCACTGAAATTGGTCCACCGGGCTCACCCGGGTCAATGTGAAGCCGTGATCGACGAGCACGCGCGCATCGCGGGCGAAGGTGGCGGGATCGCAGGAGATGGCCGCGACCTTGGAGACGTTCGAGCGCGCGATCTGCTCGGCCTGGAGCCTTGCGCCGGAGCGGGGCGGATCGAAGGCCGCGCCGTCCAGCTTTTTCATCTCGAGCGCGGAAAGGGGCGTGCGCAAGAGGTCGCGCCGCTCGACGGACACGGGCGCAAGCGCCCCGGCGGCGGCGTCGGCGCCCGCCTTTAGCGCGGCCAGCATCGCCGCCCCACCGTCCAGCGCGCGCACCTCCGCCCGGCCCGCGAGGCGCAGCGCGAACGTGCCCATCCCGCAGAACAGGTCCACCACCCGCTCGCACCCCGCGAGCGCCGAAAGCGTCAGCGCCGCGAGCGCCTCCTCGCCCGCCTGGGTGGGCTGCAGGAAGGCGCCCGGCGGCGGGCGCACGCGCGCCAGCCCGATCGCGACTTCCGGGATCCGGCGGGTGATCAAGGCCTCGCCATCCAGGCTGAGGCGCGCGAGGTCGGTCTCGTCGGCCAGGCGCGCGGCCGCTTCCAGCGCCTGGCGGGTGAGCCCCGTCGCCGCCCCCGCGCCCTTCACGTCCACATCGAGGCCGGCCTCGACGTCGAGGCACGCGAGTGTGGCCTCCCCCTTGGCGGGCGCAAACATCGCCCCGATCCGGCGCAGCGCGCCGAGCGCCGCCTCCAGGCGCGGGGTGAGCACGGGACACGCGCCGATATCGATCATCTCGCCCCCGCCGCGCGCAAGGAAGCCGAACCGCCCGCCCCGCACGGCATGAAAAACCGCGCGCCTGCGCCCGAGGCCTGCGGCGGCGACGATCGGGTCCACCGGCGCGTCGAGGCCGCGCCGCTCCAGCGCCCGCACCACCTGGGCGCGTTTCCACTCCAGATACGGCGCGTGCGCCCAGTGCTGGAGCTGGCAGCCGCCGCAACGGCCGAAATGGGCGCAGGGCGGGACGACCCGCTCGGGGCTTTCCCGCAACACCTCCAACAGCACGCCGCGATCGCCCGCGACGCGCGCGCGCACCCGCTCCCCCGCCAAGACGTAAGGCGCATAGACGGGGCCGGTCTCGGTGCGGGCCGCCCCGTCCCCGCGCGCCCCGATCTCGAGGATTTCGAGCTCCGCAACCGCGCTCACTGCGCCGGGCGGGGCGCGCCTGGGGCTCTTGGCGCGATCGAATTCGGGCTTCGCGAATGCGGCCTTGCCACCCGGCGCCTGCGCGGAGCGGCTTTTCACGGAACGGTCCAAACGCTTCATGGTGGGCGTTTCATGCCGGGCGCTTCATACCAGACGCTCCTTTCGGCGCTTCATATCATGTTCAGCTTCGGGCTGGTTTAAGGGAGCCTAAGGTCAGGTCCGGCGTTTCCAGATGGAGCGGCGGGCCGGCCAGCAGATGGAGGTTTCACATGCGGGGTCAAGCTTTGGTGATGGCGGGCGCGCTGGCGCTTTCGGCGTTCGCCGCGAGCCCGGCCTGGGCCGGCCCGCCGGCGGCCCCGGCCGCGCAGGCGCAGGCCGACGCGTACGCAAGAGCCCAGGCCGATGCGGCCGCCCAGGCCGAGGCGTGCCGGCGCGAGCGCAACAAGCGCGCCGTGGTGGGCGGCATTCTGGGCGGCATCGCCGGCGCGGTGATCGGCAACAATACCGGGCCGAGCTTCGCCCGGGGCGGCTCGGTGGTGGGCGGCGTGGCGGGCGCAGCCACCGGCGCCGTGATCGGGGGGGCCTCCGCGGTCCCGTGCGGCCCGTATGGCGGGTATGGCGGCGCGTATGGCGCGCCGGTCTATGGGGCCCCGCTTCCCCCTCCTGGGCCCCCGGTTCCCCCGCCCGCGCCTCCGCCGGGGCGCTATAGCGGCGGCTATGACGATTACGGCCTGGCCGGCGCGTCCACGGCCTATGGCTCCCCCGCGTGCCGCTGGGGCGAGCAGGTCGTGCCCGGTCCTTACGGCCGCGAGAGCGTGCGCCGGGTCTATGTGTGCCGCGGCGCGGACGGGGTCTGGCGCCCGTCCTGACCTTTATAGCCGGCGTGCGTGATAGAGCCATTCGGGCGCGCCCTCGCCCCCCGGGATCGGGGAGGGGAGGAGCGTCTGGCGCCGGAACCCCGCGATCCCATCGATCAGGCCCGCCGTCTCCTCCGCGAGGCGGCGGGCTTCTTCGTGCGCGAGGCGGGCCTTTGCCCGGGGCCCGGACTGGAATTGCGGCTTCACCAGCGCCACGAGATCGCAGCGCTCCCCCGCCAGCGCCAGCGCCGGCGGCAGCGCCTTCTCCAGGCCGATAAAGCTGACGTCGCAGACGATCAGGTCCACCGCCTCGGGGATCAGGGCGCGCGTCAACGCGCGCGCGTCGGTGCGCTCCAGCGCGACGATCCGGGGGTCTGCGCGCAGGCGCTGGGCCAGCTGGTCATGGCCCACATCCACCGCATAGACGCGCGCCGCGCCCCGCGCGCGCAGCACGTCCGTGAACCCCCCGGTCGAGGCGCCGAGATCGAGGCAGGTCCGCTCCGCGGGGGAGATCGCAAATGCGGTGAGCGCATGGTCAAGCTTCAGCCCCGCCCGGGAGGCCCATGCGTGGGCGGGCGCGAGCGTCAGGGCGGCGTCGGCGGGCACGAGATCGGCGGCCCTGGTCAGCACCCGCCCGTCCGCGCGCACCCCGCCCGCCGCGATCGCGGCTTGCGCCTGGGCGCGCGAGGCGGCGAGGCCCTGGGAGACCAGCAGCACATCGGCGCGCCGCCTCACCGCGCGGCCCAGCCCTGGTGGGCCGCGTCCCACGCCAAACGCCACGTCTCGCGCATGGCGCGCGCATCGGGCCCTGCCCGGTGGGTGCGCGGGGAGAGCCGCTCCGCCTCCTGCACTATCGCCCGCCAGGTTTTCGCCCGCAAACGCGTGGGCAGCGCCGTTTCCCAGTCGAGCACCTCGAACGGGGCGGGAGCGCCGGCCGCATCGGCCAGCCGCTGCAGCCAGAACCGGTCGAACTCGGGCGCGTCGGACACAACCACCATGCCCTCCAGCGCAACGCGCAGCCGCTCCAGCGCCACGTCCGGGGCCAGGCCCTCTGCCTCCAGGTCGCGCAGCGAGATGCCGTGCACGTGCGCGGACCGGCGATCCCAGTGCGCCATCGACCAGGACGGGTCGCGCGCCAGCAGGAACGCGTCGCTCGGGCCGGTGGAAAGCGCGTAGCCGACCTCGACCGGCCACGATTCCAAATCGAGGCTCGAGGCCTCGAAATCCAAGAACGCCAGAACGGAAGACATGAGGGCGTGTGTCGCCCGCCCGGTGCGCGCGCGCAAGGCCGAAGGCCTTACGAAAATGTCCACAACCGGGCGCGCCGGGGCCGCCCGGTTCAAGCGTCGGCGCTGCCGTCCGACTGGACGGAGGGGCGCCGGCGGGTGCATGAATACGGGGTCGGGGGATTGCGGCGACGCACGGCCTCGATGGAGAAGGCGAGCGCATCGGCGGAGGGGGCTGCGTCGGTCTTGCGCCCGTCAACTCGGTGGGCGGCGCACGCCTTCTCCTACCCCGACCAACCGCCCCGCGCGCCCGACCCTTCGTTGCGAGGAAGCGCGATCAGAGCTGCACGAGCGGTTTGACGCCCGCGCCCGCCCGCGGCGTGACCACGAAACGCGCGACCGTGCGGGCCTCGTAGGATTTGCTGAGGATGGTCGATACGGCGACGAACTCGGCGGTCGCGTCCTTGCGCGTCAGGGTCAACACCAGAAAGCCGCGGCTGAAGGGGTCGTGCCATTTCACTTCCCGCGAGCCCGCCTTGAACAAGGCGGGCATGTCGAGGTCGCGATTGTCCTTGAACGCCTCGGCGATGCCGGGCGAGGTGACGGAGGTGACGCCGAATTCGTGCGCCACCACCGCGCCGGTCCCTGCCGTAAGCTCGTTCGCCCAGCCCGTATGGGAATCCCCCGTCAGCACCACGACATTGGCGTTGGCCTCTGACAAAAGCGAATACAGCCGCTCGCGCTGGCGCGGATAGCCGTTCCACATGTCGAGCGACGGCGGTACGCCGCGTTCGGCCAGCGCCATCGCCTGCCGGAGCCGGGGAAAATCCTTCTCGATGGCGGCGCGCGTCACGGGATCGAGCGCGGCGCGCGCGGGCAGCCCGATGCGCGCCATCAGCACCTGGTTGCCGAGCACCGCCCACACGCTTTTCGCCGCCGCCGAGGCCTCGAGCTGCTCGCCCACCCAACGCTCCTGCGCCGGGCCCAGCAGGGTCCGCGCGGGATCGTTGAGCCTGGCCTTGAAGGGCTCCACATCCGGTAGGAACGCCACGCCCGCGGGCGGCGCCTTGGGGTCGATGGCCGCGATCCGGCTCCATTCGGTGATGGCGCGCGGGGCGGGGCCGGTGACGTCGAACGGGGTCGGGACCGCGCGCGCCGTCGCCGGCGCGGGGGACCCGGCGGGGACCGGGACGGGCCGGGACGGGTTGGCGAAATCCCAGACGCTGGAAATGTAGGCGAGGTCGGTCGCGGGATCGAGCTGCTGGGTGCGGGCCTGCAGGCGCGTCTCCAGCATGACGAGGGTGCCGAGATCGCCGAACTGGAACGCGCGGTGAGAGGCCTCGAGCGCGCGGCCGGCCTCCGGCTCCCGAATCGGCATCCATTCGTAATAGGCCTGCATCGCGGCGCGCCGGCGCTGCGCCCAATCGCCCTCGCCAGCGGCGGGATTGTGGTTCTGGGCGCCGCCGAGCCAGGCGTCGTTGGTGATCTCGTGATCGTCCCAGGTGACGATCCAGGGATGGGCGGCGTGGGCGGCCTGGAGATCGGGGTCGGTCTTGTACTGGGCGTGGCGGGCGCGGTAATCGGCGAGCGAGACGGTCTCGACCCCGGGCTCCGGCGCGCGTCCGAGCCTCAGGCCCACGTCGGAGCCGTACCCGCCCACGCCGTACTCGTAGATGTAATCGCCCAGATGGACGACGACATCGATCTCCTCGCGCCGGGCGATCTCCTCATAGACGTTGAACAGGCCGAAGCCGTAATTGGCGCAGGATGCCGAAGCGATCACCAGCTTGTCCAGGCGCCCGCGCGGCAAGGTTTTGGTGCGGCCCACCGGCGATTGCGCGCTCCCGGCCAGGAAGCCGTAATAATAGTCCCGGCCCGGCTTCAGGCCGCCCACGTCCACCTTGACGCAATAATCGCGCTCCGCGCTCGCCACCGCCTCCCCGCTGGCGGCGACGCGGCGCAGGCCCTTGTCGCGGGCCACCACCCAGCGCACGGGAACGGGGCCCGCCTGATCGGGGGTGAGGCGCGTCCACACCACCACCCGGTCGCGCAAGGGATCGCCGCTGGCCACCCCGTGGAGAAAGGCTGAGGAGCCCGTGGAAGGCGGCGCCTTCGGCGGCGCCCCGCACGCGGCCGCGCCCGCAGCGACCCCGACCCCCAGCACGCCCCGCCGTGTCACCCCCGCCATCGCCGTCTCCGCCTCGCGTTCTTCCGCCCGGGCCGCCGCCGGGACGACGCCATCGCCCGAGTACACCCGCGCGCAGAAGCTTCAAAACCCCGCCCGCACCTCCGCGCCGACCATTCGCGGCGCGCCGCGGATAAAGGTGGGGATGCCCAGCGTATCGCCGGTATTGCCGGCGTCGATCAGGTATTCCTCATCGAGCGTGTTGGTGACGAACACGCCCAAGGACCAATCCCCCGCCGCGCCCGCATATGCCGCGCGCAGGTTCAACAGGCCATAGGCGCCCTGGCGTTCATCCACCGCGGTGTCGCTGAGAAAGGGCGAGGCGCGATCGCTCTGCAGGTCGGCGCGGTCGTTGTCGTCGTCGAAAAACACTTCCGATTGCCAGGTATAGGTGGGCGTGAACGAGAGCGAGGCCCCATTGGGCAGGGGCGCGCGCAGCGTGGCGCCGATGGCGGCGGAATGGTCCGGGGAGAGGCGGAACACGTTGCCGTCGCGCGCGCCGCCGGTGATGCGGGCGTGGGAATAGCCGTAATTGGCGAAGGCGCTGAACAGCGGCGAGGGCGCGTAGCGCACCGCGCCTTCAAAGCCATAGGCCTCCGCCTCCCCGGCATTGATCGTGACGATCTGGGTTCCCTGGACCTCGGAGGTCTGGAAGTCGCTGTACTCGTAGAAATAGACCGAGCCGTCGAGTGCGAGCTTGCCGCCGAGGCGGCGGGTCTTGGCCCCGATCTCGAAACTGTCCACCTTCTCGGCCGGCACGATCGAGAAGGCGGCGACCCCGCCCGGCGTCGACGGGCCGCCGGTGGTGATCACTTCCGGCCGGCGTCCGCGCGCATAGGCCGCCCACAGCGAAACCTCGGGCGCGAGTTCATAGCGGGCGGTGAACCGCCAGGTGAAATCGTCGAACGTCCCGTCCGCGGTCTGCTTTTCGCCGTTGGCGGTGGGCTGCACGAACAGGCCGAAGGACGGGAAGCTCGAAGAGGCGGCGATGGTGGCGGCCCCCGGCAGCGCCAAGGCGGCAAGCAGCGCGTCGCGCTGGGCGGTGTTGGACAGCGAGAGCGCCCCGATCACCCCGCCCAGCACAGAGCGGCCATTGACGGTGTTGGCGGCGTAGCCGGCGGTCTTTTCGTCCCGGGTCCAGCGCAGGCCTGCGCCGAATTCGAGCTTGTCGGTCGCGGCCCAGGTCAGGTCGCCATAGAGGTCGATGGAATCGGTCTCGCCGTAATTGGTGTATTCCTCGGTGTGGTTGGAGCGGAGATTGGCGACGATCGCGTCCACCTGGCTCGTCGGCAGGCTCACCCCGCTCGCGCCCAGCAGCGCCTGCATCTCCGCGCGCAGCACGGCGGCGTTCGTGAGATAGGCCTGCGACTGGGGATAGGGCGAGGTGATGTTGCCCAGAAGCAGCGCCAGCACGGTGCGCTCGTCCCAGACGAGGGGGGCGTTCTGGCGGCCGTCCTCGCGGAAATAGCCCGCGCCGAAAAAGCCCGAAAGGCGATCGCCCGCGCGCCAGTTCAGCCGGAATTCCTGGCTCCATTGCTCGCCCTTGGCGCTCTCGGCGGCGGCGAGCAGATTGAGGGAGGATCCGTCCGGATCGAACACTTCGAGGCTGTTGAAATTGCGCGCCCCGGTAATCGAGCTCAGCGTCAGCGCGTCCGAGATCTCCCAGTCCCCGAGCAGCGTCACCCCGTCCAGAGTGCGATCGAGGCCGAGTTCCCGATCCCCCAGAAAGCCGCCGAAATTGGCGAGGGAGGCGTCCGTATAGGGGCTCGTATCGCCGCCGGCGGGGGCGAACGTGCCGGACTTGAAGGCCGTGCCGGTCGTGTCGTCCTGCTGGGTGTTGACGATCAAATCGAAGCGCAGCGCGCTGGTGGGTTCAAACCGCACGGCGACGCGCCCCGCCAGCGTCTCGGTCCCGTTCAGCTCCCGGCCGTCCGCGGCGTTGCCGACATAGCCGTCCTGGGTGCGGTAGGACAAAGCCAGGCGCACGCCCAGCACGTTCTCCACCAGCGGCGCGTTGATCGCCACGCGCCCGCGCCGCATGCCGTAATCGCCCGCCGCCGCCTCCCCGGACCCGCTCCATCGGGCGGTGTCGGCCTTGTTCTGCACCAGATTGACGGCCCCGATCAGCGCGCCGCGTCCGAACAGGGTCGCCTGCGGGCCGTTGGCGGTTTCCACGCGCTCCAGGTCGACAGCTCGACATAGGAGCCGCGCGAGCGCGAGATCGACACGCCGTCCTGGAAGATCGCGACCCGGGGCTCGATATTCGCCTCCCCGGAATCGGAGGTTATGCCGCGGATCACGAAGCCCGGATTGTTGGGGCTCTGCTCCTGGATTTGCAGGCCGGGCGTGAAGGCGGCCAGTTCGTCGAATTTCGTGACCCCGACCGCGTCGAGGAAGTCCTGGTTATAGGCGGTGACGGCGATCGGAACGTCGAGAATGGACTGTTCGCGCTTCTGCACGGTAACGATGATTTCCTCGACGCCGGCGCCCGCCTCCTGGGCCAGGGCCGGCTGCGCCAAACCGCCCGCGAGCGCCAGCGCGCCCGTGCGCAGGATCAATTCCAGTGAACGACGCATGTTACCCCCCACCGCCGGCGACCGCACCCGCGCCGCGATGCTTACGGGGCCCCGATCACCGCGCCGTGACGGCTTCGTCACCGGAATATGACGCCCGCCCGGCCGGCAGGAGCGGGCATGGATGAGGACGCGCCGTACGAACGCCCGGGCGTGTTCCGCGAAGCGGCCCTGACGGCGGGCGAGGCTGGAGGGCGGGTCGATGCGGCGCTGGCGCGGCTCTGGCCGGATTTGTCGCGCGCGCGCATCCAGGGCCTGATCGGCCAAGGCAAGCTGTTCCAGGACGGGGCGGCGGTGAAAACGGCTTCCGAGAAGGCCCGGCCCGGAACGTATCGCCTCGAGCTTCCGCCTCCCGCCCCCGCTACGCCCCTGCCGGAGGCCATCCCGCTCGACATCGCCTACGAGGACGCGCACCTGATCGTCGTCAACAAGCCGGCCGGCATGGCGGTGCACCCCGCGCCCGGCTCGATGCGCGCCACGCTCGTCAACGCCCTGCTGCACCATTGCGCGCGCTCGCTGTCGGGCGTGGGCGGGGTGGCGCGCCCAGGAATCGTGCACCGGATTGACAAGGACACGACAGGGCTCGTGGTGGCGGCAAAGAGCGACGCGGCCCATGCGGGCCTCGCCAAATTGTTCGCCTCGCACCGTCTGGAGCGGGTCTATTATGCGCTCTCGCGCGGGGCGCCGGTTCCGCGCAACGGGGTGATCGACGCGCGCCTCGCGCGTTCGAGCGAAGATCGGCGCAAACAGGCCGTGCTGCGCGATCCCGAAAGCCTCGCCGGCAAGCGCGCGATCACCCATTACTGGACCGTGGAAGCGTTCGGCCAGCAGAGCGGCGCCCCCGCCGGCAGCCCCGCGGCGGCCTTCCTCGAATGCCGGCTCGAGACCGGGCGCACCCACCAGATCCGCGCGCATCTGGCCCATCGGGGCGCGCCGCTGATCGGGGATCCTTTGTACGGCAAGTTCCGGGGCTTGAAGGCCGCGGGGGCGGATGCGGCGGTGGAGGAGGCGGTGCGCGCCTTCCCCCGCCAGGCGCTGCACGCCGCGGTGCTGGGCTTTGTGCATCCGATCACGGGCGCGGACTTGCGCTTCACCGCGCCGGCGCCCGCGGACATGGCCGGGCTGCTCCACATGCTTCGCGCGCTGTAAACTTCCGTCCAGATCGAAGAGCTTCTAGAACGGGCATCTTCCTCCGTCCCGAAGGCCGCCTTTCCCGTGCAAGTCTCCGCGACCCGGACCCTCTCCACTTTCGCGGCCACGAGCCTGTTCCTGGCGGGATTGTTCGTCTTCGTGATCGTGCTGCAGGTGGCGCTTGTGGCGGGCTTGCGGGGCTTGGGCGTCGGCGGGGGCGCTTCGCTGGTGGTGTCGGGGATCGTGATCCTCGCCGTGGTGATGGGCGCAAGCCTTGGCGCCAACGCGCTGGCGCGGCGGTCCCGGGAGCGGCTGGAGGCGGAGCGGGCGCGCCTGGCCCTGCCCGAGGGCGCGTGCTGCGTGGTGTGGCGGCCGGGCCCGGAGGGCGATTTTCCGTGGGAGCTTGAAGGCCAGGTGGCGGCGGTGTTTCCGCCCGTTGCGCGCCGCTGCGGCGTGGAGGGCTATGCGGTGATCGATTTCGAGATCAGCGCGGACGGGACGCCCAAGAGCTTTCATTGCGTGGATTATTGGCCCTCGCGCATCTTCTATGACAGCGCCGCCCAGGCGCTGCGCGCGGCGCGCTTCCGCATCGGCGCAGACGGCCCCCCCCGCTTCGGGCCGAGCTACCGCATCCCCTTCGTGTTCCGCATCCAGGGGGCCGCGCAAGTCACCGATAGCGGCCGCTCCGCGATGAACCCCGTTCTCTACGCCGTGCGCCAGGGCCTCGCCTCGGCTTTCCGGATCGGCGCCGCTTGGGGCTCCGCGACCGGGCGCGGCCTCTCGGCGCTCGCGGTGCGGGCCCGCGCGGGCGCGACCGGGGCCGCCCACGGCCTCGCCGATGCGCTGGAGGCCGCCGCCGCCCAGCTTCGGAAGGTAAAGAATTCTTAGGGGCTTGTTAACTACACTACCACGAGCGCTGGTGTCGGCGGGCCGATTATAGCCACCATCACCACAACGGGTTGATCGATTCGATTCGCCCCTGGCCCAAGGGTTCCGCCGTGGACGGCTCTTACGCGCACATTCTGGTATCGGCCGGGGCCGCCGCCACCGGCATCGCCGCCCTGCTCTGGGCGCTGCGCGTCACCGACGGCGCGCGCGGGGCGATGGCCAAATGGCGCGCCCGCGCGGCAGAACTGGAGGAAAAGCTCGCCCGGGCCGATTCCATCTTCGGCGCCCATCCGGGTCTTGTGCTGATCTGGGAGGACGAGGCGCCGCCCGGCGACGATTGGGATTGGGGCGCGCCGCGCCTCTATGGCGCCCCCCTCGCGCTCGCGAGCCTGATGCGGTTCGGGGACGCCGCCGCTTCCGCCGATCCGGCCGTGCGCATCCTGCAGGGCCTGGCCGCGTTCGACGCCGAGGACGCCACGGGCGGGCGCGTGCGCCTGGCCCCGGCTCTGGCGCGGCTGCGCCGCGAGGGCGCGGCCTTCTCGCTGACCATCTCCACCCCCTCGGGGCTGTTCGTGGAGGTGGACGGGCGCACCGCGGGGCCGCGCGCGGTCGTCTGGATCCTGGACGCGAGCGTCAAGGGCCTGGAGGAAAGCGGCGCGCGCGGGCGCTTGGCGGAGGCCCATCAGGTGATCGCCCGCGACCCCGCCGCCTTCCTCGAAATGCTGGCGGCGGCCCCCTTCCCGGCCTGGCGGCTCTCGGGGTCGGCCAAGCTCGAATGGGCCAATCCCGCCTATCTGGAGGCGCTGGAGGCGAAATCCCTGGACCAGGCGATCGCCCGCAACCTGCTGCTCGACCAAGCGGTCACGGAGCATGCGCGCAAGGCGCTGGAAACGGGCGAGCGCAGCGACGATCTGCGCCACGTCGTGATCGCGGGCGCGCGCCGGGCGATGCGGGTGGTGCTGTTTCCAGTCGCCGGCGGGGTGGGCGGGATGGCGCTGGACGTCACCGAGGCGGAGGCCGCGCGCGACGCGCTGGCCCGCCACCAGCGCGCCCAGGACGAGACGCTCGATCATCTGAGCGAGGGCGTGGCGATCTTCGGGCCGGACAAGCGGCTCATCTTCCACAATTCCGCCTTCGCCAAGATGTGGGGCCTCGACCCCGCTTTCCTGGCCGAACGGCCCTCCCACGCCGCCTGGCTCGACCATCTGAAGGAGCGGCGCAAACTGCCCGCCCATTCCAATTACGCCGAATGGCGCGCCGGCGAGCTTGCCCTCTACCAGGACCTCGCGAGCCTGCCGGAAGCGCTCTGGACCCTGCCGGAGGGGCGCACCCTGCGGATCGCGCGCCAGCGCCACCCCTTGGGCGGCCTGCTTTTCCTTTTCTCCGACAAGACCGATGAGCTCGCCCTGCGCTCGCAATATGCGGCGCTCCTGCAGGTCCAGCGGGCCGCGCTCGACCGGCTGCACGAGGGGGTGGCGGTGTTCGGGCTCGATGGGCGCTTGAAGCTGCGCAATTCGGCCTTCGAAGCGATGTGGGGGCTTACCCCCGACCAGATCGATTCCGAGACCACGTTCGACCGGGTGGTGGAGCTCTGCCAGCCCAAATTCCACGACCGCGCGGCCTGGGCCCGGATCAAGGCGCGCATCACCGACCCCTCGCCCACCGCACGCCAGGAATATCGCGGCGAGATGGCGCGCAGCGATTCCACCGCCATCACCTTCCTGACCCGCCCCCTGCCCGACGGCGCGACCCTGATCGCCTTCCTCGACATAACCGCCGCGCGCCGCGTCGAGCACGCCCTGCGGGACCGCGCCGAGGCTTTCGAGGCGGCGGACCGGCTGAAGACCGAGTTCGTGCAGAACGTCTCCTACCAGCTGCGTACGCCGCTGCAGAGCATCCAGGGCTATGCGGAGATGCTGCACCAGCGCCTGAATGGCCCGCTCAATGAGCGCCAGGAGGAGCATGTGGGCGTCGTACTGGCGGCCAGCCGGCGGCTATCGGACCTGATCGACGACATCCTGGACATCGCAATGGTCGAGGCGGGCCGCCTCGATCTGGAGCTCGGCGAGGTGGATCTGGCGGCCCTGGTGCGGGAGGCCGCAGCCATGGCCGCCACCCATGTGCGCGACACCGAAGTCAGCCTCAAAGTGGACGTGGACCCCACGATCGGGGCGGTGCTGGCGGATGAAAAGCGGCTGAAACAGGTGCTGTTCAACCTGCTCAACAATGCGCTGCGCTTCACCGAGCGCGGGGACGAGATCGTGGTGGGCGCGGCGCGCGAAAACGGCGTGGTGCGGCTTTACGTGTCCGACACCGGGCGCGGCATCCCCTATGAGAACCAGGCCGGCGCGTTCGACAATTTCGTCACCGGGGACCATCGCGGCGCGGGCCTTGGGCTCGCGCTCGTGAAGAGCTTCATCCAATTGCACCAAGGCTGGGTGGCGCTGCAGAGCGCGCCGGGCGCGGGCGCGACCGTGACCTGCTATTTCCCGGACGCCGCGGCCCCCGTCGCGCTGAAGCAGGCGGTCTAGACCGTTTCCCGAAAAGTGTTACGCGGTTTTCGGACAAGAAACGGTCTAGCTTAAAGTGTAGAGCGGTTTTTCTCGATTGTATTTATTCAACCCAATCGAGAACCGCTCTAGCCCGGCCCTTTATCCCGCGATGTATTGTCCGCCATTGATGGTCAGCGTCGCGCCGGTGATGAAGCCTGCATCCTCGCCCGCGAGGAACGCCACCGCCTTTGCGATCTCCGGCGCGCGCCCGAGCCGCCCGGCCGGGATCGTCGCCACGATCTTGGCCAGCACGTCGCTGGGCACCGCGGCCACCATCTCGGTATCGATATAGCCGGGGGCGATGCAATTGACGGTGACGCCCTTGGCCGCGCTCTCCTGCGCCAGCGCCTTTGTGAAGCCGATCACCCCGGCCTTGGCGGCGGAATAATTCACCTGGCCCACCTGGCCCTTCTGGCCGTTGATCGAGCTGATATTGATGATCCGCCCGAAGCCGCGCGCGCGCATGCCCTCGATTACCGGGCGGGTCATGTTGAACAGGCTGTCGAGATTGACGGCCATGACCTCGCGCCACTGCTCGGGCTTCATCTTGTGGAGGGCGGCGTCGCGCGTGATCCCGGCATTGTTCACGAGCACGTCCACGCCGCCCGCCTCGGCCTGCAGCGCGGCAAGAGCGGCGGCGCAGGCTTCATAATCGCTGACGTTGAGACGCAGGCATTGCACCCCCGGCAGCGCGCTCGCGCACCGTTGGGCCGCTTCCTCGTTGCCGGCGTAGATGGCGATCGTGCGGAAGCCCGCGCGGTGCAATTCCTGGGTGATGGCGAGGCCGATCCCCCGTGTGCCGCCCGTCACCACCGCAAGCCGCGCCATCTCAGGCCTCCCTACTATTTATCGTCAGCGATCTTGCGCGCGTTCGCCGCCTTCCTCAATGCGGTTAACCGCCCGCGGCGGGCTTAACGCTCGAGCGTCATGGCCACGCCCATGCCGCCGCCGATGCACAAGGTGGCGAGCCCCTTCTTCGCCCCGCGGCGCTTCATTTCGTAGAGCAGCGTGGTCAGGATGCGCGCGCCGGAGGCGCCGATCGGGTGGCCGATCGCGATCGCCCCGCCATTGACGTTCACGATCGCGGGATCCCAGCCCATGTCCTTGTTCACCGCGAGCGCCTGGGCGGCGAAGGCCTCGTTGGCCTCCACGAGTTCAAGGTCCCCCACCTTCCATCCCGCTTTCTCCAAAGCTTTGCGGGAGGCGGGGATGGGGCCGGAGCCCATCAGGGCCGGATCGACGCCGGCGGTGGCGAACGAGGCGATGCGCGCCAGCGGCTCGATCCCGCGCCGGGCGGCTTCATCTTCGTGCATCACCACGAGGGCGGCGGCGCCGTCATTGATGCCGGAGGCGTTTGCGGCGGTGACCGAGCCGTCCTTCTTAAAGGCGGGCTTGAGCGCGGCTGCGGCCTCAAGCGTCGCGCCGTGACGGATATATTCGTCGGCCTCGACCACGGTGTCGCCCTTGCGGCCCTTCACCGTCACCGGCGCGATCTCCTCCTTGAAGCGCCCCGCCTTCTGCGCGGCCTCGGCCTTGTTCTGCGAGCCGACGGAGAATTCGTCCTGCGCGGCGCGCGAGATCTGCCATTTCTCGGCGACGTTCTCGGCCGTTATGCCCATGTGGTAGCCGTTGAAGGCGTCCCAAAGGCCGTCCTTGATCATTGTGTCGATGAAGCCGAGATCGCCCATTTTCTGACCCGTCCGGAGATGGGCGGCGTGGGGGGCGAGGCTCATGCTCTCCTGGCCGCCGGCCACCATTACCCGCGCGTCGCCCTGCGCGATCTGCTGGGCCGCGAGCGCCACCGCCCGCAGGCCCGAGCCGCACACCTGGTTCACCACCCACGCCGTCTTTTCCACCGGGATCCCGGCATGGATGGCCGCCTGGCGGGCGGGGTTCTGCCCCTGGGCGGCGGCGAGCACCTGGCCGAGGATCACCTCGTCCACCTCCTCGGCGGCCACGCCCGCGCGCGCGAGCGCGGCGAGGATGGCGGCTTTGCCGAGATCATGGGCGGGGATTGCGGCGAACGCGCCGTTGAACGCGCCCACGGGCGTACGCGCGGCGGCGGCTAGGACGATGGCGCTCAAGGGCTTCTCTCCACACTGGTCCCGCCTATCTAGGCCCTCCCGGCTCCGCCTCCAAGCCGGGCGTGCGCGGCCGGGGGCGGGGGCGCCGCGCGCCTTGCAACGCGTTTTTCTTGCAAAGCGTCCACACAAGACCGATCTTCAGCACATCGATACGAAGAGCGCCGATAGTGTCAGCAAAATCGGCTGTCGTTCGAGACGATGATCGGCGCGGCGCCCCCGCCCCCCGCGGCGCACGGCCCCGACGCGGTTGGCGCGAAAGGAAGCACAGTGGCTGAAGTTCACAGCGAAGGCGACACGGCAGCGCGCGCGGACGACGCCCACCCGGACGCAGACGCAAAGCCCCTGGTCACGATCAAGAAATACGCCAACCGGCGGCTCTACAATACCTCCTCCTCCTCCTACGTCACCCTGGACCATCTGAGCGAAATGGTGCGCGAGGGTGTGGATTTCGTGGTCCAGGACGCGAAGTCCGGCGAGGACATCACCCGTTCGGTGCTGGGCCAGATCATCTTCGAGCAGGAAAACCGCGGCCAAAACCTGCTTCCGGTGCAGTTCCTGCGCCGCCTGATCCGCCTCTATGGCGACAACATGCAGAGCTTCCTCCCCCCCTATCTTGAGATGAGCATGGAGGCGTTCGCCCGCAGCCAGGAGCAATGGCGAGAGCAGATGAAGCGCGCCTGGACCGGGCCGATGAGCGCGACCCCCCAGATCGCGGCCCCCCCGCTTGCCGGCAAGGGAGCGCGAAGCCCGCTCGATGAGCATACGCGCAACAATCTGGCGCTGTTCGAGCAGGCGATACGCCTCTGGTCGCCCTATACCGGCCAAGGGGCGGCAGCGCCCGCCAAGCCTGCCGCCGCCGAGCCCGCCCCGCCCCAGCCTGCGGGCGGGGCCGATGCGCTCGCGGAGCTGAAGCGCCAATTGGACGCGATGCAAAAGCAGATCGACCAGCTGAGCGCGCCGGGCGCCCGCAAGCCTTAGAGCGGTTCTCGACTGGATTGAATCAATCCAATCGAGCAAACTGCTCGACACTTTAAGGTGGACCGTTCTCGTCCGAAAACCGCGTAACACTTTTCGGGAAACGGCCTAAGGCCCGCCCGCGGCGGTCAGCGGTCTGGCAGCGGGATGAATTCGGTCTCGCCCGGCACCGGGGGGAAGGCTCCCGCCCGCCAGTCCGCCTTGGCCTGTTCGATCCGTTCAGCGCTGTGGGACACGAAATTCCACCACATGTGCCGCGGCGCCTCCAGCGGCGCCCCGCCCAGCAGCATCACCCGCGCATCCTCCACCGCCAGGATCGAGGCCTGCGCGCCGGGGGCGATCACCGCGAGGCTCTGCTCCAGCACGGGCTGCCCCGCCACCGCCACCGCCCCGGATACGACATAGAACGCCCGCTCCTCGTGATTGTCCGGCAGCGGCAATTCCGCCCCGGCGGGCAGCACCGCATCGGCGTAAAAGATCGGCCAGAACACCTCCACCGGCGAGATCCGGCCATAGGCCGCCCCCGCGATGAGCGTCACCCGCGCCCCGCCCGTCTCCCAGACCGGCAGGGACGCCGCCGGGTGGTGGTAGAAGCTCGGCGCCATCTCCTCCTTGTCGATCGGCAGCGCCACCCACGCCTGCACGCCATGGATGGGCGAGGCGCCGTCGCGGCGCTCCGGGGCGGTGCGCTCGGAATGGACGATCCCGCGCCCGGCGTTCATCCAGTTCACCTCGCCCGGCGTGATCGGCTGCACCACGCCCAGGCTGTCGCGGTGCATGATCTCGCCCTCGAACAGATAGGTGACGGTGGCCAGCCCGATATGGGGGTGGGGGCGCACGTCGAGCCCCGCGCCCGGCGGGAAGTGCGCCGGGCCCATATGGTCGAGGAACACGAACGGCCCGACCGCGCGGCGCGCGGCGGTAGGCAGGGCCCGGCGCACGCTGAAGCCGTCGCCGAGGTCGCGCGGCTTGGGCTCGATCACCCTCTCGATAACAGACATCGGCGCTTCCTTCCCACAGAGACAAGCGCCCTACATCTAGGCGGCGCGGGCCTCGAGCGCGAGGTCGATCGCCTCGATCAGGCGCGAGGGGGTGGTGGGCTTGGAGACGAACGCATCGACCCCCGCGGCGAAGGCGGCCGCCAGATGGTGCTTCAGGGCGTTTGCGGTGACCATGATGATCGGCGTACGCGGCAGGTCTAGGTCCTGCTCGATGGCGCGGATGCGGCGCGTCGTCTCGAGCCCGTCCAGCACCGGCATCTGCATGTCCATCAGGATCAGGTCCGGCTCGATGTGGGTCACGGATTCGAGCGCGCGCGCCCCGTCCTCCACCATCACGATCTCGGCGTTCAGAGGCTCAAGGCAGAGCCGCAGCACCGCCTGGTTGGTGGGGTGATCCTCCGCGCAGAGGATGCGCAGGCGCCTGGACGTCGGCGCCGGGGCCGCAGGGGCGGCCGGCGCGAGGAGGGGCGCGGCCGTGGGCGGCGCCCGATCCAGCGGCAGGCGGATGGTGAACGTGGCGCCGAAGCCCGGGCGCGAGCGCGCCTCGATGGTTCCGCCCATGGCGCGCACCAGCCCGTCCGTGATGGCGAGGCCAAGGCCGGAGCCGTCCCGGGCGCGCGTCAGCGAGCCGTCGATCTGGGTGAAGCGGCGGAAGAGCGCCGGCGCCTCCTCCATCGCGAACCCCACCCCGCTATCGGCCACGCTGATGGCGAGCATCGAACGTGCGCCGGCGCGGTCCTCCTCCTCCACCCGCAGAGCGACCCCGCCCTCGGCGGTAAAGCGTATGGCGTTGGACACCAGGTTCGACAGGATCTGCCGGAACCGCACCGCGTCGCCGACAAAACTCCCCGCCGCGCCCGGCGCGCAGTGCAGATCGAGCGTGAGGCCTTTGGCGTTCGCCCTGGGCTGAAACAACGCGGCGACCTCGGCGGCGGCCGCGCACGGGTCGAACGGCTCGGCCGCGAGATCGAGCCGGCCGGCCTCGATCCGCGAAAAGTCCAGCACGTCCGACAGGACGCGGTTCAGATGGTCCGCCGAGCGGGCGATGAGCGCCACCATCTCGCGCTGGCGGGGTTCGAGCGGCGTGGTCGCGAGCACGTCCGCCACCGCGGTCATCCCGTGCAGGGGGGTGCGGATCTCGTGGCTCATATTGGCGAGGAAGGCACTCTTGGCCTGGTCGGCGGCGCGGGCCTCCTCGGCGGCGGCGGTCAGCGCGGTGCGCAGGCGGACATTCTCCAGCGCCACCCCGGCCGCCCGGGCCATGGCCTCCAAGGCGGCGACCGCGTCTGGGCCGGGCGCGTGCGCCTTCGCCCAATACGCCCCGATCGCGGCGACCGGCTGGGCTTTCGGGGTCGGCGCCATCACCAGGCTTTTCACGAAGGTGTTGGCGTACAGCGCGGTCACGATGCGCGGATCGGCGGTGATGTCGGGGATGATCACCGTCTCGCGTGCGCGCATCGCCCAGCCCGAGATGCAGGATTCGATCGGGAAGGATTGGCCCTTCCATAACGGCCCCACCGCGTCCTCGTCGAGATAGGTGACCCGCTCCCCCTCGCGCAGGACCACGCAGACGCCATCGGCCCCCGCCAGGAGGCGGGCGGCGGTGCGCACGATGGCGGCGATCTCGACGGCGTCGGCCGCGCCCGCCAGCTTTTCCACCGTATCCGCGAGGGCGAGGAGGGCGCCCGCCTGCGGGCGCGCGCTTGCGGAAACGTGCAGATCAATCGTCATGAGGCCAATCTCCCAGCCCCGCGCCCCCGCCCAAGGGCAGGGTAAGGGCGCGCATGCGTTCCGCAGGATGGGCGCCAATGGTTCATAACTTCTATCCAGATCATTGCTTCCGGAGGGAGAGCGAAGATTTCGCGCCGGGCGTGAAGCGCGGGATCAGCGTAAGCCGCCCGCGCTCAACACTTCGAGGGCCGCCGCCTCCACCCGCTCCACCTCCAGATCGCCCATCATCGAATGGCGCACCCGCGTCAGGTCGGTCAGGCCTACAAGGTCGGTGAAGCTACGCGGTCCCCGCACCGCCCGCGCGCGCGGCCCCCGGGGGCCGTACACCTGCTCGTCGGTGGGTCCGAACAGCCCGATCGTGGCCGCGCCCATGGCGGCGGCGATGTGCATGAGCCCGGAATCATTGCCCACGAAAAGCGTTACGCGCTCGAGCAGCGCCGCCGTCGCCAGCAGATCGAGGCGGGCTGCGGCGTTCACGCTCTCGATCCCCGCCCCCGCAAGCGCCGCCGCCAGCGCCCCCGCCGCCGCCTCGTCTCCCGGCCCGCCCAGCAGCACGACGCGCGCCCCCGCCAGCGGCCCGCCCGGCCCCGCCAGGCCCCGCGCCAGCCGCTCAAACCGCTCCTGCGGCCAGATCTTGCCGATGAAATTCGCCCCCGGCCCCAGCGCCAGGATCGGCTTGTCGGCGCCGATGACCGCATCCGCCGCGCGCCGCGCCTCTGCGTTCAGGTGGATTTTGGGACCGCGGGCGGCGCTGGCCCCCATGAGCGCGGCCCATTCCTCGAGCTTGTGCTGCACCCGCGGGTTCTTGCGGAACACGATGCGTTCGCGGCATGGAAGCCCATAGGTCAAGAGCGAGCCGCGCAGATCCACCGCCAGCGTGTAAGGCCGCCCCGACAGCGCCCGCCACAGCCCCACCCAATGGCGGCCCCCGCGCTGCTTGACGAAAGGGTGGAGGCTCTCCAGGCCCGGCACGGCGCGGAAGAGGGGCGCGGCCGCCGCCCCGCACGCGATCACCACACCCGCCCCCGGCGTGCGCGCCATCGCCTCTTCCAGCGCGGCGGTAGAGAGGGCGGCGTCGCCGATGCGGTTGGCGGTGATGAAGAGCAGCCTGGCCATGGCCGCGCTTTAGGGGGCGCACGCCGGCTTGCCAAGCGCGCCCGCGGGGCCATCTCAACGCGATGCCCGCCGCCCCGCTGCGCCTTGACCGCGTGCTTTTGCCTGTATCCGGGCCGGACGCGGAAGCGTTCCTGCAGAACCTGATCACCCAGGACATCGCGCTCCTGGCGCACGCGCCGGCGCTGTATGCGGGGCTGTTGACGCCGCAAGGCAAGGTGTTCGCGGATTTCGTGCTGTGGCGGCGGGAGGGGGGCTTCGGGATCGACGTGGCGGTCGCGCGGGCGGCCGGGCTGCGCCAGAAGCTGATGATGTACCGCCTGCGCGCGAACGTGACGATCGGGCCGGCGGAGGAAGGCCTCGGAATCTATGCCGATTCCGAGGGGGTGGAGGACCCGCGCCTGCCCGCCCTGCCGCGCCGGCGCCTTGCGCCTGCGGACGGGCCCCCGCCCGAGGCCGAGCCCGAAGCCTACCGCCGGGCCCGCCTCGCCGCAGGCGCGCCAGATCTCGTGGCCGACGCGGCGCCCGAGGAGGTGTTTGCGCTGGAGGCTTTGTTTGAGGAGCTGAACGGGGCCGGCTTCCAGAAGGGGTGCTTCGTGGGGCAGGAGAATGTGAGCCGGATGAAGCGGCGGGCCACGACCCGGCGGAAATTCTGCCCCGTGGCGTTCGAGGGCCCCGCCCCCGCCTTCGGGGCGGCGGTCACCGCTGGCCCCGCAGAACTCGGCGAGATCCGCACCGGCATGGCCGGCCGGGCGCTCGCTCTGCTGCGGGTGGACCGTGCGCAGGAGGCGATCACGGCCGGGATCGCGTTGACCGCAGAGGGGCGGCCCGTGCGGCTCGCCCCCCCGCCCTGGCTGCTGCTGCCGGGGGGCGAGCGGGAGGCGTGAGGCGTGTGAGGCGTGAGGCGCTGGCAGGCTTTCGGTTTGTGCCTTATGCCAGGGTCAAGACGCCGCACGGGCGCCAGGGTTTCCCATGAACGGCGTCCGCCTCTCCGCCACCGGCCTCTAT
Source organism: Alphaproteobacteria bacterium (assembly GCA_031398975.1). Taxonomy (GTDB): domain Bacteria; phylum Pseudomonadota; class Alphaproteobacteria; order Caulobacterales; family Aquidulcibacteraceae; genus JAKFWI01. The sequence continues at coordinate 105,339 of JANNOI010000021.1, read as the reverse complement.
ACGCCGGGACACGCCGTGCCCAATGAAGCGCTGGTGGCCAGTTTCAACGCCTATGCCGCGCAGGCGGGCGTGTCCCCCTCGAGCGCGGAATTCATCGAGAAGGCCTCGGGCGTCAAATCGCGTTACCTGGTGGACAAGGCCGGCGTGCTCGATCCCGCGATCATGGCCCCGCGCCTGCCGGAGCGGCGCAACGACCAGATCTCCATCATGGCCGAAATGGGCGTGGCCGCCGCGCGCGACGCGCTCGCCCGCGCCGGGCGCGAGGCGGGGGAGGTGGACGCGGTCCTGTGCGCGGCCTCCAACATGCAGCGCGCTTACCCTGCGATCGCCATCGAGATCCAGGACGCGCTGGGCGCGGAGGGCTTCGCGTTCGACATGAACGTGGCGTGCTCCTCGGCGACCTTCGCGGTGCAGGTGGGCGCAGACCTCATCCGAGCGGGCGACGCGCGCAGCGTGCTGATCGTCAATCCTGAAATCTGCTCCGGCCACCTCAATTTCCGCGACCGCGACAGCCATTTCATCTTCGGCGATGTCGCCACCGCCTTGCTGTTGGAGACGACCGACCGCGCGGGCCAAGGCGGCTGGGCGATCCGGGGCACCCGGCTCAAGACCCGCTTCTCCAACGCCATCCGCAACAATTTCGGCTTCCTCAACCGCACCGCCCCCGACACCGCGAACGCGCCGGACAAGCTGTTCGTCCAGGAGGGGCGCAAGGTGTTCAAGGAAGTCGTGCCGTTGGCCGCCGACATGATCCTCGATCAGCTTGCGGCGCTGAACCTGGCCCCGACCGATCTCAGCCGCCTCTGGCTGCACCAGGCCAACGCCAACATGAACCGCCTGATCGCCCAGCGCGTGCTGGGCCGGGAAGCCGCGCCCGAGGAAAGCCCCACCGTGCTCGATACCTACGCCAATACGTCGAGCGCGGGCTCCATCATCGCCTTCCACCTGCATTCGCAGGATCTGCCGCCGGGCGCCTTAGGCTTGGTGTGTTCGTTCGGAGCGGGCTATTCGATCGGCACGGTGGTGCTGGAGCGGCTGGCGTGAGGCCTGGGTGCGCGGCGGGTTTGTCAATCGTTTGAGTAGCGCCTAGATAAACGGCAGGCGGCTCTCGACCCAAGGATGTTTCCGATGAAAATGATGCGCATGCTCCAGACGCTGGCCGCGCCCGCCGCGGCGCTGGCCCTGATGACGGGCGCCGCCCACGCCGCCCCGCTGACCGTGAGCGTCGCCAATGTCGCGCCCGCTGAAGGCAAGCTTTATCTGTGCCTCTGGTCCCAGGCCGAGAAATTTCCCAATTGCGACAAAGGCAAGCCCTTCAAGCGCCTGCAAGTGACGCCGACGCCCGGCGCCATGGAGGTGGATTTCGGCGACGTGCCGCCCGGCCGCTACGCCATTTCCGCTCTGCTGGACGTGGACGGCGACGGCGGGGCGAACCCGAACCTGCTGGGCATGCCGTCCGAACCCTATGGCGTTTCGGGCAAGCCGTCCGGGATGGGGCCGCCCCGCTTCGACGCCGCCGCCTTCGAGCATCCAGGCCCTGCGCCTTCGGTGTCGATGTCGCGCTGAGGCGGGCCGCGGCGGCGCGCTCGATTGCGCTTACAAAGCCTTGCGATAAAGCGCTAAAGAGGCGGGGGGCGGCCGCTTCGCGGGAAGGCTGAGCGTTCATGCAGCGTGTCGACGTTCTGATCCTCGGCGGCGGCCTGGCGGGGGGGCTCACGGCCTATCGGCTGCGGGAGGCGCGCCCGGATCTGGCCGTGCTCGTGCTCGAACAGGCCGCCCGGGCCGGGGGCTCGCACACCTGGTGCTTCCACGACGGGGACCTGACGCCTTCGGCGCGCGCTTGGATCGCGCCGCTGACCGCCAAGAGCTGGCCCGCGCAAGAAGTACGGTTTCCCGCCCACAGCCGGGTGCTGAAGGCGGGCTACAACGCCATCACCGACGCGAGTTTCCATGCGGGGCTCACGACGCGGCTGGGCGAGGCGCTGCGCTTTGGCGCCGAGGTCGTGGAGGCTTCCGCCGCCGGGGCGACGCTCGCGGACGGGACGCGGATCGAGGCGGGCGCGGTGCTGGACGCGCGCGGGGTCAGGGACCTTCCGGGGGTGGACATCGCGTTCCAGAAATTCGCCGGCCTCGAGGTGGAGCTCGCCGCCCCCCACGGGCTCGACCATCCGGTGATCATGGACGCGACGGTGGCCCAGAGGGAGGGCTATCGCTTCGTCTACGCCCTGCCCTTTTCGCCCACGCGCGTGCTGATCGAAGACACCTATTACACCGACGGGCCGGAATTGCGCGCAGAGGCGCTGCACGCGGGCATGCACGCCTACGCCGCCGCCCAAGGCTGGGCGATCGCGCGCGTGGTGCGGCAAGAAGAGGGCGTGCTGCCGCTGGCGCTGGGCGGGGACTTCGATCGCGCCTGGCCGCAGGATCTGGCCCCAATTCCGATCGGGATGCGCGGCCTGTTTTTCCACCCCGTCACCGGCTACAGCCTACCCGATGCGGTGCGCGTGGCCGATTTCATCGCCCAAAACGGCGTCGGCGGCCTGCGCGATTACGGGGCGCGGCTCTGGCGCGGGCGCGGCTTCTACCGGGCGCTTAATCGGATGCTGTTCCAGGCCGCCCCCTCCGCGCAGCGCTACCGCGTGCTGCAGCGTTTCTACACCATGCCGGGCGGCGTGATCCGGCGCTTCTACGCCGGGGAGACGACGTGGGCGGACGCCGCCCGCATCCTGATGGGGGCGCCTCCGGTGCCGGTTGGACCGGCGCTGCGGGCCGCGGCGGGCCGCCATGTCTGACCCCGTGCTCGACTTCGCGGCGACAAGCCTGCGGGACGGATCAAAGAGCTTTCACGGCGCGGCGCGCCTGCTGCCCCCGGGGATGCGCGAAGACGCCATGCTTCTCTATGCTTGGTGCCGCTATTGCGACGACGTGATCGACGGCCAGCGGATGGGCTTTCCCGGCGAAGCCCCCGCCGAGCCGATCGAGGCGCGCCTGGCGCAGCTGCGCCAGCGGACGCTCGAAGCGCTCGAGGGCCGCCCGGAGGGCTTGGCTTTCGAGGCGCTGGCGCGGGTCGCGAGGCGCCATTCCATGTCCCCCCAGCACCCGCTGGACTTGATCGCCGGCTTCGAGATGGACGCTGTGGAGCGCCGCTACGAGACGATCGAGGACACGCTCGATTATTGCTACCATGTGGCCGGCGTGGTGGGGGTGATGATGGCCATCATCATGGGCGTGCGCGACGCCGCCACGCTGCACCGCGCCGCCGATCTGGGGATCGCCTTCCAGCTCACGAATATCTGCCGAGACGTGCGCGGGGACGCAGCGATCGGGCGCGTCTATCTGCCCGCCGATCTGCTGGCCAAGGGAGAGGCCGAGGCGGTGGCGGCGCTGCTCGCGCTGGCGGAGGCCTATTATGAGAGCGCGTTGATCGGGCTGCGGCGGCTGCCGTTCAAGGCGGCCTGGGGGATCGCGGCGGCGCGGCGCATCTATCGCGAGATCGCCCGCCTCGTCGCCGCCCGCGGCTATGAGACGCGCGCCATCGTCTCCAAGCCGCGCAAGGCCGCCAGCGCTGTGCTCGCGCTGGGCGATGCGGCCCCTGCGCTCTGGGGCGCCGGCGGCGCGCCCGCGCGCCCGCGCCAAGGCCTATGGACGAAGCCTGATCTGGAACTCTGATCTTTGGGGCGCGCGCGTCAGCCCCGCCCGGAGAGCTTGGCGCGCAGACGTGCAGGGTCCGGCGCGAACAGGAAGCCGAACGACACCGCCCCATGCTTGGTGCGCACCGCGTGGTGGATATGATGGGCCTGGTGGATGCGCGCCAGATAGCCGCGGCGTGGGCTGTAGCGGTGCCGGGCGCGCCGGTGCACGAGAACATCATGAAACAAGGCGTAAAACACCCCATAGAGCGTCACCCCCACGCCCACCCACAACAGCGCCGGGTAACCGCTCACCCCCGCCGCGACCAGCGCGACGGCGGGCACGGCGAAGAACACCGCAAACAGATCGTTCAGCTCGAACGCCCCGCGCCGCGGGCGGTGGTGGGAGCGGTGCAACACCCACAGCCAGCCATGCATGACATAGCGGTGCGTCCACCACGCCACGCCCTCCATCGCCAAGAACGTCCCGATCACGATCGCCGCCGCCGCCATGGTCGCTCCATTATGCTCCTGGCCGTGTGCAGCCTAAGATAGACCAGAAGCCCCGCCCAGCCATAGGCCCGCCGCGATGCGCATCACCGATCGCAAGGAAGACCACCTGGAAATCGTGCTGTCCGGCAAAGCGGGCGCGAGCCGGGACGCGGGCTTTGGCGCGGTCGCGTTCGAGCATTGCGCGCTGCCCGAGCTCGCGCTCGAAAGCATCGACCTTAGCCGGACGTTTCTGGGCAAGCGCCTTTCGCTCCCCTTCATGATCAGCTCCATGACGGGAGGCCCCGCCCGGGCGGAGGCGATCAATGCGAGCCTCGCGGAGGCCGCAGGCGCGCTGGGCATCGCGCTCGGCGTGGGCTCCCAGCGCGTGGCGCTGGAGCAGGCCGCCGATGCGGGGCTGACGCCGGCGGTGCGCGCGCGCGCCGGCGCGCACACGCTGCTTCTGGCCAATCTGGGCGCGGCCCAGCTGCGCCGGCCGGACGCGCTGGACCTCGCCCGCCGCGCCGTGGACATGATCGAGGCCGACGCCCTGATCGTGCACCTGAACCCGCTGCAGGAGGCGCTCCAGCCCGAAGGCGATCACGATTGGCGCGGCGTCGAGGCCGCGATCGGCGATCTCTGCGCGCGGCTCGCCGCGCCGGTGGTGGTCAAAGAAGTGGGCGCGGGGATTTCCGGGCCCGTGGCGCGCCGGCTCGCCGATGCGGGCGTGGCCGCCATCGACGTCGCGGGCGCGGGCGGCACCAGTTGGGCGGCGGTGGAGGGCCTGCGCTCCCCCGGGGGCGGGGAAGCGGGGGAGACGTTCCGCGGCTGGGGCGTGCCCACCGCGCGCGCCGTGCGCCAGGCCCATGCGGCGGCGCCGGACACCCCGCTGATCGCCTCGGGCGGGGTGCGCACGGGCCTGGACGCCGCCAAGGCGATCCGGCTGGGCGCGGAGATCGTAGGCCAGGCGGCGGGCGTGCTGAGTGCGGCGCTGATCAGCCCGCAGGCGGTGGTGGACCATTTCGAGCGGCTGGCCGCGGAATTGCGCATCGCGTGCTTCTGCACCGGCAGCGGGGATCTTTCCGCGCTGCGCCGCGCGCGACTTTTGGAAGAAGGAGACGCCGCATGAGCGCGAAACCAGCGGCCGCCCCGGGCGCGGCGATCGTCATCGGCGGGGGCTTCGGGGGGCTGGCGGCCGCGGCCCGGCTGCGCGCGCGCGGCTATGGCGTGACCCTGCTGGACCGCTGCCCGAGGCTGGGCGGGCGCGCCCAGGTGTTCGAACGTGACGGCTTCCGCCACGACGCGGGCCCCACCGTGATCACCGCGCCGTTCCTGTTCGACGAGATCTTCGATTTGTTCGGCAAGAAACGGCAGGACTACGTCACCTTCACGCCGCTCTCGCCCTGGTACCGGTTTTACTTCCAGGACGGTTCGACCTTCGATTATGGCGGCTCGGTAGAGGACACGCTGCGCGAGATCGCCCGCATCCATCCCCCGGACGTGGAGGGCTACAAACGCCTGCTCGAGCATTCGCGGCGGCTGTTCGAGGCGGGCTTTGTGGATCTCGCGGACGCGCCCTTCCACGATTTCTGGACGATGCTGAAGCAGGCCCCGCGGCTGGCGGAGCTTGAAAGCTATCGTTCGGTCTGGAGCCTGATCGCCAAGCATCTGAAACACGAGAAGATCCGCCAGGCGCTCTCGATCCAGCCGCTGCTGGTGGGCGGCAGCCCCTTCGCCACCACCAGCATCTATGGGCTGATCCATTATCTGGAGCGGCGCTGGGGGGTGTGGTTCGCGATGGGGGGCACCGGCGCGATCGTGGACGCGCTCGAGCGGCTGCTGCTGGAACAGGGCGTCGCCATCCGCACCCGCACCACGGTGGAGCGCGTGCTGGTGGAGAACGGACGCGCGGTGGGCGTGGCGCTCGAGGGCGGGGAGACGCTGGGGGCGGACATCGTGGTGTCGAACGTCGATCCGCTGCACCTGTACGCCAAGATGCTGCCCCAGGCGGGCCAGAACGTAGCGGTGCGCCTGAAGCGCGGCGCGGCGCGGCTTTCGATGGGCCTGTTCGTGCTCTATTTCGGGACCCGGCGCACCTATCCCGACGTCGCGCATCACACGATCTGGATGGGGCCGCGCTTCAAGGAATTGCTGGCCGACATCTTCGACCGCGGCGTGCTGGCGGAAGATTTCTCGCTCTACCTGCACCGCCCCACCGCCACCGATTCAAGCTTCGCGCCCCCCGGCTGCGACAGCTTCTACGTCCTCGCCCCGGTGCCCAACCTGACCCACGATATCGATTGGGCGGTGGAAGGGCCGAAACTGCGCGACCGCATCGTCGCCGCGCTCGACCGCACCCTGCTGCCGGGCCTCGCGGACACGATCACCGCGGATTTCTTCATGACCCCGGAGAACTTCGCGTCCGATTATTTGAGCGTGTCCGGCACCGGTTTCCTGATCGCGCCGCACTTCACGCAATCGGCCTGGTTCCGCTTCCACAACCGCGCCGAGGGGGTGGAGAACCTCTATCTCGTCGGCGCCGGGGCCCATCCGGGCGCGGGGATGCCGGGGGTGCTGGCGTCTGCGCGGGTGCTGGAGCAGCTGCTTTCCCCGCCGGGGCCGCGCCTGCGCGACACGCTGGGCCGGGACGCCTCGCCGGTTCTTGCGTAGAAACTTACGCGAACACGTCCGCAAAGCAGAGCTGCATCAGCGCCTCAAGCGCGGGGGTGGCGGCGCCGGCCTCCCCCAGCGCGGCCCAGGCGGTTTCCAGGTGTGCAGTAAGTCGGGCGCGCGCTTCTTCCGTCCCCGACAGCGCGGCCACGGTCAGCTTGCCGGCGTCCTTGCCGCAATCCTTGCCCGCATCGGGGGTGACGACGCCCGCGTCCCGCAAATCGTCCAGCAATTGGAAGGCGAGGCCCAGCGCATCGGCATAGCGCGTCAGGTGCGCGCATCGCGCCGTATCCGCCCCGGCGAGCGCGGCGGCTGCGGTGACGGCGAACTCGAACAGCACGGCGGTCTTGCGGCGGTTGATCGCCTCCGCTTCCGCGATGGTGCGCCCCGCCACCGGCGCGAGGTCCGCCACCTGGCCCCCGATCAGCCCGCCCGAGCCCACCACTTCCGCAAGCTTCGCGCCCAGGCCCACGCGCACCGAATCGCTCGTATTCGGCAAGTGCGCGAGCGTGGCGAAGGCGAGGTTCAGGAGCGCGACGGCGGCAAGCGTCGCCACCGCTTCCCCGTACACCAGATGCGCGCAGGGGCGCCCGCGGCGGCGCGCGGCGTCGTCCATGCAGGGCAGATCGTCCAGCAGCAGGGAGGCGGCGTGCACGAATTCGATCACGCACGCGACGTCCATCGCCGCTTCCTCGTCCGCGTTCAGCGCCTCGCTGACGAACACCGCCAAGAGCGCGCGGGTGCGCTTGGAAGGCGCGAGCAGGATGTGGCGCATGGCGGCGTGGAGGTCGTGGGGGGGCGCACGCTCAGACGGGGCGGCCATGCGCAGGCGCCGCTCGAAGCCGGCCAGCACGAAACCCATCCAGTCCCGCCGCCGACGCGCCTCCTCCGCCTCCATAACGCCCCAGGGCGGGGCCGGCGGAGAGCCGGCCTGGGGCGCTTTTTCCAGCGCTTGAGAACGGGCCATCAGGGCGCTCCGGCGGGCTCAGGGCGAAAGAGAGGGGGTGTCGTCACGCATCGGCTACGCCCTAGACTGGACACCAAGACGAGCAGCGCAACAAGACCCGTCCTGTTCGGAGCGGAAGTCTATAAGCAAGCATCCGGGGGAACATCAGACACGGGCGCGTTCCAGAGCTAGCCGGAACGCCGCGGTGCGCCAAGCCCGGACGCGGGCGCCAAAAACTGAAACGGCCGGACTGCGTCAGCGACGCAGTCCGGCCGAGGCAGCACTCTGTGGGGCGGGGCGTCTCCTTGGTGCTGCTTTATCTGGGAGGAGGATCGCGCGGCAGGGATAACGGAGCGTTAACGGCGCACGACGCTCAGCCCGGTTCGCCGTCCGGGGTTTCCTCCGCCGCGTCCGCCGCTTCTTCGGGGACGGCGTAGGCGTTCGACAGCCAGCGGTTCAGGTCCACATCCGCACACCGGCGAGAGCAGAACGGGCGATAGGCGGGCTCAGCCTGCTTGCGGCAGATCGGGCAGGAAGGGGCGGCGGCGGGCATCAGCGCATCTCGATATCGATCCGGTCCGCGGGGGCGCCGGGGGCGGCGCGCACGATCTCGAAACGCGACCCGATGCGCGCCTCCAGGGCCGGCCGCCACGGGATATGGGAAGCCGCCAGCCAGTCGGCGACCGCCGGCGCCACATGGGCGCTCAGCACCCGCCCGCGCGCCTGGCCGCTCTCGCGCTCGAGCGCGCGCAGGCAGGCGAGCGCGACGGTCTCCACGGTCGGGGCGCCGGCGGGGTCGAGGCAGGCCTCGTGCAGCGGGCGGGCGGGGCTCGCGCGGGAAAGCTCGGCGACGCCGAACCGCGACAGCGGCGCAAACATCGGCCGCCCCGGATCGCCCTCGCCCGCGGCCCGCAAGGCTTGGTCCAGCGCTTTGCGATGGGCGGGCGCGCGCATCGACACGAAATCGATCGCGATCAACCCGCCGAGATTGCGCAGGCGGAGCTGGCGCATCGCCTCCCCGGCCGCTGCGATGTTGAGCGCCAGCGCCAGGCGCTCGGGATCGCGCGCGCCCGTACGCCCGGCGGAATCGACGTCGATCGCCACCAGCGCCGCGGTAGGCTCGATCCGCAACCGCCCGCCGCCGGGGATGGCCGCGTCCGGGTGCAGCGCCTCGGCGAAGGCCGCGTCCAGCGCGGCGCGGATGTCGCGGTCTGCGGGGGCGGCCCCCTCCAGCGCACGGTCGTGCGCGGGGCGGGAGAGACGGCGCGGCGCCCCGCTCCCTTCCGTCTCCAGCAGGGAAAGCACCGGGGCCTTCGCGCGCACGCCCTCGCGCACCACCTCCACCGCCAGAAGCTGGCCTTGCGCCACCGCCGCCGCCCGGCGCGGGCCCAGGCGCGCGGCGCCCGCGGCGTCCAGCGGCAGGAAGCCGTCCTCGCCCGCGAGCCCCAAATCGAGGAACGCCCCGCGCAGCGCCTTGTCCACCGCGCGCACCCGACCGGCATAAGTCTCCCCGAAGCGGGCGCGCCGGCCTTCGTCGCTCCACCGCGCGAGCGTCAGCGCCACGGGGCGCCCGTCCTGCACCAAGGCTGCGCGCGTCTCGCCGACGCCGGCGTCCACCCAGGTCTTGAGGTCCCCGCCCGGCGTCATCGCGCGAAAGCGGGCCGCCCCGCGCCTTCCAAGAGCGCGGCCGTCTCGTAGAGCGGCAGGCCCACCACCGCGCTGTAGGAGCCCGAAAGCGCGGTCACGAACTTGGCCGCACGGCCCTGGATGGCGTAGCCGCCGGCCTTGCCTTCCCATTCCCCGGACCGGAGATAGGCGTCGATCTCCTGGCCCGTGAGGCGCTTGAAGGTGACGCGCGTGGCCACCAGGCGCTCCCCGCCGCGCCCGCCGGGCGCGCGCACGCACACCCCCGTCAGCACCTGGTGGGCCCGGCCGGAGAGCAGCGTCAGGCAGCGGCGCGCCTCGTCCTCGTTCAGCGCCTTGGGCAGGATGCGCCGCCCGCACGCCACCACGGTGTCCGCGCCCAGCACCAGCGCGTCCGGGGCGGCGGCGGCGCCGGCTTCGGCCTTGGCCCGGGCGAGGCGCACGGCGAGCGCCCGCGGCAATTCCGCCACGGCGGGCGTCTCATCCACCGCCGTCTCCAGCACCCGGTCGGGCGCCAGGCCGATCTGGGCCAGCAACGCCAGCCGGCGCGGGCTGGCGCTCGCCAGAACGAACTCCCCCGCCGCGCTCACTCGGCCGGTTCGAGCTTTGCGCGCTTGGCGATCACGCGGTCGAGCAGACGCTGGGGGAGAAGGGGGGCAAGCATCGCCAGCGGCCCCTCGCGCTGGATGCCGTAGCGCGTGCGCGGCCGCTCCTCGGTGAGGCAGCGCCAGATCAGCTCGCCCACCGCGCTGGCGGGCAGTCCGCCCTGGCCCATCTGCGTCATCATCCCGCCCACCGCTTCGTAGGCCTCGGCATAGGCGGTGCCGGCATAGCGCGCCTCGGCGGCCTCGTCGCGCTTGCCCCAGATAGGGGTGACGATCGCGCCGGGCGCCACGACGATGACGTCCACGCCGAACAGCATCAATTCCCGCCGCAGCGCCGCCGAATAGCCTTCCAGCGCGTGCTTGGAGGCCGAATAGGCGCCGGTGAACGGCATCGCGGTGCGTCCCGCCACCGAGCTGATCATGACGATGCGCCCGCGCAGGCCGCGCCGGCCGGGGTCCACCCCCAGAAGCGGCGCGAAGGCCTGGGTGACGACGTGCACGCCGAACAGATTGGTCTCGAACTGGCGGCGCAATTCGTCCGGCTCGAGGTAAAGCAGCGGCCCCGCCACCGCGATCCCGGCATTGTTGACGAGCCCCGCGAGCGTGCGCTTGCCCAAGGCCACGCCGACCTGCGCGGCGGCCGCGCGCACCGCAAGGCCGTCGGTGACGTCGAACCGGAGCGGGGTGACGCGATCGGCGAACGCCTCTTTCAGGGCGATCGCATCTTCTTCCTTGCGCACGCTGGCGAAGACGTGGGCGCCTTCCTCGACCGCCTTGGAGACCGCCGCCCGCCCGATGCCCGTGGCCGCTCCGGTGACGACGATGTCGCGCTGTTCCATGGGCGGGGTCACCTTCCGTGTTGAAAGCGCTATTTGAACCGATAGGTGATGCGGCCCTTGGTCAGGTCGTACGGGGTCATCTCCACCAGCACCTTATCCCCCGCCAGGACGCGGATGCGGTTCTTGCGCATCTTGCCGGCGGTATAGCCGATGATCTCGTGATCGTTTTCGAGCTTCACGCGGAAGGTCGCGTTGGGCAGCAATTCCACCACCGTGCCCGCGAACTCCAGCAAATCCTCTTTCGCCATGCCTGCCTCAGCTCACGTCCCCGCGCGCCGCGGCCGGACTATAGGGGTGGGGCTCTGCGCCGTGGAGGGGCCCGCGTCAAGCGCCGCCCTCGAAGCCTCCGCGCGCGCCCCCGCGCACATGCAGCGCGCAGATCAGGGTGAACAGCCGCCGCGCGGTGTCCCCATCCAGCGTGATCTTGCCGGCGAGGCGCGCCTCGAGCAGGTTTGAGCCCTCATTGTGCAGCCCGCGCCGGCCCATATCGATGGCTTCGATCTGGGCGGGGGTGGCGTGGCGGATCGCGTCGTAATAGGTCTCGCAGACCTTGAAATAATCCTTGATCACCCGCCGCAGCGGCGACAGCGACAGCACGAACGTCTTGGCCCGCACCTCGCCGGCGCCAAAGATATCGAGCACGAGGCGCTGCTCGAGCACCGACATGCGCAGCGTGTACGGCCCCAGATCCGCGCCGGCCAGCGCGAAGCTGTTTTGCTCCAGCAGATCGAACACGGCCACGCGGCGCTCGTGCGCGGCGTCCGCGGTGGCGGCGCCGAGGGTGACCTCATCGAGGATCACCTCGACGAGGCGGTCCCGGCTCGGGCTCGCCTCAGGCGCGGTCATCGGGGGGCAGGCGCAGCCGCATCGAGTGCGCGTGCGCCGGCAGGCCTTCCGCATCCGCCAGGCGCGCGGCCGCAGGCCCCAGCGCCGCCAGCGCCTGCGGGCCCGCGGCGATGATCGAGGTGCGCTTCAGGAAGGTGTAGCACGACAGCCCGCCGCTGAAGCGGGCCGCGCGCGCGGTGGGCAGGACGTGGCTTGGCCCCGCGACGTAATCGCCCAGCGCCTCCGGCGAATAGGCGCCCAGGAAGATCGCGCCCGCGTGGCGCAACCGCCCGGCCAGGCGCTCGGCGTCGGCGGCCACGATCTGGACGTGCTCGGGTGCGGCCGCGTCCACCAGCGGGGCGGCCGCCTCGAGGGTTTCGGTCACGATGATCGCGCCATGGGCCGCCCAGGCCGCGCGCGCGGCGGGGCCGGCCTTAGGCGCGGCCTGGGGCCCGGGGTGCGGCCCGGGGTGTGGGTTGTCCAGCAGCGCCTCCACCGCCGCCGCCACCGCCTCTGCGAAGCCCTGGTCTTGCGTAAACAGCACCGCTTGCGCCTGGCCGTCATGCTCAGCCTGGGCGAGCAGATCGGCGGCGATCCAGGCGGGATCGGCGCCGCCGTCGCACAGGATGAAGACCTCTGAAGGCCCCGCCAGCGCGTCCACGCCCACAGCGCCGAACACGATCTTCTTGGCGGCGTTCACATAGGCGTTGCCGGGGCCCACCACCACGTCCGTCGCCGCCAGGGGCCCCGCCCCGTAGGCCAGCGCCGCGATCGCCTGCGCGCCCCCGATCTTCCAGATCTCGTCGACGCCCGCGATCTTGGCCGCCGCCAGGATGGCTGGGTTTTCCAGGAGCTTGCCCGGAGGCGTGGCCATGGCCAGGCGCGCGACGCCCGCGGCCTTGGCCGGCACGGCGTTCATCAGCACCGAGGAGGGATAGGCCGCCCGCCCGCCCGGCGCATAGAGGCCCGCGGACTCCACTGGCGTCCAGCGCCAGCCTAGCGTCACGCCCTGCGCGTCGGTGAATTGACCGTCCTCGGGCCGCTCGCGGCGATGGAACGCGCCGATCCGCTCGGCCGCGGTCTCGAGCGCGGCGATCAGGTCCGGCGGGCAGGCGGCGTAGGCGGCCTCGATCTCGCCCGCGCTCACCCGCAGCTCGTCCTCGCGCAGCGTCACCCCGTCCAGCGCCGCGCCATAGGCCAGCACGGCGGAGACGCCCTCGGCGCGGACCCGCGCGCAGATCTCCCGCGCCGCCGCCTCCGCCCCGTCCAGGCGCAGGCCGCGCTCGGCGATCAGGCGGGCGTAGGTTTCGGGGAAGCCGGGATCGGCGGCGAAGAGGATGGCGGCCATGGGCTCAGCGGCGCCCGTGGAAAGGCTTGTGCGGGGTGTTCCAGGAAGGCCCGGTATCGACCAGCAGCAGATCAAGGCATTCCACGGTCACGCGGATCTCCCCGCCCCCAGCCAGCAGCACGCGCAGCGCCCCGCCCGGGGGCTCGGGGTCCGGCTCGAACTGGAGCGCCAGCACGACGGCCACGGCGTCCTTGTCCCCCCGCTGCACCTGGGCGGTCTTCACCGAAGCCGCGCCATCGACCGCGAGCACCGCGCGCCGGCGCCGATAGGGCCCGCGCGGGCCCGCCTCCTCCCACTGGAACCGGTTAAGCTGGATCACGAAGCGCCGGGCGCGCCCGTCATAGGACGCCTCCCCGATCTTCAGAACGCCGTCCTGGAGCGCTGCGGAAAGCACCTCCAGATCCTCCGGCCCCTGCGCCGTCAATCTCAGCCCGTCCGCCACCGCGCCTACTCCCCCGGGACCCGCATGACCCGCGCCCCGACCGCGGAAAGCTTGCTCTCCAGCCGCTCGAAGCCGCGATCGAGATGATAGACGCGGTTCACGTAGGTGACCCCCTCGGCCATCAACCCCGCCACCACCAGGCTCACCGACGCGCGCAGATCCGTGGCCATCACCGGGGCGGCCACCAGCCGCCGAACCCCCCGCACCGAGGCTTCGTTCCCGCGCACCGTCACGTCGGCGCCCAGGCGCATCAGCTCGGGCACGTGCATGAAGCGGTTCTCAAAGATGTTTTCCCGCACCAGGGCTGCGCCCTCCGCCATGGTCAGCAGGGCCATGAATTGCGCCTGCAGATCGGTGGGGAAACCCGGGAAGGGCTGGGTCTCGACGTCCACGGCCCTGAGCCGCCCCGGGGCGCGCCGCACCCGCAGGCCGCCCGCCTCGGCCTCCACCTGGACGCCCGCCTGCTCCAGAAGTGCGGCGAGCGCGCCCAGATCCTGCGCCCGCGCGCCCTCGAGGCGCACATCGCCGCCCGCGGCGGCCGCCGCGATCGCGTAGGTCCCCGCCTCGATCCGGTCCGGCATCACGCTATGGCGGGCGCCGTGCAGGCTGGTGACGCCCGCGATTCGCACGGTCCCGGTTCCCGCCCCCTCCACGCGCGCGCCCATGGCGTTGAGGCAGGCGGCGAGATCGGCGATCTCAGGCTCGAGGGCGGCGTTCTCCAGCACCGTTTCGCCGTGCGCCAGCACCGCGGCCAGCATGGCGTGCTCGGTCGCGCCCACCGAGACGAACGGAAACGTGATGTGGGCGCCCTTGAGGCCCCGCAGCGCGGCCGCCTTCACATAGCCCGCCTCGATCACGATGTCGGCGCCCATCGCCTCGAACGCCTTCAGGTGCAGGTCCACCGGGCGCGCCCCGATCGCACAGCCCCCCGGCAGGGACACGGTCGCGTGGCCCACCCGCGCCAGCAGCGGGCCCAGCACGTTGAACGTCGCGCGCATCTTGCGCACCAGATCATAGGGCGCGATCGTGGAGGTGAGCTCCTGGGCGTGCAGCGCGCACGTGTTCGAGCCTTCCGGCCAGTCGACGTTGACGCCCAGCGTCGCCAGGAGCTGCGCCATGAAGCGGGTGTCGGCCAAGCGCGGCATGTTAGACAAGATAAGCGCCTCGCCCGACAGGAGCGACGCGGCCATCAGTTTCAGCCCGGAATTCTTCGCGCCCGAGATCGGGATCGCGCCATTGAGCGGGGCGCCGCCCTCGATCGCTATGCGGTCCATGCCTGTTCCTGTCTGGCCCCGCCCAGCCAGTAAAAAGCGCTTATGCGGCGGGCGGCGGCAGGTGGCAAGCGCGCCCGAGCGCCGCGCCGCCTGGCCCCGCCGAGGCCCGAGGCCTGCGCAAATCCCCGCTCAGTCCTTGTCGCCCGCCGGCTTGGGCGGCGCCGGCGCCTCTTTCCGACGGCGGAGATTAGCCTTGAGCGCCGCCGCCAGCCGCGCCTCCCGCTCCGCCTTCGCGTTTTGCGCCATGACCTTCCCTCGCGCCCGTGACCCGCAGCAGCGCGGCTTGACGAGACCTTCATCCTTACGCCCAAACGATGCGGACGCCGGCCGATTCGAGCATTTCCTGATGCCGCTCGTCCACCCCCGAGTCGGTGACCACCACGTCGATCTCGTCCAGCCCGCACACGTCCGTCGCCGCAGCGCGCATCGCCTTGCGCTCGCCGCGCGGAACGATCGCCATCGACTGGCGCCGCGACCAACAGGGATCGCACTGGTGCTGCCGGCGAGGATTGAACTCGCGACCTCAGCCTTACCAAGGATGCGCTCTACCACTGAGCTACGGCAGCTGACCAAGTGGGCGGCGTATAGCGGAGGCCGGCGGGCCTGGGAAGGGCGCCGTGTCGGGGGTAGTCTTCGGGGATGAAGCCGCTTACCCGCAGGGCGCTTGAGGCGCTGGCCGCCGCCGGCTTCGGCGCGCGCGCGCTGAAGCGCGTGTTCGCCGAGATCCGGGCGCTGCCGGACGCGGAATTGCTGGCCCCGCCCGCCCAAGACGCCGTCGCCGATCCGCTGCTGGCGGCGGTGGAGACGCTGCTGGCCCCGCTCCCCGGCTCCCCGCGCGAAAAGGCCGCCCGGCTGGCGCAGCGCTTCGCCGAGCTCACCGGGCGCCCCGCCCCGGCCCGTCCCGCCAGCCTCAAGGCGGCGCTGCGCGCGCTACGCAGGCACGCGCCCGACGAGGACATCCACGACGCCGCCTTCAGCCTGCGCGCACAGCCTTAGATAGTTTCCCGAAAAGTGTTACGCGGTTTTCGGACGAGAACCGCTCTAGCCTTTCTCCCGCATCAGGCGCGCCTTGTCCCGCTGCCAGTCACGCTCTTTGGAGGTTTCGCGCTTGTCGTGGGCCTTTTTGCCTTTGGCCAGCGCCAGTTCGAGCTTCACCATGCCGCGCGCGTTGAAATAGAGCTTGAGCGGGATGAGCGTGCGGCCCTCGCGCTCCACCGCGGCGCGCAGCTTGTCGAGCTGGCGCTTGGAGACGAGCAGCTTCCGCGCCCGGCGCGGCTCGTGGTTGAACTGGGCGGCCGGGGCGTATTCGGGGATGGTTGCATTGATTAGGAACAGCGCGCCGCGCTCGGCGCTGGCGTAACTCTCGGCGATATTGGCCTTGCCCTCGCGCAGCGCCTTGACCTCGGTGCCCAGCAATTGCACCCCAGCCTCCAGCGTTTCTTCGATGAAGAAATCAAACCGCGCGCGGCGGTTTTCCGCGATCGTCTTGGGCTCCACCATCAGGAGGCCGCCCCCATCATACGGGGAGCCCCGCCGCCGCCATCGCCGCGCGCACGGCGGCTTTCGTCTGCGCGGACGGGGCCAGGATCGGCAGGCGCACCTCCTCGCTGCAAAGCCCGAGCAGCGATGCGGCGTATTTCGCCGGCCCGGGGCTGGGCTCCAGGAACAGGGCGTGGTGCAGCGGCGCCAGCCTATCGTTCAGCGCCCGCGCGCGCGCATAATCGCCCGCAAGGCAGGCCGCCTGCATCTGCGCGCACAGCGCGGGCGCAATGTTGGACGTCACCGAAATGCAGCCGCTCCCGCCCTGGGCGTTGAACCCGACGGCCGAGCCGTCATCGCCCGACAATTGAATGAAGCCGGGCCCGCAGGCCGCACGCTGACGCGCGACGCGGGCGATGTCGCCGGTGGCGTCCTTGACGCCGATAATGTTGGGGTGGGCCGCCAGCGCCTCCATAGTCTCCACGCTCATGTCCACGATCGAGCGGGACGGGATGTTGTAGAGGAAGATCGGCAGCGCCACGGCGTCCGCAAGCGCGGTGAAATGGGCCCGCAGGCCGGCTTGGTTGGGTTTGTTGTAATAGGGGGTGACGACGAGGCCCGCATCCGCGCCCACGGCCTTGGCATGCTTGAGCAGGGCGATCGCTTCGGCGGTGGCGTTCGATCCCGCGCCCGCGATCACCGGCGCGCGCCCGCGCGCGGCCTCGATGCACAGCTCCACGACGCGGCGGTGTTCGTCATGGCTCAGCGTGGCGCTTTCCCCGGTGGTGCCGCACGGGACGAGCCCCGCGATCCCGGCCGCGATCTGGCCCTCGACAAGCGCCGCAAACGCCTGTTCGTCCACCTTTCCATCCCGAAACGGGGTAATGAGAGCGGTGATGCAGCCCTGGAACATCTGCGTTTTCGCCTTTCCGACGCCTTGCGCGCACCCACAATGGCGAAGCGCGAATTACGCGCGCGCCGGAGCGCTTGGCAAGCGCGCCCGCGCCTGAGGGAGACGAGCATGGATTTCAAACGCCTGGTGGGCGCGGCGACGGCGGGTCTCGCGGTCGCCACCGGCCCGTGCGGAGGAGATGCGCAGGCGCCGGCCGCGTCGGTGGCGGTCTATCCCGCCAACACGCCGGCCTTCGGTTCTGAGAGCGATCTGGCCCAGCTGCGCGAAGGGCTGGCGGCGGCCAAGATCAGCGATTGGGCGGGCGTGCGCCTGGCCCGCTACCGCGCGAGCGACCCCACTATCAAGCGCATCCTCACCTGGCGGCTTGCGTCCTCCTACACCTCCGACGCCCCGTTCGCGGAGCTCGACCAGGCGCTGGGCGAACTCGCGGGCTGGCCTGGCGCGGAAACCACGCGGCGGCGCGCCGAACAGGCGATCTTCGATTCCGCCCTTGCGCCCGCGGCGCGGATCGCCTGGCTCACCCAGGGCGGCATTGGCCCCCTGACCGGGGACGGCCAGATGGCGCTGGCGCAGGCCTATGCGCGGATGGGCAGGCGGGCCGACGCCTTGAGCATGGCGCGCGAAGTGTGGCGCGAACGCGCGCTGACGCCGCGGGCGGAAAGCGTGGCGCTCAGCGAGTTTGGGGCCGCCTTTACGCTCGAGGATCACGCCGCGCGGGTCGACCGGCTGCTCTGGCGGGACGATCGCAGCGAGGCCCGCCGCCTCCTTCCCCGCCTCGCGGGGGCCGACCGCGCGGTCGCCGAGGCCCGCATCGCCCTTCAGGCGCGCCCGCGCAAGGGGCTGCAGAAGCTGGTGGACGCCGTGCCCGCCGCCCGCCGCGACGATCCGGGCCTGCTGTTCGACCGCGCCCGCTACATGCGCGCCGATGGCCGCCCCGAGGACGCGCTGGCGGTGATCGCGCGCATCCGCCCGCTGGACGCAGCCCCCAGCGTGCGCGAGACCCTGTTCTCCGAGCGCCGCCTTTATGTGCCGCGCGCGTTGCGGGCGGGCCAGAAGCGCACCGCCTATACCCTGGTGGCCGAACACGGCCTGACGGACGGGGAGAAGTTCGCCGACGGCGAATGGCTGGCGGGCTGGCTCGCGTTGAAATTCCTGGCCGAGCCGGGCGCGGCTTCGGCCCATTTCGCGCGCCTCGACAATCAGGTGAGCACGCCCGTGTCCAAGGCGCGCGCGCTCTATTGGCGGGGCGAGGCCGCGCGCGCCCTGGGCCAGGCCAGCCAGGCGCAGAGCTTGCTGGCCCAAGCGGCGGCCTTCAGCTTCACCTATTACGGCCAGCTCGCCGCAACGCGCCAGCTCGCTACGGGTCAGGGGGCTGCGCCCGCGGGGCCGCCCCCGCTGCTGGCGCTGACCGGCCCGGACACGATCACGCCGGAGATACGCGCAGCGTTCGAGAGCAAGGAATTGGTCCGCGCGCTGCGTCTGATCAACCAGGCGGGGGACCGCGCCAGCTTCGAGCTTATCTGCTTTTATTTGGACGATCAGTTCGAGACCGCCGCCGAACATGCGCTGCTGGCGGAGCTGGCCGTGCGCAACGCTCTCACCCGCACCGCCGTGCGCAGCGCGAAGGCGGGCCTGCGCCGCGGGCTGGTGGCCGCTGACGCCGCCTACCCGCTGATGCCGCTGCCCCCTACGGTGTTGGGCCCCGGCCTGCCCGAGCCCGCTTTGGTCCTGGCCATCACCCGCCAGGAGAGCGAGTTTGATCCCGCGGCCGTAAGCCCGGCAGGCGCGCGCGGGCTGATGCAATTGATGCCCGCCACCGCCCGGCTCACCGCCCGTCAGGCGGGCCTGCCCTACGATCTGGCCCAGCTCACGCTAAACCCCGATTACAACCTCACCCTGGGCGCGGCCTATCTGCAAAGCCTGATCGACGATTTCGGCGGCTCCTACATCCTCGCGGTCGCCTCCTACAATGCCGGCCCCTCGCGCGCGCGCGAATGGATCGCCGATTGGGGAGACCCGCGGATGCGGGGGGTGGATCCGGTGGATTGGGTCGAGCTGATCCCGTTCGCGGAGACGCGCAATTATGTGCAGCGCGTGATGGAGAACCTGCAGGTCTACCGCCACCGCCTCGCCGGCGCGCCCACGCCGATCCGGCTCGATCAGGACCTGAAACGCGGCGGCTGAGGGGGCGGGCGTAAGGGGCATGCTCCCGATCGAGGCCGTCCTGCCCGCGCTGACGGAGGCGCTTCGCGACCGCGCCGCCGCCGTGTTGGTGGCCGAGCCTGGGGCGGGCAAAACCACGCGCGCGCCGCTGGCGCTGCTGCAAGAGCCCTGGGCGGCGGGGGGCAAGCTGATCCTGCTGGCGCCGCGCCGGATCGCGGCCCGGGCGGGCGCGGCCCGCATGGCGCAGATCCTGGGCGAGCCGGTAGGCGCAACGATCGGCTTCCGGGTGCGGCTGGAGAGCCGGGTGGGGCCCGCCACGCGCCTCGAAGTGGTCACCGAGGGCGTGTTCACCCGCATGATCCTGGACGATCCCGCCCTGACGGGCGTGGCGGGGGTGATCTTCGACGAATTCCACGAGCGCAGCCTCGAGGGCGATCTGGGTCTGGCGCTGGCGCTCGACGCCCAGAACGGGCTGCGCCCGGACCTGCGGCTGCTGGTGATGTCGGCCACGATCGAGGCCGCGCCCATCGCTGCGATGCTGGGCCAGGCGCCGGTGATCGCCAGCGCCGGGCGCGCCCATGCCGTTTCGGTGCGCTATCTGGGCCGCCCCGCCCGGGACGATCCCGCCGCCGGCGTCGCCGACGCCGCCCGGCGGGCGTTGGCGCAGGAGCGCGGATCGATCCTGTGCTTCCTGCCCGGCGCGGGCGAGATCGAGCGCGCGGCCCGGCTGCTTCACGATGCAGTCGCCGATCCTTGCGTCGATATCCGGCCGCTCTACGGGGCGCTTTCCCCCGCCGCGCAGGACGCCGCCATCGCCGCCTGCGCCCCCGGGCGACGCAAGATCGTGCTGGCCAGCGCCATCGCCGAAACCAGTCTGACGATCGAGGGCGTGCGCGTCGTGATCGATTCCGGGCTGTCCCGGCGGGCCCGGTTCGAGCCGTCCACCGGCCTCACGCGGCTCGTGACCACGCGCGTCAGCCAGGCGGGCGCCGCCCAAAGGGCCGGGCGCGCGGGGCGGCTGGAGCCTGGATCGTGCTGGCGGCTATGGGATGAGGGCGAGACGCGCGCCCTGCCCGCCTTCGATCCCCCCGCCATCCTGGAGAGCGATCTTGCGGGGCTGGCGCTGGACCTCGCCTCCTGGGGCGTGCCCGATCCGGGAATGCTGTCCTGGCTCGACCCCCCGCCCAAGGCGGCCTGGGCCCAGGCGGTCGCGCACCTGAAGGCCTTAAACGCCCTCGACGCGGATGGGCGGCTGACCCCGCACGGACGCCGGCTGGCGCGCCTGCCGCTCGCGCCGCTGCTGGGGCACATGGCGGCGCGCGCGGCGGGGGAGGGGCGCGGGCTGCTGGCGGCGCGCCTGGCGGCTTTGCTCGCCGAGCCCGGCCTCGGCGGGCGCGACATCGATCTGCGCATGCGCCTTGCCGCGTTCGGCGCCGAAAGCAGCGCCCGCGCCCGCGCCGCACGCGCCCTGGCGGGGCGGATCGCGCGCGCGGCAGGGGCGGCCCCCGAGGAGCCCGTGGACAGCGAATGCGCCGGGCGCGTGCTCGCTTTCGCCTTCCCGGAGCGCCTCGCCAAGCCGCGCGGCGGCCCCGGCGAGTTCAGTATGGCTAATGGCGGCGCCGCCCGGCTCGACCCCGCCGACCCCCTGGCGCGCGCCCCCATGCTGGTGATCGCCGACATCGCCGGGCGCGCCGACCGCCAGACCGTGCTGGCCGCCGCCCCGATCGCCCCGCGCGAGGCCGAGCTTTTGTTCGCCGACCGGATCGAGACGCTCGAGACCGTGCGGGTGGAGCCGGGGACCGGCGCGATCCGCGCCCGCCGCGTCCGCCGCCTCGCCCGGCTTGTGCTGGAGGAGACGCCGCTGGAACGCCCGGCGCCGGCGGCGGTGGCGCAGGCGGTGGTCGCGGCCGTGCGGAGCGAGGGGCTCGCACTGCTGCCCTGGACGCCGGAGGCGATGGGCCTGCGCGCGCGCATGGCGCTGCTGGCGAAGCTGGAGCCGGGCGGCGCCTGGCCGGACTGGTCCGACGCCGGGCTTGAACGCGCGCTGGAGGACTGGCTTGCCGCCGCGATCGGGGACAAAAGCCTCGCGCGCCTGGACGATCTCGCCCCGGCGCTGGCGCCGGCCCTGCTGGCCCGGCTCGATTACCCCTCCCGGACCCGCCTGGACGCCGAGGCGCCCACCCATTGGCGCACGCCCGCCGGCCTCGACCGGGCGATCCTCTATCAAGACCCCGCCGGCCCGGCCCTCGAGGTGCGGCTGCAGGAGATGTTCGGCCTCGACCGCCATCCGACCATCGCGGGCGGGCGCGTGCGGCTGCTGGTGCGCCTGCTTTCCCCCGCCCAGCGCCCGATCCAGACCACCTCCGACCTGCCGGGCTTCTGGCGCGGCTCTTATGCCGGCGTGCGCGCGGACCTGCGCGGGCGCTACCCCAAACATGCCTGGCCGGAGGATCCCCTCGCCGCCGCCCCCACCGCCCGCGCCAAAGCGAGACCGCCATGACCGCTCCCCCGACGCTCGCCGACATCGAAGCCGCACAAGCCCGCACCGCGCCCATCCTCGTGCGCACGCCCCTGCTCCGCAGCGAGGCGCTGGACGAGGCGGCCGGGGCGCAGGTGTGGGTGAAGGCCGAATGCCTGCAGAGCGGCGGCGCCTTCAAGCTGCGCGGCGCCTATAACCGGATCGCGGCCTTAAGCCCGCAGGAGCGCGCGCGGGGGGTTCTGGCCTTCTCCTCCGGCAACCACGCCATCGGGGTGGCGATCGCGGCCAAGGCGTTCGCCATTCCCGCCGTACTCGTCATGCCTGCCGACGCGCCGCGCGCCAAACGGGCCCGCGTCGCGGAGCTGGGCGGGGAGATCGTGACCTATGACCGGGTGGGAGAGGACCGCGTGGCGCTGGGCGCCCAAATCGCGGCCGCACGCGGCCTGCCCGTCGTTCCCCCGTTCGACGACCCGTTCGTGATGGCGGGCCAAGGGGTGATCGGGCTCGAGATCGCCGACGATATGCCCGCCCCGCCCGACCTTGTGCTCGCGCCCGCAAGCGGGGGCGGGCTCGCCGCAGGCGTGGCGATCGCGCTGGCGGGGCGCGCACCGGGCGCGCGGGTGGTGGCGGTGGAGCCCGAAGGCCATGACGACCTCGCCCGCTCGCTCGCCGCCGGCGCGCGGCGCGCGAACAGCCCGGGCGTGCGCTCCCTCTGCGATGCGCTGATGGCCGAGCAGCCGGGCGCGCTGCCCTTCGCCGCCGCCCAAGCCTGCGGCATGAGCGCGGTTTCGGTGTCCGACGCAGAGACGCTGGCGGCGATGGCGTTCGCGTTCACGCACCTGAAGCTCGTACTGGAGCCAGGCGGCGCAGCCGCTTTAGGCGCAGTCCTGGCGGGCAAGGCGCGACACGCGGCCGGCGCGCGGGCCCGCATCGTGGCGATCGCTAGCGGCGGCAATGTGGATGCTGAAATGTTCGCGCGCGCCCTGCAGTTAACGTCGACCGCATGGCGCGAGTGACGGGATGGCATCCCGTTTAGAAATAAGACCCCTTCTCGTTGGAGTGGCGCATGTCAGCTTTTTGGGCAGCGGAGCTGATCGGTACCGATCAGGATACGTCCGAGATGCAGCGAGCCCTAAACGCAAACTTCGATCCTCGAGTTGAAGCTGTCGATGGGACTCGTGCGCTGCGGTGTTCACTTCTCGACAGTTGTTCGAGCGCCAAAGAGGTACGAGATAAAGCGATCGTGCTGATCAAGGTGCTCAACGGGGCCTCTACACTGAGCCGCAGGAGCGGACCTGTTCGAGTTGGACGCATTTATCGAGTAGGCGATGATGGAAGTATAGCTTCCACTGTCTTTGCGGAGGGGGCAGCTAATATTGGCAACGTCACCTTATCCGCGACTGCCACTATCACAGACACGCATGGCGAATTTATTTCTCCACCACCGCCGGCGCCAAGCACGGCGCAACGTTGGTTTCATGCGGCTCTCGACGACCCAAAAATTGCCGATCTCTTGACTTTCGTGGGGCAAGCGGACAACTGGTTTGATGTTTATAAAGCTATGGAAATGCTGCGGTTCGTCGCCTGCAGTGAGCATGATCTTTTGACTGAGCTTGGATCGAGAGCGCCGGACTTCAAGAATGCTAGGTGGACCGCCAACTGGCACAGGCATGCTCGAGCCACGCGCCCCCAATCCCCTGCTAGCCTCGACGAGGCACGGACTCTTCTCTACTGGGCCGTCGAGACGATTTTGAGCCATCGCGTCTGATCTGCCCGATCCTGGCCGTGTGAACTGGCTTCAAGCGGGTTAGGACCACGCCCCCTTTCGGGCCCACCTAACCCATTGAAAAACATGGCGCGAGTGACGGGGCTCGAACCCGCGACCTCCGGCGTGACAGGCCGGCGCTCTAACCAACTGAGCTACACCCGCTCGGGCGAACGCGCCTGATAGGCCAGGCGGGGGGGATGGTCAAGGAAGGTGCGTGGGCGGCGGAAGCCAGAAGGCGCAGGGGAGCCAGGGCCCGGACCCGAAGGGTCCGCAAGCGCGACCGCGCGCCGGCCGGCCAGGCCGCCCCCGCGGAGCCGCCGCGCGGCGTGAGCGCAAAAATGGTGGGCGGTGACGGGATCGAACCGCCGACCTACTGGGTGTAAACCAGCCGCTCTGCCAGCTGAGCTAACCGCCCGGAGGAGGGTCTTCTAGACCCGGAGCGTCGGGCGCTGAAACAGCAAAACAGCTTTAGGCCGAGGCCTCCGCAGGCTTGGGCAGGTGGGAACGGACGCGCGCGACCAGGACCGGGAAGGAATAGGGCTTGGCGATATGGTCGTTCGCGCCGGCCTGGAGGGAATGGATGATCATCGGATCATCGTCGCGGGCGGTGACGAGGATCACGGGAAGCTCCGTCTTGGACCATTTCTCGCGGATGCGCTTCAGCGTCTCGAGCCCGTCCATGCCGGGCATCACATAATCGAGCAGCACCGCCGCATAGGGGCGTTCCTCGAGTTTCGCCAAGCACTCATAGCCGCTGGCGGCCTCGTCCACCTCGAAATGGGCCACCATAAGCCGGCGCAGCAAAATGTTGCGGTTGTCGTCGATATCGTCGACGACCAGCAGCCGCGGCCATTCCTCGGAATTGTCTTGGCGCAGCCGCTCCCCGGCGCTTCCCGTCGCGCTCATCGTCACGCTACCCCGCTCCCCCGCACGCCTCTTCCATATTCACCTTGCCGAAGGAGACTGAAAAATGTGCTAAAGCGCGCGCGCTTCCCGTTTCACCGCCTCTTTTCCGGTTAAGCCGCCATGGCTGCGTCCGTGCTTTTAGTGCTCGCCCACCCCGCCCTGCACCGCTCGCGCGCCAACAAGGCGCTTCTGGCCGCCGCGGCCGCAGCGCCCGGGGTTACGGTGCATGACCTCTACGAGGCCTATCCCGATTACATGATAGACGCGGGCGCCGAGCAGGACTTGCTGTCCCGGTACGACGCCTACGTGTTCCAGCACCCGCTCTATTGGTATTCCCCGCCCGCTTTGCTCAAGGAATGGTTCGACGTGGTGCTGACCCATGGCTTCGCCTATGGCGATCACGGCCGGGCGCTGGAGGGCAAGCCGTGGCTGACCGCGGTGACGGCGGGCGGCCAGGACGACAGCTATCGCGGGGGCGGGCATAACCGCTTTACCCTTCAGGAGCTGCTGCGCCCGGTGGAGGCCACCGCCCATCTGTGCCGCTGCGCCTGGCAGGAGCCGTTCACCGTGACCGGCGCGCGGCTTCTGTCCGAGGGGGGGCTCGCGGAGGCGGGCGGGCGCTACCGCGCGCTGCTGGAGGCCCTGCACCGCGCCCCGGCGCACGCGCCCAACCTGCCCGCTTGAGCCCGGCCTGACCCCGATGGACCACGCCTCACCCCTGCTGCAGACCTTCGTCTACCTCGCCGCCGCCCTGCTGACGGTGCCGCTCGCCAAGCGCCTGGGGCTGGGCTCGGTGCCGGGCTACGTGATCGCGGGCGCGCTGATCGGACCCTCCGCCCTGGGCCTCCTGGGCGAGCCGGAGGAGGTCATGCACGTGGCCGAGTTCGGCGTGGTGATCATGCTGTTCCTGATCGGGCTCGAAATGCGCCCGGAATTGCTGTGGCGGATGCGCGCCTCGATCCTGGGCCTGGGCGGGGCCCAGCTCGCGCTGACCGGCGCGGCGCTCGCGGGGATCGGGCTGGTCGCAGGCCTCGACTGGCGCGCCGCGCTTGCGTGCGGGGTGATCCTCGCCATCTCCTCCACCGCCATCGCCATGCAATCGCTGCGCGAAAGAGGCCTGGCCGCCAGCGAGCCCGGGCGCGCGGCGTTCGCGGTGCTCCTGTTCCAGGACGTGGCGGTGATCCCGCTCTTGGCGCTGCTGCCGCTGCTGGCGGTGGCGGCCCCTGCGCAGGCCGAACACGGGGCCTTGGGCCATCTGCCCGCCTGGGCGCAGGCGTTGGCGACGGTGGGGGCGGTAGCGCTGGTTGTGGCGGCCGGCCGGCTGCTGACGCGCCCGCTGTTCCGGATGATCGCCGAGACCGACCTGCGCGAGATGTTCACGGCCGCTGCGCTCGCCATCGTGGTGGGCGTGGCGGTGCTGATGCAGACGGTGGGGCTTTCTCCCGCGCTGGGGGCGTTCGTGGCCGGGGTGGTGCTGGCCGACAGCGAATTCCGCCACGAGCTGGAAAGCGACATCGAGCCGTTCCGCGGGCTGCTGCTGGGGCTCTTTTTCATCACCGTGGGCGCGAGCGTGGACTTCGCGCTGCTGGCGCGCGAGCCGGTCCTGGTGGCGGGGGCGGTGGCGGGGCTCTTGGCGGTGAAGACCGCGATCATGGTGGGACTTGGCCGGGCGTTCGGGCTGAAACCGCCGGACGCGATACTGGCGGGGCTCGCCGTGTCCCAGGGCGGGGAGTTCGCCTTCGTGCTCTTGGGCATGGCTGCGGGCCTAGGCGTCACCGACCGGGCGAGCGCCGATCTCCTGATCGCGGTGGTGGCCCTCTCGATGGCGGCGACGCCCCTCATGTTCCTCTTGGGCCGGCGCTTTGCGGGCGCGGCGGCCGCGCCGCCCGAGAGCCGGGAGGAGGAGATCGAGACCGACCGGCCCCACGCCCTGATCGCCGGCTTCGGGCGGTTCGGGCAGATCGTGGGGCGGCTGCTGACGGTTTCGGGCTTCCGCACCAGCGTGCTCGAGCACAGCGCGGCCCAGATCGACCTCCTGCGCAGCTTCGGCAATCGGGTGAATTACGGCGACGCCTCGCGGGTAGAGCTGATGCGCGCGGCCGGCGCAGGCGAGGCCCAGATCCTCGTCATCGCGGTGGACGACCAGGCCAAGGCGATCGAGATCGCAGAGCGCGCGCGCGAGCACTTCCCGCATCTGCGGATCCTGGCGCGCGCGTACGACCGCCGCCATGCTTTTGAGCTCCTGCGCCTGGATGTGGACGTGATCGAGCGCGAGACGTTCGAGGGCGGGGTGCGGATGGGGGTGGAGGCGCTGAAGCAGCTTGGCTTTCGCGCCCACCAGGCCGAGCGGGCCGGGCGGCTGTTCCGCCGCCACGATCTGCGGCTGTTCCGGGAGATGGCGGAATTCTTCGGCGACGACGCTACCTTCCGGGCCGAAACGCGGATCCGCTCGGCGCTGGTGAACGAAGTGATGCGGCGCGACATCGCCGTGCCGAGCGCGCCCGGCGCCGACACCGCCTGGGACACAGAGAGCCTCGACGCCGAAACCCGCGCGAGCGCGCCAGCCCCCACCGCCGCCCCGGCCCGCGCGCCGGAGGCCTGAAGCCCCGCGCCCGCGAGGGTGTGGTCGGAGCGGGTAGAGGGAATCGAACCCTCGTCACTAGTTTGGAAGACTAGAGCTCTACCATTGAGCTATACCCGCGCAGCCCCCTTATGGCGCAAAAGCGGGGGGCCGCGCCAGGGCCTGCGGACGCCGCCCGGCCAGGCTCAAACGGAGGCGCCGGGTTCGGCGCCAGGCGTTGCGCTCGCCGCGCGCTCGCGGGGGCCAAATCCCATCCGGGACAAAAGCCCGTCGCGGCGGATGAAGTGGTGGTAGAGCGCCGCGCCCGTATGCAGGACGACTAGCCCCAGCAGCACGTTGGCGAACAGCGCGTGGCCCTTTTGCGGCGGGTAGTCCTTGAACGTCGCCGGCAGGGGAGCGCCCTCGAACAGGGCCGGCAGAGCCCCCGACAGCGCGGCCAGCCCGACGCCCGACATGACCACCGCGAACAGGATCAAATAGAACCCCCAATGCGTCGCGCTGGCCGCGATCTTCAACGGCCCCGACCCCACCGGCTCGGGCTTGCGCACGAAGAAGCGCAGGATGAAGCGCGGGAGCAGCAGAGCCGCGATGCTCAAGCCGGCCAGGATGTGCGCGGCGAGCGCAGGCGCGGCGGAGGCCGCGTTGGGCTCCTCCTGCAGGATGAAGCGCCCGCCGACATAATTGCCGATGATCAGCGCCGCCATCGCCCAGTGCAGGACGACCAGAGCGCCGTGATGGCGCGCGGGGCTGGTGCGCGCCTGCGCCTTGCCCATCTCCACTCCCCGATCCCGCTTTCCGCCCCGAACGCACACCACGGGCCAACACGAAACGCCCGGCCCAAACGCCCGCGGCCAGACACACTAGGCCAGACCAACCAAGCCAGACTTGAAGCCCGGAGGACGCAGCCTAGACTTAAAACTTCACCGCGAGCTCTACGCCATATTCCGCCGGCGCGCCATAACCGCCGAACGCGACATTGCTGCCCTGGGTGGCGTTGGTGAGGTATTTCTCGTCCGTCACATTGACGCCGAACACCGAGATCGCGAGATCGCGGGCGGTCGTGTAGGTGGCGCGCGCATTGAGCAGACCGTACGCCTCCTGCCTTTCCAGCGGCTCGTTCTCAACCTGGAAGAAGACGTCGTCGCGCCACGCATAATCGGCGCGCACTTCAAGCTCGCCCGCCGCGATCGACCAGACATAGCCGGCCCCGGCCGAGAACGTCCATTCCGGGCTCAGCGGCAATTCATTGTCGACGTCCACATTCAGATTATAGACCGCGTCGTCGTACGAAATGGACGTGTACCCCGCATCGAGGTAGCCCGCATTGACATAAAGGCTGAGCGCGGCGACCGGGCGGACCGAGAATTCGAGTTCGGCCCCGCTGATTTCGGCGTCCCCGACATTCAGCGTGTCGTATTGGTTGTTGTCGTTCAGCACCAGGAATTGGATGTCCTGATACTCGCTGGTGAACACGGCCCCGTTGAAGCGAGCGCGGCGGTCGAACCAGTCAGACTTCCAGCCGATCTCGAACGTCTGCAAAGTTTCGGGGCGGTAGGAGGTGATGTCCGCCGAGGTGGCGCGGCCGGAGAAGCCCCCGCTCTTGAAGCCTTCGGAATAGGTGCCGTACACGAGCAGGCTGGGGCCCACGCGGTATTCCAGCCCGACCTTCGGCGTGGTGGCCTCGTAATCGTCATTGACCTCGGTGTAAGCGAGCGTGGTGTATCCCTCGCCGACGGTGAGGTTGAGCGGGTTGTTGGCCCCGCCAAGATTGGGCGGGCATTGGCCCAGCGTGATGAACAGGCAATAGGTCTGGCCAAGATTGTTCACGAACCGGGAGGCGAATGTCTGGGTCTTTTCCTCCAGCGTCCAACGCAGGCCCGCGATCAGTTTCAACCGGTCCGTCACCGCGAACGTGGCGTGGCCGAAGGCGGCGATGGATTGGATGTCGAGGCCCAAATAATTGTCGGACCGGATGCAATTGGTGCTGAATTGCGGGCCGAGGCTGCCCAGGCAGAGCTGGGTGTCGGAGACGATGTTCTCCTGATAGCCGTACAAGCCGCCCAGCCAGTCGAGGCGGTTGCTGAACGCGGTCCCGAAGAATTGGAGCTCCTGGCTGTATTGCTCCTGGTCGACATCGAAGAAATTGTCGTAGATCGCGTACGACGTGCCGTCATAATCATTGTAGGTCGTCTCGTCATAGGCGCGCGCGGCGGTGATGGATTTGATCGCGACGTTCGGGTTCAGCTTCCATTCCGCGGTGAAGGAGGCGCCCATATTCTCGGTGTCGTTGATCGGCGGGGCAGACGAATAGTTCGCCTCCGGATCATCGGTGACTTCGCTGCTCGCGCCGGTGGGGAAGGCGATGCGGAGAGAGGATGTGGTCCCTTGTGTGCCGAGCAGCACCTGCGAGGCGGGCGAGCCCATACCCTTGGTGTAATCCAGGGCCAGGCGCGCGGTGAAATCGGGGTTCGGCTCGAACACGAATTTGACGCGCCCGCCAATGTCTTGGACGTCGCCATAGGTTGCGCCGGTATAGACGTTTTCGCCCCAACCCTTCTGGTTGCGGGAGGACACCGCCATGGACACCGAAAGCGCGTCGGTCAGCGGCCCTGACACGGTTCCGCGCGCGTCGAGACGATCGCGAGAGCCCGCCGTCACGCGCAGCGTGGTTTCCACCTCGTCGCCGGGATCGGAGGTGATGACATTGACGGCGCCGCCGATGGCGTTGCGGCCAAACAAAGTGCCCTGCGGCCCGCGCAACACTTCCAACCGTTCAATGTCGAGCAGATCGACGGAGGCGGCCTGCAAGCGCCCGATATAGACATCGTCGACGTACATCGCGACGCCGGGATCGACCGCGACGGAATTGTCGACCTGGCCCACGCCGCGGATGAAGATGTTGGCGTCGTCCCCGCCGCTCGGCCCCGACGTCAGCCCCACGTTCGGCACGAAGGCGAGCGCGTCGCCCGCGCGCTCGGTGGACAGCTTCTCCAGCGTATCGCCCGAAAAGACGGTGACGGAGAGCGGCAGGTCCTGCAGACGCTCGGCCCGGCGTTGGGCGGTGACGATGATTTCCTCGTAGCCGGCGTCGGGCTTTTCCGCCGCCGCCTCTTGGCCGCTCGCGCCCGTCGTGGCCAGAGCGGGAGCGCCGAGCCCCGCCGCCATGGCCAACATCATACGCATCCCGCGGCCCGATTTAGACATCTGCATCCCCTGTGCACAGACCAAACGGCCCGGCTCAAACGCGGCGCCCCCGCGCCCTCCCGGCGACCCTCAAAGCCCGCTTGCGCCCGCGCGATAGACGCGCCGGGGGGCTTCATCGGCCGCCGCAGGTTAAAAAGATCGCCCAGAGCTTAAGGATTGACGAGGGCTGTTTAAGACTTGTGCGCATAACCGGGGTTCATGCCCGGGGCCCGCCTCGCCCTCCGTGTGGGCCTTCCTGGCCGGCTCTGGCCCACCGGGCGGGCGCGCGCCGCGTGGTGGAGGGGGCTGGATTCGAACCAGCGTACGCTCTCGCGGGCAGATTTACAGTCTGCTGCCATTAACCACTCGGCCACCCCTCCCCGCGGACGCAAGCCGCGCGTGCGGCCGGGCCCGCGCACCCTCGCCTGCGCGCCGCGCATGGCCTAGAACGCGATCGCAGCCCACCGACGAAGCGGCCGGGCGCGAGGGAGCGCCGGTTATAGTGAGGTCTTTTCCCCCGCTCAAGGCCCGCCAATCCGGGAGGCCCCCATCCGGACCGGGGGCGGGCGTCGCCGAGGGCGGCTGGATCTGGGGCGTGCACGCGGCGCTCGCCGCGCTCGCCAATCCCCGCCGCGCCCCCTCCCGCGTCATCGCCACCCGCAACGCGGCCGCGCGCCTGCCCGAGGGGCTCGCCGGCGTGGAGGTGCTGGCGCCGGCGGCGATCGACCGGCTGCTCCCGCCCGGGGCGGTGCACCAGGGGCTCGCGGTGCTGGCCGGCCCGCTCGAACCGCACGCGCTCGAGGAGGCCTGCGCGCCGCCCGACGGGCGCCCCGTGCTGGTGCTCGACCAGGTCACCGATCCGCAGAATGTGGGCGCGCTGTTCCGCTCGGCCGCCGCGTTCGGCGCGCGCGCGATCGTGCTGCAGGACCGCAAATCCCCGCCGCTCACCGGCGCGCTCGCCAAGGCCGCGGCGGGGGCGGTGGAAAGCGTGCCCCATGTGCGCGTGGTCAATATCGCGCGCGCGGTCGCGGAGCTCGCGGATTTCGGCTTCCTGACGCTGGGGCTGGAAAGCGAGGCGCCCGAGGCGCTGGCGGAGGCGGTGGCGGGGGCGCGCGATGTGGCCATCGTCCTGGGCGCGGAGGGCAAGGGCTTGCGCGAACTGGTGGCCGCCACCTGCGCCAAGCGTGCGCGCATCCCGATCGCTGCGGGCATGGACAGCCTGAACGTCTCGGTCGCGGCGGCGGTGGCGCTTTATGAATTGTCGCGCGCGCGCTAGACTAGCGCCAGATGTGAAACGCGCGGTGGTCTATGACGGCGAAGCTACGGATGATGGCTTGGGCGGGGGCCGCCCTGCTTGTTCTTCTGGTTCCCCTGATCGCGATGCAGGTGGGCGATTCGGTGCGCTGGACGCCGTTCGACTTCCTGGTCGCGGGCGCGCTCCTCGCCGGGGTGGGCCTCGCCTATGAGGCCGCCGCCCGGCTGCCTCGCGATGGGAATTACCGCGCCGCCGCCGCGCTCGCCTTGGGGACGGCCGCAGCCTTGATCTGGGCCAATCTCGCGGTCGGGTTCATCGGCAGCGAGGACCATCCGGCCAACCGCCTGTACGCGGGCGTCCTGGCGATCGCCGCCGCGGGCGCGGCGATCGCACGGCTTCAGCCTGCGGGAATGGTCTGGGCCATGGCGGCCGCTGCGCTCGCTCAGGCCGGCGTCGGCGTGTTCGGGGCGACGGTCGACGCCGGCGTGCTGGCGCCCACCGCCGCCTTCGTGTTGCTTTGGCTGGCGGCCGCCTGGTTCTTCCGCCGCGCCGGCGCCGCCAAGACCTAACGGTTGCGCGGGCGCACCCAGTTCAGATCGCGGCGCAGCGACACGCGTGCGCGCCCATCGCTCGCCGCCGCCTGGCCGCTCGGAGCCATCATCGGCTGGTCGCAATCGTCGAGCGTCAAGGGCGCGCCGGCGGTGCGGTCATCGAACGGGGGCGTCAGGCAAAGGCTGGTCCCCGCCACGCGCAGCATGTTGCGCCCGGCGTCGAATTCCCAGATCGCCTGCTCCGGCAGGGAGGCGCTGATCTGGCGCACCGTGAGCAGGCGTCCGCGCGAGGGGTAATCTTGCGCCCCGGGCAGGTGCGCTCGGATCACGGCCGCGGCGGGATCGCGGACATCGCCCTCGAACGCCTCCGCCGCGCCGGCGCAGGTGCCGATAGTGTAGAAGCGCTTGCCGGATCGGTTGGTGCGGTCATGGCAGCCCTGCCAGTTCGGCTTCGGGTCCAGCACGACCTGCGCGGCGCGCGCGCGCCCCACATAAAGCACGCCTTTGTCCAGGCTCACGGCCTGGCGGTCCGCGCCTTCGCACGGCCATAGCACGAGGAGCCGCCCAATCGGGTCGGCCGGGTCCGGCAAGCCGCCGGCGGAATCGAGGCAAAACCACCCGCCCAGCACGACGTTCATCGGCCCGCTGGGAACGCCCGTGCGGGCCGCGCCGCGCTTGCCCTCGACGACGACCGCGCCGGGATCTTCCTGCCCCGCCGCCGCCCCGACCGCGAGTTCCGCCGCGCGCGCGGGGGCCGCGTACGCCAACACCCCCGCCATAAACATCCCGCCCAAGGCGGCCCTCAACCCCGTTCCGGCGCGCATCTCCACCCTCAAAGCTTTTGCGTTCTCTAGCACGGCCGCAGAGCAAATTGCGGGCCACGCGCACCGCTTTCCCATCAGGCGCCGGCGCCGAACCGCTCCGCCCAGGCCGCGACGTCGGTGTCCTCAATCTTCTTGAACAGCACGTCCGGCGCGGCGATCGCCCCGCCCACCGGCAGCCGGTCAAGCAGGGCCGCCGCCGGCCCTGTGGGCCAGACGGGCTCGCCCGAGAGCTGCAGGCCCGTGCGGATGCGCCGCGCCGCGTCCGGCAGGAAGGGCGCGGCGATCTCGGCATAGAGCGCGCACAAATTGAGCCCGATGCGCACGCCGAGCGCGGCGGCTTCGGGATCGGTCTTGATGGCGGTCCAGGGGGCGGCGGTTTGCAGGTATTCGTTGCCTGCCGCCCACAGGGCGCGCGTCTCAGCCGCGGCCTTGCGGAACTCCATCTCCTCGTGCAGGGCGGTCAGCCGCGCCAGGCGCGCGTCGATCTCGGCCGCAAGCTTTTCCTCCGCCGGCCCGAACGCCCCGCCCGCGGGCGTTTTCCCGTCGAAACGGGCCTGGCAGAACTTCATGATGCGGTTCACGAAATTGCCGAAGACGTTGGCCAGATCGGCGTTCACCACCTGCTGGAATTGCTCGAGCGTAAAGGCCGCGTCGCTGCTTTCGGGTGCGTTGGCCATCAGCGCCCAGCGCCAATAATCGCCCGGCAGCAGCTCGAGCGCCTGGTCCATGAAGATGCCGCGGCGCTCGCTGGTGGAGAATTTGCCCCCGTACCACGTCACCCAATTGAAGGCTTTCAGCCGGTCCACGAGCTTCCAGGGCTCGCCCGAGCCGATCAGGGTCGCCGGAAAGCTCACGGTGTGGAAGGCGACATTGTCCTTGCCCATGAATTGCACGTAGGTCACTTCCCCCGCCCCGGAATCGGTGCGCCACCAGCGCCGCCAGGCGTCCTCGCCCTGCCCCGTGGCTTCCGCCCATTCCGCCGCGCAGGCGATGTATTCGATCGGCGCGTCGAACCAGACATAGAACACCTTGTCCTCGAAGCCCGGGCGCGGCGCGCCGTCCTTCGTCACCTGCACGCCCCAGGAGAGGTCGCGGGTGATGGCGCGGTCGATCAGGCCCTCGTCCAGCCATTTATAGGCGATCGAGCGGGCGAGGTGGGGCCAGGCGGCGGCTTCGTCCACCCAGGCGCGGATCGTGTCCTGCATCTTGGCCTGCAGCAGGAATAGGTGGGCGGTCTCGCGCACTTCAAGGGCGGTCGAGCCCGAGATTTTCGACCGCGGGCGGATCAGGCGCACGGGATCGAGCAGCGTCCCGCAATTGTCGCACTGGTCCCCGCGCGCGCGCTCGAAGCCGCACACCGGGCACTCCCCCTCGACATAGCGATCGGGCAGGAAGCGGCCGTCTTCGGGGGAGTAGATCTGCTGGGTGATCCGCTCCTCGATCAGGCCCGCCGCCTCCAGGCGTTCGCAGAAATGCTGGGTGAGACGGTGATTGGCGGGGTTCGAGCTGCGCCCGAACCAATCGAAGGAGAGCGAAAAACCCTCGCCCGTCTTTTTCTGGATCTCGTGCTGCTCGGCGCAATAGACGCTGACAGGCTGGCCGGCTTCGGCGGCGGCGAGCTCGGCCGGAGTGCCGTGTTCGTCGGTGGCGCACAGGAACAGCACGTCATGGCCCTGCATGCGGCGGAAGCGGGCGTGCACGTCCGCCGGAAGCTGGGAGCCGGCGAGGTTGCCGAGGTGCTTGACGCCGTTGATGTACGGCAGGGCGGAGGTGATGAGGAAGCGGGCCATGGATTGTTTCCGGAACGGCCGATGGTGTGGCGCGAGCGCGCCACGCGCGCAAGCGCCCCGCCCCGCCCCCTTTTCGGGAAACGGTCTAGGCGGCGGCGACGGCTTTGGAATAGGCCTCGCTCAGAAGCCGGCCGTAAAGATCGACCTGGCCGGGGCCGTTATAGACGCGCGCGAAGCCGGTCCAGTCCTTCCGCTGCAGCTCGTCCAGGATGTTGTTCGTGCGGCAGAATTTCTCGAACGCCAGCAGCATGCGCGGCTCGGAGTGCGCCATGTCGGCGACGAAAGCGGAGGCCGAGGTGAAGCCGCACTGGGCGTAATTGCTCCCCATGATCTGGAACAGCCCCCAGCTCGCGGCGCCGAGGGCGGCCTCGGGATCGAGCGCATAAGCCTCTCCCAGCTGCGCGTACCGCTCCGCCTGGGTCTTGGGATAGGGGCGTTCCTTCCAGGACTTGTAGGAGATCGTCGGGTGGGTCGCGTCGTATTTCCGGCTGGTCAGGCGTGAGAAGATGTGGGGCTCATAGAGGATGATGGGCCGTCCGTCCGCCCCGAAGCCCGAGCCTTTGCTTTCCACCTTCAGCACCGCGCGCAGCGCCGCCGCTTCCACGCCCATGCGGCTCGCGGCTTCCGAAATCTGAGCGGCGTTCAACGGGCTCGCATCCTTGGCCGCGAGGGTTTCCAGAAACGGCTTGCCCTCCGCGCCTGCCGCCTTGGCCTTCACATACGCCTCCTGCAGGAAGCGGCCGTACTTCTCCGCGCCCGAGGCCCCGTTGAACACGCGCGCGAAGCCCTCCCAATCGCGGGCGCGCAATTCGTCGGCCAATTCCTTGGTGCGGATGAAGGCCTCGAACGCCTCGAGCTGGCGCTTCTCGGAATCCGAGACCGCCTCCGCCAGGGCGAACACGTCCGCAAAGCCCGCCGCGGCGTAGTCTGCGCCCGCGATCTGGAACAGGCCCCAGCTGGTGGCCTCGAGCGCGGCCTGCGCGTCCAGGCCATAGGCCTCCTCCAATTTGGCCCAGCGCTCCGCCTGGGTCTTGCCCAGCGCCCCGGCCTTCACGCTCGCCTGGGAAACGGCGGGGTTGGCGGCGTCGAAGCGCCCGCCGGTGCGCTTGGAGAACAGCGTCGGCTCGAACAGGATCAGCGGGCGCCCGTCCTCGGCGAAGCCGCGGCCTGCGCTCTCCACCTGCACCACGGCCTGGACCGCCGCCACCTCCACGTCGAGGCGCGCGGCGGCCTCCACGATCTGCTCGCGGGTCAAAGGCGCGGCGTCGGAGGCCTTGAGATCGGCCAGCGTCCAGGACGGCAAGGCCGGTCCCGCGGGGCTTGCGGCGGCGGGGGCGGGCGCTTGCGGCGTCGAGGGAAGCGGCGCCGCGGGGGCGGAGGGGGCGGCGGGCGCCGCCGGAGTCGAAGCGGGAGCTCCCTGCTTGGACGCCGTTTTCTTGCCGCCGCCGAACAGGCCGCGGAACAGCTTTTCCCAGAACCCCATCATCCATCCCCTTCCGGCGTTTCGCCGAGCCCGCACACTTACGGCCGGTATAGCGGGCCACCTTAACCATAGCGCGACAGGCCGGGCCACCGCCCTTCTCGCACCTTGAAGCCCCTATCGACGCCGCAAGACGGACAGCGCTTGCCCCAACGTGGCGAGCTTCGACGTGCGCGACGCCGGCGCCGGCGTCGGCGCAGGGCGGGCGTGGACGGCCCACGGGTCGAAGCGCGGCGGCAGGATCTCCCGCTCCCAATTGCGCGCCGAGCCGTCGTCGTCCTCGAAATAGCTCTCCCCCACCCTCAGCCCGATCTCGTGCAGCCGCGCGAGCGTGGCGGCGTCGTCGGACGCGAGCTCCCGCATCAGGCGCAGCTCCACCGCCTCGTATGCGAGGCCGAGCTTGGCGAGATCGCCCGCCTCCAGGCGCGCATCCATGCGCTGGAAGTGCAGCAGCGCCTCCTTGGGCAGCATGCAATCGCGCATCTCGCCGATCTCGCTATTGATGCGCCAGGGGCGGGGCGCGTCGGACAGCGCCTGCAACACCGCCACCGCCTGCAGGCTCGTGTCGTGGATCATGCTCTTCAGCGCCTCGATCGCGCGCGCCGCGGTGGGGGCCAGGTCGTCGAACGCCATCGATTCAAGCGCCGCCGCGTCCAGGCGCGGGCGCCAATAGCCGGTGCCGACCGACAGCATCATCAGCTGGTCCGCGC
The DNA here is from genome assembly GCA_031398975.1 of Alphaproteobacteria bacterium. Lineage (GTDB taxonomy): Bacteria > Pseudomonadota > Alphaproteobacteria > Caulobacterales > Aquidulcibacteraceae > JAKFWI01. The sequence continues at coordinate 68,546 of JANNOI010000021.1, read as the reverse complement.
CCGTGCGCCAATTGAACTTGTAGCCGTTGATGGTCGCCACTTTGAGCAATTGCAGGCTTGGATTGTTGAGGCCGGCGATCGCGCCGTCGATGAAATCGCCCTCCGCCAGGACGCCGTCCGCCAGGTCCTCGCCCTCCTGCACCAGCCGGATCTTGCATTCCTGGAAGAAGGTCGGCGCGGCCGCGCTCGCCTGCACCAGCTTGCGGACCAGGAAATGCTTGTTCGGGAAGGCCCCGTCCGGCCCGTGCCAATAATGGGTGTGGGGGTTGTTGGTGAGCGTCCAGGCCGAGCCCGTGTCGATGCGCTTGGCGAACACGGCGAAGCCCGTGCGCAGCGCCGTCGAGCCCAGCGTATGGTCCCCCAATTCGCGCGCCAGCACCTCGTCGAGGCGGCGCGCGTCGAACCGGGGCTTGCGGATGCCGGCGTTGCGCCCCTTGGGGCTGAACACTTCCGGGGCGAGGCGCTGATAGAGCGCGGCGATCTCGGCGGTCGATTTGCCCATCGCCAGCGCGGCCGCGACGATAGCCCCAGTCGAGGTGCCCCCGATCAGGTCGAAATACTCGCACAGGCGGAAATCGGCGCCCCGCCCGCTGCGCGCCGCCAACCGCTTCTCCACCGCCGCGAGGATGCCCGCGGTGAGCACGCCGCGAATGCCGCCCCCGTCGAGCGCGAGAATGCGTTTGGGACCCGGCTGGAACAGCCGCTCCTGGAGATGCCCGCCTGCCCCGACCGCGCCCGCCCCGTCCATCGCCCCGCTCCCCCGCCCGCGCCCGTTTTCGCCCGCTGGACCGGTCCAACCTGATCGCCCGCCTAGCGGGGGACTATGACGCGATCGCGGCGCGCCGGGGAGAGATTTCACGCGCCCGACGTTTGCCCCGGGCCCCCAAGGCCCTTATGCCTGCGCGAAACGCCGCCATAGCTCAGCTGGTAGAGCATCTGATTTGTAATCAGGAGGTCGGGGGTTCGAGTCCCTCTGGCGGCGCCAGAACGCAGCGGCGGCGCTCCTTCGCGGCTTGATCCAGCTGGGGCGCATGGCGGGTTGTGCGCGGTGGGCGTTTGATTAAACCGCCGGAATGGGCGGCAACTAAGAGGATGGCGTTTGGCAGTTGTTTCAGCCCACGGCCCCGCCTCCTTCCCGGTCGGCGGCGGGGAGATGGGCGCGCTGATCCGAAAGCGGGACTGGGCGGGTACGCCGCTGGGTCCGTCTAAGGCTTGGCCGGAGGCGCTCCGCACGGCGGTGCAGCTCTGCGTCAACACCCCGATCGTCAGCGCGGTATATTGGGGCTCCGACCTGCACGTCCTCTACAACGACGCCTATGCGCCGGTCCTCTCCGAGCGCCACCCCTGGGCGCTGGGCCGGCCGCTGCGCGAGGTGTGGGCCGAGATCTCAGACGTGCTCGGGCCCCAGCTCGCTTCGGTGCTGAAGACCGGGCGCGGCTTTTCAACCGAGCTCCAGCCCCTCCGGCTGCAATCTAACGGGCGGCTTCAGGACACTTATTGGGCCTACAGCTTTGCGCCCGTGCACGACGATCGCGGCGCGGTCGCCGGCGTCTTTGTCACGGCGTTCGACGCCACAGACAAGGTGGACGCCGAGCGGCGCCTGACCGTGAAGCAGGAGCGGCAACGCCGGATGCTTCGCCAGATGCCCGGCTTCGCGGCGATGCTCTCCGGCCCGGACCTTGTCTACACTTATGTCAATGACGCCTACGTGTCGATTTCGGAGCGGACCGACTTCATCGGGCGTCCTTTCCGGGACGTGTTCGCCGACATCGAGGGACAGGGCTTCTTTGAGGCGTTCGAGAGGGCGTTCCGCACCGGCGCGGGCGTCGTCATGCGCGGCATGGAGTTTCGCCTTCACGGCCGCACGGACGCCCAATATCTCGATTTCGCGCTTGAACCGATCCGCGACGAAACCGGCGCGGTGACTGGCCTCTTTGTCGGCGGCTATGAGACAACCGAATTCTATCGCGCAAACGCCGCGCTACGCCGCAGCGAGGAGCAGCAGCGCTTCCTCCTCGACCTTGGCGACACGGTGCGCCGGCTTGGCGACCCGATGGAGATCGTGGCCGTTACGGCGCGCGCGCTGGGCGAGCGCCTGAAGGCCTCGCGGGTGGTGTATGCCGACATCGACGAGGCCAACGACACCGCCTCCGCCGCGGGCGGTTGGACCGACGCAACCATGCTGCACCTTCCCGAGCGGCTGCGTGTATCCGATTACGGGGCCCTTTTGTTGGACCCGCTCCGGGCGGGGTTGACGCTGCGCGTGGACGACGTGCGCCAGCATGGCTCCACGGATAAAAGCCTCGCCGCGCTAGACGCCATTGGCGTCCGCGCTTTGGTGAGCGTGCCGCTGGTGAAGGACGGGCGCTTTATCGCCAATTTGAATGTGCATCAGAGCCACCCACGCGCGTGGACAGACGACGAGGTCGCTCTAATCGAAACGGTCGCCGAGCGCACGTGGGATTCCCTTGAACGGGCCGGCGCCGAGGCGGCGCTGCGCGCGAGCGAGGCGCGCCTCACCTTCCTCGACCAACTCAGCGCGCAAACGGCCCCGCTCGCGAGCGCCGACGCGGTGCTTGCAGCGACTACCCGCCTGCTCGGCGAGCATCTGAACCTTTCCGTGTGCGCCTACGCCGACATGGACGAGGACGAGGACGGCTTCACCATTCGCGGCGACTGGGCCGCGCCCGGGGCGAAAAGCATCGTCGGGCGCTATAGCCTCGCCGCGTTCGGCAAGCTCGCGGTGGAAAGGCTGACCGCGGGCCTGCCGCTCGTCGTGAACGACAATCTCGTGGAGCTCGCGCCGGACGAGGCCGCGACTTTCCAGAACATCGGGATCGCCGCCACCGTTTGCATGCCGCTCGTGAAAGAAGGCCGCTTGATCGCGCTTATGGCGATCCACGATCGCGCGCCGCGGGCCTGGACCGAAGCCGAACTGAGCCTGCTGCGCGAGGTGACCGCGCGCTCGTGGGCCCATGTCGAGCGCGTCGCCGCCGTGGCCGCGCTGCGCGACAGCGAGGAGCGCCTGCGCCTCGCCGTCGACAATGCCGAGATCGGCTTCTGGGACGTCGACGTCCGCCAGGACGCGCTGATCTGGCCTGCGCGCACCAAGGCGATGTTCGGCATTTCTCCGGATGCTCCGGTGACCATGCAGGACTTCTATGACGGCCTCCATCCCGACGATCGCGAGGCGACCAGCGCGGCCTACGCCGCGGCCGCCGACCCCGCGCGCCGCGCCCTTTACGATGTCGAATATCGCACGCTCGGCAAGGAAGACGGAATCCTGCGCTGGGTCGCGGCCAAGGGGCGCGGCCTGTTCGACGAAGCGGGCCGCTGTTTGCGCGTCGCCGGCACCGCCATTGACGTCACCCAGCGCAAACAGGCCGAACAGCGGCGGCTCGCGCTCGTCGCGCTGAGCGATGCGATCCGCGCCGCCGAAACGCCCGAGGACCTCGCCTTCGCTGCAAGCGAGATCCTCGGCCGGACCTTGGATGTCAGCCGGGTAGGCTACGGCGCCATCGACCACGAGGCCGAAACCGTGCGCTTCGACCGGGATTGGACCGCCCCCGGCTTCCAGTCCCGGGCGGGCGTGTTGCAGCTTCGCTCTTTCGGATCTCTGGTCGACAGCCTGAAGCGCGGTGAATTCATTTCGATCGCGGACGTGCGCCTCGATGGGAGAACCGTTGCGGCGGCCGACGCGCTGGAGCGCAGCGGCGCGCGGTCCTTGATCAACGTATCGGTGGTCGAGCGCGATCGCTTGCGCGCGGTGCTCTACGTCAATTATGCGCAGGCGCGCGGCTGGACCGAAGACGAACACGCCCTGATCAAGGAGGTCGCCGGGCGGACCGGAACCGCGATGGAGCGCCTGCGCGCGGAGGCGGAGCTGCGCGAAAGCGAAGCAAGGCTGCGGGAGCTGAACGAGACATTGGAGCACCGCGTCGCCGAGACGCTCGCCGAGCGCCGGCTGCTCGCCGACGTCATCGACGGGACCGACATCTTGGTTCAAGTCGCAGACCGAAACTTCAACTGGCTCGCCGTCAACCAATCGGCGGCGGCGGAGTTCGCGCGCATTTTCGGCGTTCCCCGCCCGCGGGTCGGAGACAACATGCTGGAGGCCCTGAAGCACCGGCCGGGCGATCGGGCCAAGGTCGAGGCGGTGTGGTCGCGCGCGCTAGCGGGTGAGGAATTCGTGGTGGTCGACACGTTCGGAGATTACGCCCCCGCCGGGCGTCAATACGAGATGCGCTTCCGGACGCTGCGCGACGCCAAGGGCGAGGCGATCGGCGCCTATCAATTCGTTTCGGACGTGACGGACCGGCTGCAGGAACAAAGCCGCCTGCGGGAGGCCGAAGAGGCGCTGCGGCAAAGTCAGAAGATGGAGGCCATCGGCAGTCTCACCGGCGGGGTGGCCCACGACTTCAACAACCTCCTCACCCCGATCGTCGGCTCGCTGGACATGCTTCAACGCGGCAAAGTCGGCGGGGAGCGCGAGCAGCGCCTGATCTCGGCCGCGCTGCAATCGGCGGACAAGGCGAAGACTTTGGTCCAGCGCCTCCTCGCCTTCGCGCGGCGCCAGCCGCTCCAGGCGACCGCCGTCAATGTCGCCAAGATGGTGACCGGAATGGCCGATCTGATCGCCAGCACGGCAGGCCCGCAGATCCGGGTCGTTGTGGAGGTCGCTGAAGATCTGCCCCCCGCACAGGCCGATCTGAACCAGCTCGAGATGGCGCTTTTGAACCTCGGCGTAAACGCGCGCGACGCCATGCCGGACGGGGGGACGCTGCGCATCTCCGCCACCGCGGAGCGGGTCCAGGGCGGGCGCCGCGCGAGGGTCAAAGACGGCGATTATATTCGCCTCTCCGTCGCCGATACCGGGCTCGGCATGGACGAGGCGACGCTGGCGCGGGCGGTGGAGCCCTTCTTCTCGACCAAGGGCGTCGGCAAGGGCACGGGCCTTGGCCTGTCGATGGTGCACGGGCTCGCCCAGCAATTGGGCGGAGACTTGACGATCCAGAGCCGCAAGGGCGTGGGCACCAATGTCGAACTCTGGCTGCCGCGCAGCACGGCGGGGACGGAGCAGGCCGAGGCGGCGTCCGAAGTCAGCGCGCCTAACGCGCCGCTCGGAACCGCATTGCTTGTCGATGACGAAGCGCTGGTTCGGATGAGCACGGCCGACATGCTGACCGAGATGGGGTACAGCGTCGTGGAATCCGCCTGTGCGGAGGATGCGCTGCGCCTTGTCGACGACGGCTTCAAGCCTGCGCTGCTCGTCACCGATCATCTCATGCCTGGCATGAACGGCGCCGAACTCGCGCAGCTGTTGCGCAGGAGGTGGCCGAAGCTCCAGGTGCTCGTCGTTTCCGGCTATGCCGAGACGGACGGGCTCCCCTCCGACTTGCCGCGGCTCACCAAGCCGTTCCGCAACGCCGAGCTAGCCGCAAGCCTCGCCGCGCTCGCCGCGCCTGACTTGCCCTGAACGCAGGGCGGCGCCCAAGTCTACACTCGGGCCTAACAAACCCAGCCTCGCGCCGAGACATTACGCGGAGGCGGTGCGCCGCACCAGAGTGGGAGGAGCGCTTTGCACGGCGCCTGCCGCGGGAGAGGCGACGGTCAGCGGACGGGTCTGGGCTTGGGGTTCGGCGAAGCGTTTGCGATAGGTGGCCAGGGCCTGGGCGACGACCTGGTCCATGTTGTAATAGCGGTACGTGGCGAGGCGCCCGACGAAGGTCACGTTGCGCTCCATCAAGGCAAGCGCCTCGTAGCGTTTGTACAATTTCTGGTTCTCCGGCCTCGGGATCGGATAATAGGGGTCGCCCTCGGCGCTCGGATATTCGCGGGTGATGCTGGTGTGGGGGTGTTGCTGGCCGGTCAGGTGTTTGTACTCGGTGATTCGCGTGTGCGGCGCAGACTCGCTCGGATAGTTAATCACCGCCACAGGCTGGGCCCACGCGCACGCCAGCGTCTCGTGTTCGAACCGCAGCGAGCGGTACGGCAGCTTGCCATAGCGGTGATCGAAATACGCATCGATCGGGCCGGTGAAGACAAGATGGTCATGCGCGTAGGCCTCGCGCGCCTCGTGGTAATCGACGCCTAACAACAACTCTATGCGCGGATGGTCGAGCATGCGCTCGAACAGGCGGGTATAGCCCTCGCGCGGCATCGCCTGGAAGGTGTCGGTGAAGTAACGGTCATCGGTGTTGGTGCGGGTGGGGACGCGCGCGGTGACGGAGCGGTCGAGTTCGGAAGGGTCCATGCCCCATTGTTTGCGGGTATAGCCGCGGAAGAACGTCTCGTAGAGTTCGCGCCCTATGGCGGCGATGACGACGTCCTCGGACGTTTTGATCACCTCTACCGGCTCGGCGCGGGACGCAAGGAATGCGGCCGCCGCCTGATCGTCGGCAAGATCGATGTCAAACAAAAGGTTCAGCGTCGTCCGGTTTATCGGGATCGGCACGAGGCGCCCGTTCACCTCCGCAAGCACACGGTGCTCATAAGGGCGCCACTCGGTGAACCGCGACAGATAGGAGACCACGTCCTGCGCGTTGGTGTGGAAGATGTGCGGGCCGTACTGATGGATCAGGATGCCGGCCGCGTCGAGGCGGTCATAGGCGTTGCCCCCGACATGGGGACGGCGATCGACCACCAGGACGCGCTTGCGCCCGTCCGCCGCGAGCCGCTCGGCCATTACCGCGCCGGCGAAGCCCGCGCCCACGACCATGACATCGTACTGTCTCGCCGCCTCAGCGGGCCAGCGACCGGGCGACACGATCGGCTGCGGGCCCTGACTTTCCGCGATCACCGCGTCGATCCGCTTGGCCATTTGCGCCTGGGTGCGGTCCCACGACATCGCGCTCAACAGCGCATCGACCGGGCCGCGCCATTCCCTGCGGCGGGAAAGGGCCAGCGCGGCCTCGCACCCGGCGACGAAATCCTCCGCCCCGTCGGCGATGCGCACCGCCTGGAGATGCCCATAATGACGCACGACGTCGGTGATCGGGGTCGAGACGACGGGCTTGCCGGCGGCAAGATATTCCGGCGTCTTGGTGGGGCTGATGAAGCGCGTGGCGGCGTTGATGGCGAACGGCATCAACGCGACATCCCAGCTGCGCAGATGGTCTGGAAGACTCTCATACGCGCACCCCCCGGGATAATGGAGATTGGGGCGGGCGGGCAAATCAGACGGATCGATCTTGACCACGGGGCCGACCAGAATGATCGACCAGTCGGGACGCGCATCGGCCAGCGCCGCGATCAGATCGAGGTCCATCCGCTCGTCGATCACACCGTAAAAGCCCAGACGCGGGCGCGGCAGAGAGACCGCGCTCTCCGGCTCCGGCCCAGGCAGGCGCGCTGTCGCGAAATGGGCGGTGTCGACGCTGGAGGGGAAGGGATAGATCGCGGGATGCAGATCGCGCTTGGCCTCGTAGAGGCTGTAACCGCCGGTGAAGAGGAGGTCTGCGCGGCGGATCAAGTCTGCTTCGCGCGCGGCCATTTCCGGCGGCGCTCCTTTGAAGCCGCTGAGTTCGTCCATGCAATCATAGACGATGCAGTCCGGGCGCAACTGCACCGAGAAAGGCAGCATCATGGGCGTGTAATACCAGCATACGAGCCCGCCCTGATGCCCGCGCAGGAAGTCGTCGAGCAGGCGACGCTGGGTGTTCTCCTGTTGAGCCCCCGTAAGCCCCGCCGGCAAGGACGGCGTAGCGACGCTCACCCCCGTGCGCGGACATTGCCGGACCATGAGAAGCGGCTCGGCCGTGCTGTCCGAGACCACCGCCTCCTCCCAGAACACGACACGCCTGTCGCGTGCGAACCGCCGCATCAAATGCTGCGGTCTCTGGATCACAAAGTCCCAGCGCAGATGGCTGAAACACAGGAGGAGTTGGTCGGGTGCGGACGCATTGGCCACAAATGGATCTCTCAGGCTAGGCGATGCGCGCACACGTTCGGAGCGCACGATTCAGGGACGCTGCGAACCTAACCAATGGTTCACCCGGCGGTTCCCACCCGCCGCTGAAGTCACGCCCACGATTTTTCATGATATTTGTTGGGCTGTTCGCCCATTTGCGGCGGCGACTTTTCGACGGCTCTTGCGTTGCGCAGGCTGGCCTTCTTGGCAAGGACGTGTCTGATGCTCGAGATGTGGGGCGGTGCGGAATGCACCATGGCGCGCGTGGGCGGCGCCTATTGCGACCAACTCGACCTGACCGGGCACGACCGGCGCGCGGGAGACATCGAAGTACTCGCCTCGCTCGGGCTCGACGCGTTTCGAACGGCGGTGCTGTGGGAAAAGGCCGCTCCGGGGCCGGATGGCTCGATTGACTGGAGTCAGCCCGATCGCCGCCTCGCGGGTTTGCAGAGGATCGGCCTTCGCCCGATCGTGGGCTTGATCCACCATGGCGGCGGGCCCGCGTATACGAGCCTGATCGAGGACGGTTTCGCGCAGGGGCTTGCAGCCCATGCCGAGGCGGTCGCCCGGCGCTACCCCTGGGTCGCCGACTGGACCCCGGTCAACGAGCCGCTGACGACGGCGCGGTTTTCCGCGCTGTACGGGCACTGGTATCCCCACAAACGCAGCGAAGCGGCGTTCTGGCTCGCCCTGCTGAATCAGGTCGATGCGATCCGGCTGTCGATGCGGACAATCCGCGCGGAGATCCCCGGCGCCCGCCTGATCCAGACCGAAGATCTGGGGCGCACGTACTCCACCGCGATCGTGCGCGACCAGGCCGCGTTCGACAATCAGCGCCGCTGGATGACCTGGGATCTCTTGTGCGGCCACGTCACGCCGCAGCACCCCTTCTGGACGCGGCTGAAAGACTTTGGTCTGGGCGACCGTGTGCGCGCGATCGCGGACGACCCGTGCCCGCCAGACATCATCGGCATCAACCATTACCTGACAAGCGACCGCTTCCTCGATCACCGGCTGCGGCGTTATCCCGATGCGCTGGCGGGCGGGAGCGCGACGCGACGCTTCGCCGATATCGAGGCCGTCCGCGTGCTCGATCCCGCCCCGGACGGGCTGACTTTGGCGGTGACAGAGGCCTTTGCGCGCTACAAGCTTCCGATCGCCATCACAGAGGTCCACAACGGCTCCACCCGTGACGAGCAATTGCGCTGGCTTACCGAGGCCTGGGACACGGCCGGCGCCCTGCGCGAGCGCGGCGTCGACATCCGCGCCGTGACCGCCTGGTCGATTTTCGGGAGTCAGGGCTGGAACACGCTCCTGACGCGGCCCGGCCGCTACGAGCCCGGCGCGTTCGACGTCTCAAGCGGGCTTCCGCGGGCGACCGCCTTGGCGGGCCATGTGCGCGCGCTGCGGCACGGGCCTTTGGCGCGCGAGACGGACGCCATCGCGCGGGCGCCGGGCTGGTGGCGCAGCGCCTCCCGCCACGCCGCGCCGGTCCAGCCCCGCCCGGCCCGCATGGCCGAGCATCTGCGCATGAAGCCCGTGGCGTTTTCCTCCGCACAAAGACCGATCCTGATCATCGGCCGGCACGGGACCTTGGCGCGGGCGCTCGCGCTGGCGTGCGCCTGGCGCGGGCTTCCGTGCGTCGCCCTCGCGCGCGGGGAGATCGACGTCACCGACGCGGCCTCGATCGAGGCCGCGCTCGCGCGCCACCGCCCCTGGGTCGTCATCAATGCGAGCGGATGGGTGCGCGTGGACGACGCCGAGGACGAGCCCGAGGCCTGCATGGCCGCCAATGCGACGGGCGCCGGCCTTGTCGCGGAGATCTGCACCGCCCACGATCTGGCGAGCGCGTACTTCTCGAGCGACCTCGTCTTCGACGGCCTCTCCCACACAGCCTATACCGAGGCGGACGCGCCGAACCCGATCAATGTCTATGGCCGCAGCAAGACGCGCGGCGAGGCCGCGATCCTCGCCACCGGCGGGCGCCACCTCGTGGCGCGCACGGCGGCTTTTTTCTGGGAAGGCTCCGCGCATAGCTTTGCGATGGACGTGCTCCATCGCCTGCGCGCGGGGGAGACGGTCACGACGTGCGGAGTGATCGTCTCGCCGACCTATGTTCCCCACCTGGCCGACGCTGTGCTCGACCTGCTGATCGACGGCGCCGACGGTGTCTGGCATTTAACCAATGGCGAGGCGCTGGGCTGGGACATGTTCGCGCGCCGGGTGTGCCTAGCGTGCGGGGCCGATCCGGGCCGGATCGAGACCGTGGACCCGACACGGATGGCGTGGCGCGCGCCGCGCCCGCGCTTTTCCGGCCTCGGCACAAAGCGCGGCGCCGCGCTGCCCTCGCTGGACGAGGCGATCGCGGCGTTCGCCGCGCGCGCCGCGGGCGGCCGCCTGAACGGCGCGCAAGCGTCAGCGTGAGCGTCGCGCGTGACTTCTTTGAGACGCTTCACAGCGCGCCGGCGCGCGCGCCTTGCGCCCGCCTTGAACGGCTTTTACGCTCCTGCCTTTGGTAGTGTGGGGTGGAACGATAGGCGGGCGGCGCGACCCCCTTGGGCGTTGACTGGGGGCGGTCGAGTGGGGGGCATATGTCGTTGTTGTCTAACCTGACCGTTTCGCGGCAGGCCGTGCGCGCGGCTTAGCACCAGACAGCGGCTTCGGCCGGCGCCCAAGCCCTCCCTCCTCCCCACCGCCAAGGCTTTCGACGGGCCGAACCCCCGCACGGTGCGGGCTTGGGCGGCATGTGACAGGCGGGGGTCTGATGGAATTGTGGACGGCGGAGCGGGCGCACCTTTGGTTTGCGGCGCAGCCCTGGCTGGTCGGGTGCAACTTCACGCCCTCGACCGCGATCAACCAACTCGAGATGTGGCAGTCGGAGACGTTCGACCTGCCGACGATCGAGCGCGAGTTGGACCTCGCCCGATCGGTCGGGATGAACGCGATCCGCATCTATCTCCATGACCTGTTATGGGCCGCCGACGGGCCGCGCTTCCTTGACCGGGTAGACCAGGTGCTGGCGGTAAGCGCCTCGCGCGGCCTGCGCGCCATGCTCGTGCTGTTCGATTCCTGCTGGCATCCCCAGCCCACCCTCGGCCCCCAGCCCATCCCGCGGGACGGGGTGCACAATTCCGGCTGGGTCCAGTCTCCCGGCGCGGCAGCGCTCGCCGACGCCTCCCAGCATGGCCGCCTCGAGGATTATGTGAAGGCCGTGATCGGGCGCTTCGGAAGCGATCCCCGCGTGCTCGCCTGGGACATCTGGAACGAGCCGGACAACGGCCCCGAAGTGGCCGTGTGCGCGCCGCAGGACTTGGCGGAAAAGGCCGCGCTCGTGGTGCCTCTGATGGTCGCCGCCTTCGGCTGGGCGCGCAGCCTGTCGCCCGCGCAACCGCTCACCAGCGGCATCTGGCTGGGCGATTGGTCGGCGCCCGATCTGCTGAGCCCGATCCAGCGCGCCCAGACCGCGAACTCCGACATCATCACGTTCCACAATTACGGCGTGGCCGAAGATTTCGTGCAGCGAGTCAAATGGCTCAAGGCCTATGGCCGCCCGATCCTGTGCACCGAATTCATGGCCCGCCCCGCCGGAAGCACGTTCGAAGCCATCCTGCCGCAGGCCAAGTCGCTCGGCGTGGGCGTGTTCTGCTGGGGCCTCGTGCGCGGCAAGACGCAGACCCACCTGCCCTGGACGTATTGGGCCAACCCCCAACTCGACGGGCTGAAAGACCGCTGGTTCCACGACATCTTCGAGCCCTGCGGCGCCCCGTACGACCCCTCCGAGGTGGAGCTTCTCCGGCTGCTTACCCAGATCAACGAGGCCGTCCCCGGCGCCGCGCAAACCGCCTAAACGGCAAAGTCAGCCGAAGCGATCAGGCGTTTGCGCGCCTCACCAGCCCGGGCGTGCAGCAGGCTCCGCCCTGACCAGACACGCCAAACTTTTAAGCGAAGGCCAAGGTGTTGGACGGCGCGTCTTCTTTGAGCGCTTTATGGCGCGTGTGGCGGATGGCGAACAGGTCCAGCGCGTCCATGGACTTGGCGCGGTCGCGATAGAGATAGCGGGGATTGAAGTCCGCGACGCGGCGCAGCTTCTGCCAATTGGGGATCACGAAGGCGCGCTTGCTGCGCACGATCACCCCGCCCTCCTCCAGGTCCCGCAGCACACGGTTGACATGTACGGCCGTCAGCCCCAGCGCATCGGCCATGTCGACCTGACTTAGGGGCAAGGTGAATTCCTCCCCGTCCGTGGGCTCGCCCTCCATCAACCGGTACCGTAATTCGCAGATGAGATGCGCCGAGCGCATCACCGACGTCCTGCGCCCGATATTGGCCTGCCATTCCCGCGCGATCGAGGTCTCGACCAGCGCGCGCGCCATAAGCTCGGCCGCCACATCGGCGTTTCCGCGCGCCTCGCGGCGGATCTGGTCGCGGTGGACGGCGGCGACGGAGCACGGCGTGACCGCCTGCACCGTATGATCGGCGGCGTCGAAAACGAGCATTTCGAGGCCGATGATATCCCCCGGCACGCACAGGCCGAGGATCTGGCGCTCGCCGCGGGCGACGAGTTTGTTCCGCAGCGCCAGCCCTTCGATCAGGATCAGACAATATTCGCTGGCATCCCCTTCGCGCACCAGATAGCCCGCGCGCTTGATGAGGCGGGTGCTCAAGCCCTGCTCGGCTTGCGTGTCCAAGGGATCGGCGTCCAACGCGGTCTGGCTGGCAAGGTGCATCATCGTCCTCCGCGCACGCCAGGAATCCTCGCGATAGGGCGCCTGGCTACCGGCGCGGACACCCAACCATCTCGACCGGCCAAGGTTCCCCTGATGCTGCCCGCCGGTGCGCCAAGGCGGCGACTTGATCATAATCAAGCGGTTTGGGGGCAACTGATCCCGGCGGCTTTGGTTCTCAGAGCATCACTGTGGAGAGTCCTGATGTTCGCTCATAATAAGCGCCTGCAATATACTGTCCGCGTGGCGGAACCGAATCCAGCGCTTGCGTCTCTGATGCTTGAGCAATTCGGCGGCCCCGACGGTGAACTCGCCGCCGCGATGCGCTATTTCACCCAAGGCTTGGCCGAGGAGGATCCGGGCCGCAAGGACATGCTGCTCGATATCGCGACGGAGGAGCTCAGCCATTTGGAAGTGATCGGCTCGATCGTCGCCATGCTGAACCGCGGGATCAAGGGCCAAGTCGCCGAGGCCAATATGGAGGAGGCCGAGCTCTACCGCGCCATCAATGCCGGGGGCAACAGCCACACCCAGGCCCTGCTCTATGGCGGGGGCCCGGCGCTGACGAATTCCTCCGGCGTTCCGTGGACGGCGGCCTATATCGATAGCCGCGGCGATCCCGCCGTGGATCTGCGCTCCAACATCGCCGCCGAAAGCCGCGCCAAGATCGTCTATGAGCGGCTGATCAACATCACCGACGATCCCGGCGTCAAGGAAGCGCTCGGTTTCCTCATGACGCGGGAGATCGCCCACCAGAAGAGCTTCGAGAAGGCGCTCTACACGATCGCCGACAATTTCCCGACGGGCAAACTGCCGGGGATCGCTCCGTTCGCCGACATGTATGTCAACACCTCGCAAGGCGAGGGCGACATGGAGGGGCCATGGAACACCGGCGAGCAGTGGCAGCGCGTCGACGATCTGACGACCGCCCTGCCCACTGACAGCGGCGACGGCAAGGCCTCGGTCACGCTGGACAGCGATGATGAAGCCGTGATCCAGCAGATGAAGCGCCGCCTCGCTTCCGATGCCGGCGCCAATCCCACCACGGGCGCCGACCTCGGCGCCGGCCCCGGCGCCGGGCGCACGACGGACGAGGACATGGGCAGCGCCTCCGACGTCAACGCCGCTACCGCAGCCGCGCGCGCCCTCGCCGACCAGTACTGACCGCCAGCATCAATGCGAATGGCCAGGGCCCCAGGGGAAACCCTGGGGCCCTGGCGCGCGACTGCAGCGTCGTTCACACTTGCGCCCGACGCACGGCGAGGGGACGAAGGGCGCGCGCGCGCCGTGCGTCAACTCTCCATGTCTTCGAAGGCGATCGAGGTCAGGCGCGGCGGCTGCGGCCCGGGCGGGGTGGCGGCCTGGCGATAATCGTTGCGGATCATATCGGTCGCGCCGTCGAAGCGGGGATAGGTGCGCGCGAAATTGAAGTACATGGCTAGGCTGCGGTCCGCCTGGGTCAGGTTGTCGAGCCGCGGGCTGACGGTGCGCATCACCGGATCATCCTCGCGGTTCAGCTGCAGCCCGAATTGCTCCACCATCTGGATGTGCCGGTCGATCATCTGCACGTCCCCGGCCTTGCCTTCTTCGGGCTTGTTCACCGCCGTGACGTTGAAGGTGCGCGTCATCGGCCCGCGGACCGCAAGGCCCACCGACATCATGTAGGTCTGGCGTCCCATGATCTCGGAGATCAGCGTGATGCCGTTCGTGCCCCACAAGGTGACGCGCTGGTCCTGCACGCCGATGCCGGGCGTGGTCATCACCTGGCGATAGGAGATGGTGCGGGGCGTGATCTCGAAATCGTCCGGCGGGCTGGAGAATTGGATCCCGTGCACGGAGCGCAGGTGCTGCAGATCCATCGCGTTGGAAAACAGCATGAAGGGGTCCATCGGGACCTCGACGGAGCGCACGACGTGAAAATGCAGCGCGCTCTCGTCCACGCCGAAATTGGGCACATCATAGGCCGGGGTCTCGCCATTATAGACCCAGATCAGGCCAAGCGCCTCCGCGGTCGGGAAGCGGAACAGCTTCGCCCGGCCCGGCGGCTTATCGCCCACGGCGGTGGCCACGCACTGGCCGGTGCTGTCATAGCGCCAATGGTGGTAGGGACACCGGACCTCGTCGCCCACCACTTGCCCGATCGACAGATCGACGCCGAGATGGCGGCAATAGGCGCTCAGCACCGAAACCGGCGCGCCCGAGGTCGGACGGAACGCGATCACGCGGCCGTTCAGGAAGTCGAAGCCCTTGGCCGTCCCGACCGGCGCCTCGCTGGACAGGCACAGCGGGTACCAGTTTTCGTCATAGCCGTTCTCCCCCTGCGGGGTGAATTTCAAGCCCCGATCGAAGAGACCGCGCGCGCCTGGCGCGCCGGGCTGGCTCGTATCGATCAGACCGCCAAGATCATCGGCCATGGGCATGCTCCTTCGGCATCAAACCAAACTTAAGATAACACAAAGACCGCCCGCGTCAGCGCGGCAGCCCGATCGACAAAATCTCTAGACCGTCCTCGGCGTGGACCGCCCCGGTTTCTCCCGCGCGCAGACGCAGCGCCGCGCCGGGGCCCAGGGTGCGCTCCTCCGCCCGGCCCGATCCTGCCATCACGTAGAACAGATGCTCCGCGCCCTCGGCCTCCAGCGCGTGGGTGACGCCGGGATCGATCCGCAGGAAGCTGATCTTCAATTCCCGCTCGGTGAACACACCGAGGGTCTTGGACGCAACGCCGGGCGCCACGCCCTCCTTGTAGCGGAAATTCTGGGGATCCATGATCACCGGGCGCTCGTAGCGGGGCTGCTCGTAGCGGATCGGCTCGCCCGTGGCGTGCTCCCAGATCGCCTCGAAGGCGTCCCGCTCCACCCGTTGCCCGTCCACCTCGGTGACGAACCGGCCGCGCTCGAACGCGCCCTCGCTTTCGATCGCCCGCATGCCGTCGCGGGTTTCGTTCTGGCTCAGATAGCGGGCCCCGCTGACATTGGCGCATTGCAGCAACAGCGTCACGCTGGGGCCCACCGAATGCTGCTCGTACGCGGTGCCTTCGGGGAAGTACCCGATCGTGCCTTCCTCTTGCACCTGCGGTCCGAACCCGAACCCGCCCTCGATCATCACCCGCACCTGATCGAAATTGTGCTTGTGGGGCGGGGTGGAATATTCGGCGATCTTGACGAGGGTGAACCAGTAATTGTCCGCCGACGCCTCGGCGCCGGTGAACAGCGTCTTGAATTGCGCCCCCTGGCCGCGATCGCCGCGATGGCCGATGCCGTGCGACCATTGCATCTCGCCTGCATGCACCACTTCCATTGGAAAGTCCCTGCGCTGTATCCGCGTCGTTCAGAAGGTCTTTCACGCCCGTACGCCCGCCCTGCGCCGTGCCCTCAAGACATCACAAGACGCAGCGGCAGGCGGCGAGCCGGCTCCCTGACCGCACAGAGACATCTCTCTGCACGGAATTGCAAGGCCAGATTGACGCCTCTTGGCCGCAATCGGGCGCCCCGCGGGCGCCTGCCCAGGCGTCGCAAGGCCCCGCGATTCTCTAAATAACTAGCGATAACAGAATTTTATGCGAACCTACCCCGGATTGAGGCGATAAGTTACCCCCATAAACAAAAACGCGTGTTCGTTTTTTATTGCGAAGCCCGGAAAGCTTGGGTAGCGTCGAGGAAGATCGCGGCGGCTTTCGCCGGCCGGGGCCACGGCGAAGGATCGCGCCAGCGCGCAGCATTCTTACGCCCCGGGCTACGGCTTGCAGTCGAACCGAGACGCCACATGCAGGAGGACGCCACATGCGCTTTTCGATGTTCTGTAACCCGATCTCCCCGGGCCCGGACCAGGACAAGACCTCGATCGACGCCTCGGCGCGCCTCGCCCTGAAGGCCGATCGCGCGAATTTCGCGGCGATCTACCTGGCCGAGCATCATTTCAGCGATTATTCCGCCTACGGCTCCAACTTCATGATGGCGGCGTATCTGGCCCCGCAGATGCGCAATTCCTATTTGGGCCTCGCGGTCGCGGTGGTGCCGCTGAACCATCCCGCGCGCCTCGCCCAACAGGCCAACCTGCTCGACAATCTCACCAATGGGCGCTTCGTCTTCGGCGTCGGGGCCGGCGGCATTCCGCTCGAATCCATGGGCCTTGGCATCGATCCGTCCAGCCAGGGCACGCTCACCAACCCGATGATGGACGTGGTGCTCGATCTGTGGGCCAAGAAGCGCAACGACCCGCCCTATGACATCGACACCCCCTCCTTCAAGGGCCGCGTGCTGGAGCGGATCATGCCGCGCGCCTTCCGCGCGCCCCACCCGCTGATCAAGCGCGCGTGCCAGTCTGAGGCCAGCATCCGCTATTCGGCCGAGAAAGGCTGGTCGACCTTCATGTTCCCGCGCTTCGTGTACGGGGATTATCACGACAACCTGAAGAAGTGGCTGAACCTCTATCGCGACACGCTGGAATCCTCCGGCCACAGCCCCGAACTGATCGCCCAGTGCATGCGCTGGACCAGCGCCAACGGCCCCGTGAACCTCTCGTTCAACGAGGCGCAGGCGCGCCGCCGCTATGACGAGAACAACGCCTCCTACATGAATTGGGTCAAGCGGGAGATGGCGCTGCTGGGCATGACCATGCCGGAAGGCGGCCACGGCGGCAAAGAGAACGACAAAGTCTCGATGGACATGGTAGGCACGCCCGAGCAGGTGATCGAAGTGATCGCCCGCTACGAGGCGCTGGGCTTCCAGGAGCTGATCATCGGCTTCGACCTGACGGTCTATAACGAGGACAAGATCCAGGAGGCGGAAGACAATCTGGATATGTTCATCCAAGAGGTCATGCCGCACTTCGCCGAACGCAACACCGTGACCGAAGCGCCGATCCGGGCGTTTGCATGACGCCTCAACCCGCCCCGGGGAGACTTGATTGGCGCGCGTAAGCTATCTGCGGGCGGACAAGCGGCGCGAGGCGATTATCCAGGCGGTCACGCCCTTGTTGATCAGCCGGGGCGGGGACATCACGTCGATGGACATGTCGGAGGCCGCCGGCACGTCTATCGGCGCGATCTTCCGCGTCTTCCAGGACAAGGACGCGGTAATCCGGGCGTGTCTCCTTGAGATCGCGACCAGCAACAATGTCGAGGCGCGCGTGGCGGCGTGCGCCGCGATCCCCGATCTTCGCGATCGTCTGGTCGAGGCCGGCGCCATTCTGCACGAGCATATCAAGCGGGTGGTTCCGGTGGCCGATACGCTGCGGCGCAGCGCGGCCAGCGATTCCGATCCGGCGCTGCTGCTGAAACGCCTGGTGCAAAGCATCGAGACGCTGCTTAAGGACGCCCACCCGCCCTCTTCGGCCCGCGTCGGTCTGAGCCAGGCTGCGGAAGTGTTCGCCGGCATGATCTACGCCAATGTCGCGCACCAGCATGTCTTTCAGGCGCCGGGCCAGCCGGTCCCGGTGCTGGTCGACGTGTTCCTCTACGGCTTTCGCGGCAAGGCGGCCTCGCTTTCGGGGCGTGCGAAAGCGAAACCGATCCTGTAAGGAAGGCGCGCGCACTTCCTTCGCGCCTACGTGGGAGCAACAGACATGCCCGATCCCGTCGTCGCCCAGCCCGGCCCGATCCCTACCGAGGTGCAGGCGGGACAAGTCTATTTCTGGTGCACGTGCGGGCTCTCCGCAAAGCAGCCCTTCTGCGACGCCGCGCACATGGGCCAAGGCTTCTACCCGATGATGTGGCGCGCCGAGGCGACGGAGGTCGTCCAGTTCTGCGGCTGCAAGCACTCCACCACAAAGCCCTTGTGCGACGGCGTCTCCGGGGCGTGCAGCGGCGCAAAGTTCGAGGCCGCGAAATAGGCCTGTACGGCCTGCGAGTGGCAGGTTAGTGAATGCGCGACACCTGAAAAAAGTGCTAACCCAGGCTTGGCGCAGGGGCGCTGTCAGCCCCGCTAACAAAGCCATGATAGGGAGAAGATCCGATGTCCTCGCTGCTGGAAGCCGCGCGCGGTTATATCGAAGCGCTGAACAACAAGAATATCGACGGCGCTCTCGCCCACCTTACCGATGACGCGGTCATGGATACGCCGATGGGCCAGCAAAAGGGCAAGGGCGAGATCCAGAAGATGCTCAACATGATGTCCCAGATGGGACGCGACACCCAGACGCCCGCCCCGGTCGAGCGCGACGGCCAGGTCTTCGCGGAGCTGCAAACGCCCATGGGCGCGGGCAAGCTTGTTTTCGGCGGCGCGGAAAAGATCAGCACCATCAAGATCTCGATCGGCTGATCCGGAGAACCGGCGATGGATCAAGTGGCGATCGGCGCCGGGGCGGCGGGATTCAACTTCCTGCCGGTTCATGTCGCAATCAGAACCGGCATTTTCGCAAAGTACGATCTCTCCGTCACGCCGCGTCGGCTGGGCGGCGTCGAGAATACGACGGCGGCCGTCCGTGACGGCGAGATCCTGCTGGGCGTGACGCCGCCGGAAGGCGCGATCGCGGACTTCTTGAAGGGCGGGCCGCTTCGGGTGGTCGCCGGCAATTTCAACGCGTTGCCGCTGACCCTCATTGCGCACCCGCGCTTCAAGCGCATCGAAGATCTGCGCGGCGCGCGGCTCGGAACCTCCTCGCTGACGGAGGGCACCGCGCTCTACACCCAGGAGATGCTCTCCCGCCACGGGCTGCACTATCCGAGCGATTATACGTTCGTGCTCGCGGGCACCCACATCACGCGCTGGGCCGCACTCCAGGCCGGGACGATCGACGCCGCCGTCCAGCTCATCCCGCTCAATTTCGTGGCCCTGGAGGAGGGCTGGAGCAATCTCGGCGAGTGCGCCGATTACATCCCTCAGATCGCGTTCACCACCTGGCTCGCCAATCCGAGCCTCGCCGCGGGCCGGGGCGACGCGCTCGCCCGCGCCCTCCAGGCCCTGAAGGAAGCCACGCGCATGCTCCGCGATCCCGCGCACCGGGGCGACATGGAGGCCATCGCCGCGGAGGTCACCGAGACGGCGCCCGCCCTGTCGAAGCGCGCGCTCGCCTTGCTGATCGAAAAAGACATGCTGTCCCCGGACCTCTCCATCCCGGACGCCGCGCTCGACACCACGATCGGGCTGATGCGCAAGCTCGGCCTGATCCAGGCGGAGGACGCAGGCCGCGCGGCTTCGGCGTTCGACCGCACCTTCCTCTCCCCCCCATGATGCTGCCGGAGGGTTATGCCAGCGTCGGGGTAGAGCTTGGCTATACGCTGGTGCGCGTGGCGGCGGGGCTATTCTTTCTGCCGCATGCGGCGGAGAAATTGCTGGGCTGGTTCGGCGGGGACGCGAAGGTCTTTGGCGCAGCCTGGGAGGCGCAAGGGTTGCGCCCCGGGGTGCTGCTGGTGCGGATCGTGGGGGTGACCGAGACCGTGGCGGGCGTGTGCCTGGCGCTTGGCCTGTTCACGCGTGTGGCCGCTTTCGCGCTCGCGGTCATGCTCGCGGTGGCGGTGTTCTGGTATCTGCGCGCGCGCACCAAATGGCTCTGGAACCATGGCGGGCGCGAGTTTCCGGCCTTCTGGCTGATCATCGTGAGCGCGTTCGTGCTGGGCGGCGGGGGGCGCTTCAGCCTGGACGCGCTCCTTTCCACCGGCTTCTAGAGAGGCGCGCCCCGCATGGACATGGGCATAGAAGGGCGCGGCGCGCTGGTGCTGGCGGGCGGCGGCGGCCTGGGCCGGGCGATCGCGCTGGCGCTGGCTGGGGAAGGCGCGCACGTGGCGGTAGCGGGCGTCCGGGCCGAAACGATCGCTGAGACCGTGGCGGAGATCGAGGCCAGGGGCGGCAAGGCCTATGCGTGCGTCTGGGACATGGCCCAGTGGAGCGCCCTCCCCGCCCTTCTCCCCGCGATCGAGGCCGCGGTGGGCCCCATCGACATCCTGATCAACAATTCCGGCGGCCCCCCGCCCGCGACCGCCGCGGAACTGTCTTTCCCCGTCCTGCAGGCCCAGTTCGAGGCGACCGTCCTGTCGATCATGAGCGCCACGCAGGCGGTTCTGCCGGGGATGCGCGCGCGCGGATGGGGGCGGATCGTCACCAGCACCTCTTCCGGCCAGATCGCGCCGATCGCCAATCTCGCCATCTCCAACACGTTTCGCGCCGCCCTCGCCGGCTGGTCTAAAACGCTGGCGCGCGAAGTCGCGCCCGACGGGGTCACGGTCAACCTGCTCGTGCCCGGCCGCATCGCCACCAACCGCGTCCGCACGCTGGACGGCGCGCGCGCCGCGCGCGAGGGAAAGCCGG
The DNA here is from genome assembly GCA_031398975.1 of Alphaproteobacteria bacterium. Lineage (GTDB taxonomy): Bacteria > Pseudomonadota > Alphaproteobacteria > Caulobacterales > Aquidulcibacteraceae > JAKFWI01. The sequence continues at coordinate 47,670 of JANNOI010000021.1, read as the reverse complement.
TCGCGGAGGTCGTGCAGGACAGCGTCGGGACGATCCCTGTGGGCCGCTACGGCGCGCCCGAGGAATATGCCGACGCCGCCCTGTTCCTCGCCAGCGCGCGCGCCTCCTACATCACCGGCGCCACGCTGCGCGTCGACGGCGGGATGATCTCAAGCCATTGAGGGGAAAGACATGGCCAGCGCCGCCGAAGAATGTATCGAGGCCCTCAAGGGCGTAACCACCGCGACGCTGACCACGGTCCTGCTGAAGAAGGGCCTGCGCAACACCTGGATCCGCGGGGCGACGCCGCTCACGCCCGGGCAGAAGCGGGTGGTGGGCCCGGCCTTCACGCTGCGCTTCATCCCGGCCCGCGAAGACCTGGCGACGCCGGAATCCTGGTCCGCGCCCATCTCCACGCGCGCCGCCGTGGAGGCCATGCCGCCCGGCGTGGTGGCGGTGGCGGACGCCTGCGGGATCACCGACGCCGGCATTTTCGGGGACATCCTGTGCGCGCGCATGCACAAGCGCGAGGTCGCCGCCCTCGTCACTTCCGGCGCGGTGCGGGACGAAGCCGGCGTGCTGGCCACCCGCTTGCCGACCTGGCGTTTCGGCGCGTCCGCGCCCCCTTCCGTCGCGAGGCTCACTTTCGTGGAATGGGAGTCGCCGATCGGCTGCGGCGGCGTGGCGGTGTTCCCGGGCGATATGATCGTGGCCGATGATGACGGCGCGGTGGCGATCCCGCAGGCTTATCTTGAAGAGGTGACGGCGCTCGCGGTCGAGCAGGAAAAGCTCGAGGCCTGGATCATGGAGGAGGTGGAGCGCGGCACGCCCCTGCCCGGCCTTTATCCCCCCAATAGCGAGCACCGCGCCCGCTACGACGCCTATCAGGCCAAGAAGTCCTGACGCCCAAACTTAAAGCCCCGCTCCAACGCTGTGGAGCGGGGCTTTTGACTCTCGTCTGGTGACACACGGGCGGAGCCAGCCCCCGCCACCCACGCCGTGGATGGCGGGGCCGCGCCTTCAGGCCATCGCGGGCTCGGGCATGTGCTTGCCGAACTCAGGCATGCCCGGGATTTTGAGCTGGAACGTGCCGGCGGGACCGGCGGTTTGGGTCTGGAAGTGCGGCAGCACTTCCTCCGCCAGAAGCTGCGTGCTGCGCTTCATGACTTCGACGCGACGCTCGTCATGGATGCCGAAATCCGTTTCCATCACGATCTCGGCGCAGCCCATCGCTTCCATCTCCTTCAGGCGGCGCACGACCGTTTCCGGGCTGCCATAAATGGTGATGGCGAGGCCGATCTCGCTGTCGTACCGGATGGCCGGCATCTCGCTGGGCGCGTTCGGCAGGTCGTAGCGCTCTTGCAGGGCCAATTGCTTGTCCAGCCAGCGCTGGCGCGAGGACAGCGCCTCCATGACTTCCGCCTTGGCTTGCTCGTCCGTCTCAGCGACGTGGAACTGGGACTGCACCGAGGTCCACTTCTCCGCCAGTGCGCGGACCTCGGGCGGGTGGTCGTAGCGGTCCAGCGCGTCGCGATATTGTTTGTACTGGAACGGGATCAGGAAGGCGGGCCAGGCGCGCGAAGCCGCCTGCTCGATCCGCTTCGGGCTGAGAGCGGCCAGTTTCAGCACGCGCGGGGCGGGCGCGTACGGGGCGGGCATGACGCGCTGCACCAGACGGCCGTGATAATAATCGGTCTTGAACTCGATCGGCTCGTCATCGGGGGACTTCGCCCACAGGCGCTCCACGATCTCGAGATTGGCGTCGGTCTGCGCCGATTGGTTCATGACGCTGACGCCGAGGCCCGCACTTTCGAGCGGAATGCCGCCCGAGCCGATGCCGAACACGGCCCGCCCCTTGGTGAGCTGGTGCAGCAGATTGATCTGCTCCGCCAGGCGGGCGGGATGGTTAAGCGGCGCAACAGCCACCGAAAACCCAAGCCAGGACTGCTTGACCTGCGGCGCCAGATAGGACGCCAGCATGAAATTGTTCGAGTACGGGCAATAATCGTCGAAATGGTGCTCCGGCAGATAGGCGCAGCACAGGCCGTTCTCGTCCAGATACAGGATCCGGTCGATCAGGGTATCGATCGTGCGCGTATCGAGATCCGCCGCCGGCGAGATCGGAACGTGAAAAGTGCTAATCCGCATTAAGACACTCCCTGAGAGGTGCGAGGCGCTTCTGCGCGGAAATCTGCAACTCCCGCACGACGCTTTTCTTTAAACCGACAGCCCCCGACCAACGGCGTTTATAATTTAATGTCACTTCTTAAACCCCGCCCACCCCAGGGCCCGCGCGGCTAGGGCGGTGGGGTTTAGTTTTTGACGCTATCAAACCCGCCGAGCTTAAATGTCGCATCAAAAAAACGCGGCGCACCCAGAACCGGGGCGGCAATCGCGTCATGGGAGGAAAGCGGCATGGTCTCTAAGCTCGCGCGGCGGGTTGCGCTTGGCGTTTCGGCGATGTCTTTGATGCTCGCTGCGGCCCACCCAGGCGCGGCGCAGGAGGCGGCTCAGCCCGCGCCGGGCCAAGCGGCGCCAAGCCAAGACCCGCAAGCGACAACCGCGCCAGGCGCACCCGCGCCGGGCCTGCCTCCAGCGCCGGGCGCCCTCCACGACCCCTCCGCCCTCGCCCTGCCCGACGTCATCGTCGTGGCGCGCAAGCGCGCCGAGCTGATGCAGGACGTGCCCCTCTCCATCTCCGCCTTCCACGGCGAGCAGCTGGAAGCGCGGGGCATAGACCAGTTGAGCGAGCTGGCGCTCCAGGTTCCCAACTTCCGGGTGGACGAGGGTCTCACCAATGCCGAGGTGGGCATCACCTTGCGCGGCTTCCGCGCCGGCGCCTTCTCGCCGGGCCAGGAATCGAGCGTCGGGATTTTCGTCGACGGCGTTTATGTCAACACGCTGGACGCGGCGCTGTTTGACTTCTTTGACATCGAGCACGTCGAGATCCTGCGGGGCCCGCAGGGTACGCTGTTCGGCAAGAACACCATCGCCGGCGCGATGAACGTGATCACGCGCATACCGACCGATGAGTTTCAGGCCAAGGCGCAGATCGAAGTCGCCAATCGCGAGCGCTACAAACTCGGCGTCGGCGTGTCCGGCGGCCTCGCGCCGGGCATCGCTGCGAATTTCGCGGCGGTCTATAATGAAGAACAAGGCTATATCGAGAATATCGGCATTGGCGATGATCTGATCGGCACCGAATACGCCCTCAGTCTGCGCAGCGCGGTCCGCTTCCAGCCCAACAGCAATTGGGTGAACGACCTCACGGTGGATTATTCGACCCAGAAGACCACCAGCGGTGTCCTCCTGCCTCTGGAATCGCTCGAGACCGCAACGGCCGATCTGGACACCGAGAGCAGCGAAACGCGCGATAATTACGGCGTGTCCTACCGCTCCTCGTACGACTTCAAGGCGATCATGTTTGACGCGGTGCTAGGCTATCGCGGCGTGGAGGATGAGCGTCTGGCCGACCGGGACGGCACCAGTACGCCGCAAGCGCAGCTCATCGCCACAACCTATACGGAGTCTGATGCATACAGCGCAGATTTGCGCCTGTCCGACGGCGGCGACGGCTGGAGCTGGCAGGTCGGCCTTTACCTCTCCGACGAGGAGACGCAGAACGGCGAGATCCTGGCCGCGGCGGGGACCTTCTCACAGCCGGGCAGCCCGTTCACAGGCGGTGACAGCGGCGAGCAGGTGTCGGTGAACGATCGCCTCAGCGCGGCGGTCTACGGCCAGACCACCATCAATTTGACGGAGAAACTGGGCGGCACCTTCGGGCTGCGCTACACGCGCGAGGAACATGAGCTCTCCATCGCCACCAACGGGAATTTTCCCCCGGTCATCGTTGCGGGCCCGGAACGCTTCTACTCGACGTCTTTTGAAAACCTTTCCGGCAAAGTCAGCTTCGATTACCGCTTCTCCCCGCAATTGCTGAGCTACGTCTCGGTGGCGCAAGGGTTCAAGGCGGGCGGCATCAATGCGAGCAGCGGCATTCCCGCTTCGCTGGAAAATCTGCGCGAGTACGACCCCGAGACCAGCATCTCCTACGAAGTCGGGTTGAAGTCTGACTGGTTCAACCGCCGGCTCCGTCTGAACGGGGCGGCGTTCTTCATCGAGGCGAGCGACGTGCAGGTGCGCCAGTCGGATGCGATTTCGACGGAGCAGATCGTCGTCAACGCCGCCAGCGCGCAAAGCTACGGCCTGGAACTTGAAGCCTCGGCGATCATCTCGCCGCAGTTCAACATGTCTCTGGCCTATGGCTGGAACCCGACCGAGATCAAGGAATATGCGGCGTGCGGCTCGGAAACCATCAACAACCCGCCCCCCAACCCGCCGACCGTTACGCTGATTGATTGCAGCGGCAACGCCCTCCCGAACGCGCCTGAGCACACCGCCTCGCTCTCGCTGGAGTTCCGCCAGCCCGTGACGGACGACATGGACCTCTTCCTCTCCACCAGCGCGTCCTATACCGGCGACACGCAATTGTCCGTCCAGGATAAGCCGGCGGGCTTCCGGGAGGCCTACACCCTGTTCAATCTGGAAATCGGGGCGCGCAAGCCGCCCCCGGAAATGGGCTGGTCCCTCTCGCTCTGGGGGGAAAACCTGAGCGATGAGGTGTATTTCACCGCTTATGCGGACGCCGTGAACCAGCCCGGCTTCATGCTTCCCGATCGGTACCTTCCGGCGCCGCCGCGCTCCTTCGGGGTAAGGCTGCGCCTGCGCTGAGCGCACAGCGCCGCGGCGATGATTCCAGTCCGGCGGTCCTTTCACGAGGGCCGCCGGATTTGCGCGATCAATAGGCCTCAAGGGGTACGCTGTTGCCTGTTGGACACGCGAACATCAGCGCCGTGCCTTGAACGCCACACAATCGTGCTAAACTCTCGATCTATTGCCGGGTCGTCCGACCAAAGGGCCCGCGCGCGCACGAAGCCGCTGACACCGCCAAAGACAATCTGGTATTATCGCGGTGACGGTTCGCCTATCACTGAACGGAGGATCGACATGGCCCGCCCGCGGCAAGTAACCGATGAGCAAATACTGCAAGTCACGCGAAATTGTCTAAAGGAGTTCGGCTCCAAGGTCTCGGTCGAGGCGATCGCGTTCGAGTTGGGCGTCTCCGCGCCGGCGCTGATCAAACGGTTCGGGACCAAGCGCAATCTGCTGCGGTCGTCCCTGGCCGACAATCTCGACATGAGCTCGGTCACCTCGCTCCTGCTGATCGGCGCCGATCCGGAGAAGGACGGGCTGACGCAGTTGAAGGACATCACCCGCCTGCTGAGCGCCCAGATGGCGCAGGCGCTTCCCTCCGTGCACATGATGATGACGAGCGGGCTGTTCGACGCGCCCCAGGCCTACCGGCTGGAAATGCCGTCCTTCGAGGAATTGGTGGGGGCGCTCGGGGGATGGCTCCAGACCGGCAACGCGCTGGGCCTGTGGCGCATGGAAGACACCGCACACGCCGCGTGGATCCTGGTCGGCATCACGCACAGCTGCCATCTGCGCCACTCCGATGCGCCGAGCGCCGGGGACGAGGCGCGGCTAGCGGCGCAGCTGGACGCCATGGTCGAGACGCTGTGGCGCGGGGTGCGCCCCTCGCCCCAGATGGCGCGCGCCACCGCCTCGACGAAGCGGTGAACACGCCGCCGATCCAAACGCCTTGGATCGGCGGCGCGCCGTGTTGTTTGGCTGCGTTTACTTCCAATGGGGCGCACTTACCCCATCCCGCGGCTCAGAGGACTACGTTGGCCTCGTCGAAGTCCAGGCGGGGGAGGCGCGGGAAGGGATTGTCCATCTTCTTGTAGCCGAAATTGCACAGCCAGTGCGCGCGCCAGCCATGCTCGGCCAGGAATTCCTTCTCCACACCCGCAGGCTCAAAGCCCGACATCGGCCCCGCGTCCAGCCCCAGAGCGCGCGCCGCGATCATAAGATAGGCGCCCTGGAGCGCGGCGTTGCGCACCGCGGTCTCGTTCGCAAGGGCTTCGTCCTTGCCGTAGAAATCGCCGGCGTCCGGCCGGATGGGGAACAGCTTGTTCATCTTGGTGTAGAAGGTCGGGTCGTAGGCGATGATCGCGGTGAGCGGCGCGTCCATCGTCTTTTGCACGTTCTGCGGCGCGAGATGGGGCTTCAGCCGCTCCTTGGCCTCCGGACTGATCACCCACACAAAGCGCGCAGGGCAGCAATTGGTGCTCGTGGGGCCAAGCCGTGCGAGTTCGTACAGGTCCTGGATGGTGGAGGGCGGCGGCGGGTCGGTGGACCAGAAGAAGACGCTGCGCGCGGTTCTGAACAGCTGGTCAAGACTGGCGTCGGGGAGCGCGGTCATGCGGCGAAACCTCAATCAGGGAACAGAACCTTGCGCGCGCCGCCTCAACGGGCCGGTCGCAGCGCTTTCTTCAGGAAAATGCCGGCTAGGCGCACGATCGGCACAATGATGATCGGCCCGAGCAGGAAGAGGATGAGCAGCGGCCCGGACGAGGGCGGCGCCGGCATCGGCGCGGCGACATTGCCGAACGCGAGCGCAAAGCCGATCTGGATCGCGGCGCCGATCGCGGTGCCGAGGGAGAATTTCCAGAGCGGCATCTTGGACGCGCCCAGCAGGGCGTCGATCGCAAGCGTCATCTGCGCGGGGCCGGGCGGGGGCAGGATGCGCAGCACCGTCGCCATGATGAGGCCGCGCTTCTGGGTGATGGGCTCTTGCCCGGGTTTGCCCATGGGCGGGGGCGGCAGCACGAAAAGCAGCGCACGGACGAATTTCGAGGGCGGCTTCGGCGGCCCCTTCGGCGGGGACGGCTTCCAGCCATAGCGCGACCATAACGGACCCACCGCAAACCGGCCCACCAGGAACAACGCATGCGCGCTCACCATGATGGCGGCCCAGGCGAGGACGGCGCCGGGGGCGACGCCGAACACGTCCCGCGTCGCGTCGATATTGGCGTTACGCTCGAGGCCCGCGATATAGCCGCTGACAAGGTCGAACAGGGCGAAGAACGGGGCTTGGACATCCGGCAGGCCGGCCCAGGCTGCTTCGAGCGATTCCGCCGTGCGCGGCCCCGGCGTACGCTGCGCAAAGACCCAGAGCGCCACCACGCCTGCGGCCAGGGCGAACGCCGCGGCGAGTCGCGGCCCGTTCAGCGGCCAGCTTACGCCGCCGCCTCCGAACGGCATTGGCGGGGGGGGAAAGCCGGTAGGCGCTCCCGTCATCTCCGATGAAGCCCTGACGTCAGACATTTTTGCTCCCTTACGAGGCCCCTTCGTGGGGACCCCAGCTTCTAGCGGCCCAGCTTATACGCCTAATTTTAGGGGGCAACGCTTCTCAAGGCCAGCCTTAAAAGCCTGGAAGCGCGGGAGCGGCGCGACCCTATGGCGCCCCACTCCCGCGTTCAAGCGACGTTCAAGCGACGCTCTGGCGGCGCTCTGGCGGCGGGGCCCTCAGGCCGCTTCCGCCAGCCCCGGCATCGGCGGCATCGGCATGGCCGCGATCAGCTTCTTGCCGCGCTCGAGATCCGGCTCGTAATCCTTTATCGCCGGCATGACTTTGTTGCAGAACAGGTCGTAGGAGCGGCGCACCTTGTCGGTCACGTCCTGGGTGTAGGACCCGAGATCCATCCCGATCGACACTTCCGGGACGCCCATGTCGGCCATTTCCTTGACCTTGCGGATCACGGTTTCGACGCTGCCGACAAAGCCCATTTGAAGCATCATCCGCTCCATCGACATGCCGGGCGGCATGGCCGGCATCGGCGGCGGCCCGCCCTTGGCGCCGCCCATCCCCGGGGGCCCGCCGGGCGGGGGACCCCCGCCAGGAGGACCGCCCGCAATACCCGCCCCTTCCGGCCCGCCGGCATTGCCGACGATCATGGTGGGCGTGGGCTTCTGGCGCATCCACGACATCTGCTCGGCGAAGCCCAGATTGCGCTCATTGGCGATGGAGCGCTGCTGCATCATCGCCATTGCGTCGTCCATGGCCTGCTCGTCGGTTTCCCCGACATAAGTCATGGCGCTGCACGACGTCCATTCCATCGCCCTGGCAATGGTCTGCTCGTCATGGCCGGCTTTTTCCAGCATCTTGCGATAGCTGCTCACCATCGGCGCCATGAACAGGAAGGTGGACCAGCCGTTTTCGGCGGCCTTCTTCATCCGGTCGGGGCTCGTGACGGCCGCTTTGATCCGCGGGCCCTTCGGGCTGTAGGCGGCCGGCATGATGCGCTGCAGCAATTGCCCGCGATACAACCCGTCGCCGACGTCGAACACGATCGGCGCGTCGTCCTCCTTCTTGGCCCACAATTTCTGCACGACGTCGAAGGAATCGCTGTGGAGCTGGCTCGAATCGGCCGAATGCGCCCAAAAGCCCGCGAACTCCGTCGAGATCCCGCCGCCGCCGACGCCGAAGATGAATTTGCCCTTCGTGACCTGGTCGAGGAAATTGGCCTGCTCCGCCAGGCGGATAGGATGGTGCAGCGGCACCACGCAGATCGCGAAGCCGACATGGGCGTTCGTGATCTTGCCGGCGACATGGGAGGCCATCATGAACGGGTTGGCCCAGGGCGCGATGCCGGCGAAATGATGCTCGGTGAAGTAGAGGCAGGAAAGGCCCGCCTGATCGGCCTGGACCGCCTGCTCGATCACCATATCCAGCACACGTCCTTCGGACGCGGGGTCCGGCGCGATGGGGTTCCAACCGGTAGAGATTTTCATCACGTCTCCTGCCTAGCGAAAGCGCAGCCGCGCCTTGTCCTAAAACCGGGCGCACCGCCCGCGATCCGGCTTCGCGCCGTCTTATTTGTCGTACGAATATCAAGCCGCGATTTGTTAATAGCAAAAGCTTTTCAACCCGATCGCGGCGACTGAAAGGCGCCGGTCCCGCCGCGACTGCACTTGCCCACTACTCTTAAAATGAGCCGCTGCACTGGGGTTATTACACCTGATTGTGAATGCGGGTAACCCAGCGTTCTGCTCTGCTATGCGCTTAAACAAGGGAGGGCCCGGCCGCACGGCTGCAAGCGCCTCCATTCTCCATAGGGAGCTCCAGACGATGCCAAGCAGCGCGCACAGCACGAGCCTGACGCCCGAGGAGATGGAGCGCTACAAGCCGTTCATGGCCGTGCCGGGCTGGCGGGAGCCGGGCCAGCTCAAGCTGAAAAACACCACCGCCTTCGTGGCGGGGGCGGGGCGCTCCTCGCTGCCGCTCGTGACGCAATTGGCGGCGTTGGGCGTGGGCACGATCCGGGTCGGGGGTCTTGATCCGCGCGAGCCCGTGGAGGGGGTTTTGGAAGCGGCCGCGGCCGCAAACCCGCTGGTCAAGTGCGAGATGGTGGAGCACCCCATCTATATGGAGCGGCTGGACGAGTACCGCGCCGATTCCGCCGAGATCGCGGCAGTCGTCGGCGAGGGCGTCGATCTGCTATTCGACATCACGGACATGATCCCTTCCAAGTTCGCGCTGAACCGTTTGTCGATCGAGCGCAACCTGCCCTTCTTCTATGGCGCGCTGCAGGTGTTCGGCGGCTCCTCCATCCTGCTGCAGCCCCCGCGCACGCCGTGTTTTGAATGTCTGTTCGACGGCTCGATCTTTCGCGAAGTGATGGAGAAGGTCGGCGCCGCCTCCACGCACCCGACCATACCGCTCATCCCCCCGTCCCGGCACTTCGTGGCGAGCCTCCTGGCGATGGAAGCGCTCAAACTGCATCTGAACATCGGCGCGCCGGCCTGGAACATCATGATGTTCGGCCTGCTCCAGGGCGTGCCTAAGCTGCGCCAGACCATCACCTATCACGGCTTCACGGGGTGGTTCACGCCGCACATGCGCACGCTGTGCGAGGAAGCGGGCCTCGACCTGCGCAACCCCTGGACGGGGCGGTTCGTGCTGGAGATCCCGCTGCGCCGCGACCCTGCCTGCACCGCCTGCGGCCATCTCGAGAGCGCGCACGCGGCGGAAGACACGCCGCCCGCCGCGGCGGAAGAGGCGCCAGACTTTGTACACCCGCACGCGATCTGAACGCGGCAGCCGCTCCGATCAGACTTCGATCCTCGAATAGGTCCAACTCGCGGCCGCGACCAGGGCGGCCGCGATCAGCCCGAGCAGGGTGAAGTCCAGCGCAATCCCATAATGGGACTGCGCCGACAGCAGACCGCGCAACGCGTCCACGCCATAGCTCAACGGATTGACCGCGGCGATGACGCCCATCGCCGATTGCGTGTGCTGCAGGGGAAACAACGCGCCCGACAAGAAGAACATCGGCATCACCAGGAAATTCATGATGAGCTGAAACGCCTGCATGTCTTTCAGCATCGTGGCGATCAGCGTGCCCAGAGCGGTGAACAAAAGCGCGATCAGCAGCATCGCGCCCAAAGCCGCGGGCAATAGCAAAAGCTCCTGCGGGCGAAAGCCCACGAAGGAGGCGATGAAGATCACGATCACCCCTTGCGCCGCCGCGAGCGTGGCCCCGCCCAAAGTTCGGCCCGTGATCACCGCGAGCCGCGAGGCCGGGGCCACCATGGTCTCCTTCAAAAAGCCCAATTGGCGTTCCCAAATCAGGTCAACGCCAGAGAAGACGGCGGTGAACATGATGCTCATCGCCACGATGCCCGGCGTCAGGAACGTGATGTAATCGCCTTGGCCCGCCATGCTGAACACGCCGCCGAACCCGAAGCCGAACGCGAGCAGGAACAAGAGCGGCTGCGCCAGCGCGCCGATGATGCGCGGCGGCGCGCGGAGATAGCGCACGATCTGGCGCTTCCACATGATATGCACGACCCGCAAACTCGCCCGCATGTCTTATCCCCTCGCCGGACCGTGTCCGCCTGTTTGACGCCGTCGCGCGTGCGCGCGGGGCAGTATCGGTGTCTGTTTCACTCAGGATCGCGACGGCCGCCGGCCGCGCATCATGCCGCGCATGCGGTCCATGGGCGAAGCCTCCTCCTCGCGGATCGCGTGTCCCGTGAGAGACAGAAACGCCGCCTCCAACGTCTCCGCGCCGAGCCCGGCCTTGATTTCCGTGGGCGAGCCCAGCGCGATGATCTTGCCGTGGTCGATGATGGCCACGCGGTCGGCCGCACGCTCGGCCTCGTCCAGATAATGGGTGGTGAAGAAAATCGTAGTGCCTTCCGTTTTGTTCATGTCGCGCAGGTACCCCCACATCTGGTTGCGCGTCTGGGTGTCGAGGCCCAGGGTCGGTTCGTCCAGAAACAAGAGGCGCGGCGTGTGCAGCAGGCCGCGGGCGATCTCGAGGCGCCGCTTCATGCCGCCGGAGAAGGTCTGCACGATCTTGCCCCGCCGGTCCCACAGATCGACGAAACGCAGCAGCGCCTCGGTGCGCGCGCGCAGCACGTCCGACGGGATGTCGTACAGCACGCCGTGCAATTCCATGTTCTCGGCCGCCGTCATCTGCTCATCGAGGCTCGGGTCCTGGAAGATGATGCCGAACGAGCGGCGCACCGCGAGCGCATCCTTCTCCGGATCCAGACCGTGCAGGCGGATATAACCCTCTGTCGGCCGCGACAGCGTCGTCAGCATCTTGATCATGCTCGATTTGCCGGCGCCGTTGGGGCCCAGAAAGCCGAACACCTCGCCCTCTTTCACCCGCAGGGAGACGTCATTGACCGCCACCACCTCGCCGAAGCGCTTCACCAGGCCGACCGTTTCGATCGCCGCCGGCGTGTCCGTCACACGCCCCTCGGGCGCGGCGCCTTGATCCATCGTGCATGCTCCCCATCCAAGTTTGCAACCGACGGACCGGTAATGCAAAGCGTGCATTTACAAGTCTTGACAGCCCGGTCGCAAGCGGGAACCAATCGGAATACATGAAGGTCCTATAAGTTTAAGAGGGTAACAAATGCGGCCTTTTCTATCCCTTCTTTCGCCGGCGTTTCTGTTCGCAACCGCACTCACTGCAAGTGCGGCCTCCGGGGAGCCGCGCGGCCAGCCCGGCGCGGAGGGGCGGCCGACGCCCGAGGCGGCGTTCACCGCGCTCGATACCGACAAGAGCGGCGGCGTGACGCTGGAGGAGTTTCGCGCCATGAAGCCCCCGGGCGATCGGCCGGCCCCACCCGCCGGCGCGGTGGCGGGCATGTTCAAGTCCATCGACAAGGACAAGAGCGGCGAGTTGAACTTGGCGGAATTCAAGGCGATGCCCGCGCCGCCGCGCTGATAGCCGCCGCGCGGATAACAAAGACCGGCGCCGGCTGCACACCGGCGCCGGCCGTTCGCGCCAAGGCGCCTTGGCGTTAGAACGCGCGGGCTATTGGTGTCTGATCGAAGCGCGGCCTGTTGGTTCTTTGGCGGCGCCCTCGAGGGCCGTGCGGGCTAGGATGTCATGTCACAGGCGGTTTGACGCTTGTTTGGACTTTCGCCCGTGACAAGGGCCGCCCGCCCGCCTATCGACCGGCCATGCGTTTGGCGGTGTTGACCCGTTATTGTCGAGGAGCGCCGCTCCTCTGGGCGGCGTTGCTTGCGATGATTGTGCAGGTGCTGGCCCCGCCGGGGCTCATGCCCGCCGCGCACGGAGCGCCGCTCACGATCATGCTCTGCACCAGCCAGGGCGCCGCCACCATCCCCAACCCCGATCTGCCGGACGCGCCAGACCAAGGCGATGTGGCGCCGTGCGCCTTTGCAGGCGCGGGGCATGGCGCGCCCGCCCCTGCGGCCGCCGCGATCGCTGCGCCGTTCAGCCCGGCCCCCCTGAACGCGGAACGCGCCGCCTTCGCCCCGTGCACGCCGGGCCGGGGCCTCGCGGCGCCGCCGCCGCCCTCGCACGCCCCCCCTCCGCTCCTGACCTGATCGCCCCACCGCCGGCGCGCGCATGCGCCCGGCCCGCCTGATCCGTCCGGAGTCTGACCGTGTCCCATGCTTTCACGCGCCTGCGAGCGCGAACGCTTTGCCTGTCCGCCCTGCTCTCCTCCGCCGCGCCGCCCGCCTTCGCGGAGCCCCCGCGCGCGCGCTGGACGGCCGAGGAGATCGTCGTCACCGCGCAGCGCCCCGCCTACGCCGCATCCGACAGCGCCACCGCCACCAAAACCCTGACCCCGATCCACCGCACGCCGCAATCGATCCAGGTGCTCTCCGAGACTTTGCTCCTGGAGCAGGACCGGCGAACCCTCGCCGACGCGCTGGAGAACGTCTCTGGCGTGGCTCCGATCAAACTCGAGGAATTGGTGCTGGCCGATCCGCTGGTGCGCGGCTTTGCAGGGGAAGTCTATGTCGACGGCCTGCCCGCCTATGGCACGACGTCCGTGATCAGCCCGGGGTCGCTCGCGGGCGTGGAGCGGATCGAGATCGCCAAGGGACCCACCGCTGCGCTCTATGGCGGGGGCGCGGGCGCCCCGCTCGGGGGCCTCATCAATCTCGTCTTGCGTACGCCCTTGCGTGCGCCGCGCACGGCGCTCGGCGCGCGCATCGGCGCATATGACGCCTGGAGCGTGTCCGGCGATGTCAACCGCCCGCTGGGCTCGAACGCGGCGCTGCGTCTGGCCGGGGAGTACGAGGACCGGAAAAGCTGGATCGAGGCGGTCGTGGCCGAAAGCGTCCAGCTCACGCCCAGTTTCGCGCTCGGCCTCGGCAGCGATACGACGCTGAGGGTGACGGGCCTCTACAACCATGTCGATCAACTCGAATATGCGGGCTTCCCCGCCGCGCTGATCGCCGCCGACGGCGTCGATCCCGAAACTTTCTCCGGCGCAACCGACGCCCCCCACACCACCGTCGAGAACGCGATGGCGACGGCCGTGCTGACCCACCGCTTCGGGACGGGCGCGCGCGCGAGGCTCACCGGGCGGCGGTATCAGAGCGAATTTCGCGAATATGCGAGCTTTCCCTATTTCGCCTTCTATCCCCCCCGGGGGACCGCCTATGATATCATCAAGGCCCGATTGCCCACCGACGTGGACCAGACCACGCTCGACGCCAATGTGACGTGGCGGGCTGTAGCGGGCGGGCGCACGCACCAATTCCTCCTCGGCGCGAGCTGGGACGACACCGCCTACGACGCGGGGATCGGCTTCGACTTCACCCCGATCGGCACGCTCGATTACGCCGACCCCGCCCCGCTCGCTTTCGGCGCCGTCCCCGCGATCACCAGCACCCAGACCGACCGGTTCGAGACGCTCGCGGCCTATGTGCAGGATCAGGTCGATATCGGCCCCGTGCACCTGCTGGCCTCGGCGCGCTACAGCCGCCTCGACTACGCCCGGCGCGAATATGGGTACGACCGCACCTATCACCGGCTGACCCCACGAATGGGCGCAACGGTGGATCTGACGCGCACGCTTGCGGCCTTCGCGGGCTACGCCGAGGGCTTCCGTGCGCCGACGGGCTTCTACGGCGCAGCGCCGCCCAAGTTGGAGACGTCGAAGGCGTGGGAGGCGGGCCTGAAACGCGCTGATCGCGGGCGCGGCCTGTCCGGCACGCTCGCGCTTTATCAGATCATGCGGCGCAACGTCTCCACCGACGATCCCGACGATCTGTTCAACACCATCCAGACCGGCGCCCAGCGCGCACGCGGGATCGAGGCCGACCTGATCTGGGAGCCCTCACCGGCGCTGTCCGTGCTTTTCAGCTACGCCTACACGCACGCGCGCGTCACCGAGGACACCGACATCCCCGAAGGCGACAGGCTCCCGCGTGCGCCCGACCATTCGGGGCGCTTGGCGCTGCGCTACCGGGTTCTCGCCGAGCGCCTAAAAGGCTTCGCCATCGGCGCGGGGCTAACCGGGGTCTCCAACCGCGATCTAACTCTGCCTAACACAAGTCAGGTCGCTGGACACTGGGTGGGGGATCTGCAGGCCTCGTACGCGTTCGATCCGGTCACGCTCAGCCTCTCCATCGTGAACCTCACCGATGAGGATTATCTCGACCCCTACCAGTATCTCGGCCAGGCGGTGGTGATCCCCGGCCAACCGCGCGCCCTTTCCGTTTCCCTGCGCGCCCGCTTCTAAGGAGATCTGACATGCCCTTCGACCGTCGCACCCTGATGCAATCCATCGCCGGCGCCGCAGCGCTCGCGCCCTATCTGCTGCTCGAACGCGCGATGGCGCAGACGCCCCAAACCGCCCTTGAGGCCGCCAAGACCCGCTCCGCCCGCGCCCACGAGAAGCTGGCGGCGATCCCCGGCCTCGCCATGCACGGCGACGAAGAGGTGGCCATGCTGCTCTATCCAGGCTTCACCGCGCTCGACCTGGTGGGGCCGCATTACTTCTTCGCCTGCATGATGGGGGCGAAGGTCCATCTGGTGACCAATCAGGCCACGCTCGATCCGGTGCGTAGCGATCTGGGCCTCGCGATCGCGCCGACGATGCGGCTGGGCGAGGCGCCGCGCGACCTCGCGGTGATTTTCGCGCCCGGAGGAACCTCCGGGACGCTCGCCGCCATGGAAGACGAAGCCACCATCGCCTTCCTGCGCGACCGCGCCCGGCGCGCGAAATTCGTCACGAGCGTCTGCACCGGATCGCTCTTGCTGGGCAAAGCGGGCCTCCTGGCGGGCAAGCGCGCCACCGCGCACTGGGTCGTGCGCGACACGCTGCGCGAATTCGGCGCCATACCGGTAGCCGCGCGGGTGGTGACGGACGGCAATGTGGTGACCGGGGCAGGCGTGTCGGCCGGGCTCGACTTCGCGCTGGCGCTCGTCGCGAAGCTGCGCGGCCAACGTTATGCGGAAACGCTCATGCTGCAGGCCGAATACGCCCCCGAGCCCCCCTTCCCCGGCGGCGCCCTCCAAACCACCGACCCCGCCATCGCCAGCGCCATGACCGAAATGTTCGCCCCCCTCCAGGTCCAAGCCGCCTCTCTGGCGAGCGCCGCCCGCCGATGAGGCCCGCCCGCCCAGACTCCCGTCCAGTCGATGCACCCGGGGCCGGCGTCTGCATACGCATCTAAGAGCAGCGGCAGCGGCGCCAGACCGTACAGCGCAGCCTTTGGCGCGCCCAGCAGGACTCGAACCTGCAACCCCGCGCTTAGAAGGCGCGTGCTCTATCCGGTTGAGCTATGGGCGCGGTGTGGGGGTACATACCGCGTTGGGGATGAAGCGCAGAGGCTTTTCCGCGCCGGGCGCTGCGAGCGGGGCCCTAGGTGTTCGTTGGGTCGCACTTTCTGGCGATGAACCGGCGTCCCCTGCATCGGAAAATGCTTAGAGCGGTTTTCGATTGGATTGAATCAATCTAATCGAGAAATCACGCTACACTTTAAGGTAGACCGTTTCTCGTCCGAAAACCGCGTAACACTTTTCGGGAAACGGTCTAGTGCGACCAGGGTTCGCGTCGGGTGAAGGCGAAATTGTCGGCGTAGGCTTTGACAATGCGGCGGGTTTCGGGGGGCGTGACCACTTCGTGCGGAATGGCGTGGGCGCGCGCGAAGGCGATGGCCTCGGCCTCCGTGTCGAACTCCATGCGCACCTGGCCGCGCGTGTCGGCGCTGCTGATCCAGCCCATCAGCGCTTCGGCCGCGGGGGCCGCCTCGGCGGCGAATTCGAGGATCCAGCCGCGGGTCTTGGCCTGGCCCGATTGCATTGCGCTGCGCGCCGGGCGGTAGATTTTGGCGAGCATCAGCGCCGCTTGGCCTTCGGGGCCTCGAGCGCGTCCTTCAGGGCTTTGCCGGGGCGGAACCGCGCGCGCTTGCCCGCGGGCACCTTCACTTCCTCGCCGGTCTGGGGGTTGCGCGCTTTGCGGGGCGCGGTCTCGACCACCGCGAAGACGCCGAAATTGGGGATGCGGACCTCGTCGCTTTTCTGCAAGCTTTCGGTCATCACATCGAACATCGCGTCGAGGATTTCGCCGATCTTGATCTTCGCTTCGCCAGTCTTTGCCGCGACGTCGGCGATCAATTCCGCTTTATTCATCCTTGCCCCCTAACTTCTCTTATTCCGCCCATCAGACCCCAGACGGCGGCGGCTGTCAAAAGCGACTTGCGTATCCAAGGGTTGCGCCTTGGAACTGCGCCGTCTGCATTACGCCAGCCTTTCCCGCCGCCGCAAGGTTTTAGACGGACGCATGCGGCTTGAAGCGCCGCGCGCCAGCGCACGAAGGCGGGGGTCTTAGTGCGGGCGAACGCCGTCGTCGAGCTCGCTGTGGTCGACCCCGCGCAGGGCCCGGCGCTCCTCCGCCAATTGATCCTCCTCGCTCCACACCACCGGCGTGAGCGGGCGCGCGAGCGCTTCCTTCAGCACCTCATCCACCGTCGAGACGGCGATGATCTGCAGCCCGCTTTTCACATTGTCCGGGATGTCTTCGAGGTCTTTCTCGTTGTCCTTCGGGATGATGACTGTGGTGACGCCGCCGCGCAGGGCCGCCAGCAGCTTCTCCTTCAGCCCCCCGATCGGCAGCACGCGGCCGCGCAGCGTCACCTCCCCGGTCATCGCGAGATCGCGCCGCACGGGCGTGCCGGTCAGCACGGAAACGATCGCCGTCACCATCGTGATGCCGGCGGACGGGCCGTCCTTGGGCGTTGCGCCCTCGGGCACGTGGACGTGGATGTCGCGGGTGCGGAAGACCGGCGGCTTCACGCCCAATTGCGTCGCGCGCGAGCGCACGTACGAACTGGCGGCCGAGATGGATTCCTTCATCACGTCGCGCAGATTGCCGGTGACGGTCGTCTGCCCGCGCCCCGGCATCTGGACCGCCTCGATGGTCAAGAGGTCGCCGCCCGCCTCGGTCCAGGCCAGGCCCGTGACGACGCCGATCTGATCCTCCCGGTCCGTCTCGCCGAAGCGGTACTTCCACACCCCGGCATAGAGTCCGAGGTTTTCTGCGGTCACCGCCACGGAGACGGCCTTCTTGCCCTCGATCTCGCGGACGGATTTGCGGGCCAGATTAGCGAGCTCGCGCTCCAGATTACGGACCCCTGCTTCGCGGGTGTAGCGCCGGATCAGCGCGCGGATCGCCTCGTCGGTGACGGAGAATTCGCCCGGGCGCAGGCCGTTGGCCTCGATCTGCTTGGGCAGCAGGTGGCGCTTGGCGATCTCGAGCTTCTCGTCCTCGGTATAGCCGGGGATGCGGATGATCTCCATGCGGTCCAGCAAGGGCTGGGGCATGTTGAGGCTGTTAGCGGTGGTGATGAACAGCACGTCCGAGAGGTCGTAATCGACCTCAAGATAATGGTCATTGAACGTCGTGTTCTGCTCGGGATCGAGCACTTCGAGCAGCGCGGCGGAGGGGTCGCCCCGGTAATCGGCGCCGAGCTTGTCGATCTCGTCCAGCAGGAAAAGCGGGTTCGAGGACTTCGCCTTCTTCATCGACTGGATGATCCGGCCGGGCATGGAGCCGATATAGGTGCGCCGGTGGCCGCGGATTTCGGCCTCGTCGCGCACCCCGCCCAGGCTCATGCGCACGAAATCCCGCCCCGTGGCTTTGGCGATCGACTTGCCGAGCGAGGTCTTGCCGACCCCCGGGGGCCCGACGAGACACAAGATCGGCCCGCGCACCTTGGCGGTGCGGCCCTGCACCGCGAGATATTCGAGGATGCGCTCCTTGACCTTGTCGAGGCCGTAATGGTCCTCGTGCAGGGTGGCCTCGGCGGCCGGCAGGTCCTTGCGCACTTTTTTGCGCACACCCCAGGGCAGCGAAAGGAGCCAATCGAGGTAATTGCGCACGACGGTCGATTCCGCCGACATCGGGCTCATCTGGCGCAGCTTTTTGAGTTCGGCCTCGGCCTTGGCGCGGGCTTCTTTGGAGAGCTTCGTCTTGCGGATGCGCTCCTCTACCTCGGCCAGATCTTCGCGGCTGTCATCGCCCTCGCCCAGCTCGCGCTGGATCGCCTTCATCTGCTCGTTCAGGTAATATTCGCGCTGGGTCTTCTCCATTTGCCGCTTCACGCGGTTGCGGATCTTCCGCTCGACCTGCAGCACGCCGATCTCGCCCTCGATCAGGGAAAGCACCTTCTCCAGCCGGCGCGGCACATCGACCGTCTCCAGCAGGGCCTGCTTGTCGACGATCTTGATCGAGAGGTGCGCGGCCACGGTGTCGGCCAGCCGCGCAGGCTCCCCGATCTGGGCGACGGCGGAGACTACCTCGGCGGGGGTCTTGCGCGAGAGCTTGGCGAAGGCCTCGAACTGGGCGCCTACCGCTTTACCCACGGCCATCGCCTCAGGCGTGTCGGCGTTGGTCTCCTCGATCAGCTCGATCTCGGCTTCGAAGAAGTCCGGATTGTCCACAAATTCTACGATCCGCGCGCGCTGGCCGCCCTCCACCAGCACCCGCACCGTCCCGTCGGGCAGTTTCAGCAATTGCACCACGGTGGCCACCGCGCCGATGGAATAGATCCGATCGGGCTTCGGATCATCCTCGGCCGCATCCTTCTGGGCCGCGAGCAGGATCTGCTTGTCGGCGTGCATCACCTCGTCCAGCGCGCGCACGGACTTCTCGCGCCCCACGAAGAGCGGGGCGGCCATGTGCGGGAACACGACGATGTCGCGCAGGGGTAAAACAGGCAAAACGCGGCGTTCAGCAGCCATCAGCTTCTCCCGATCCGGCGCAGCGCGCGCGGCGCCGGCGTTCGGCCGGACGCGACCAGCGCGGACGGCCGTTTGGCGTTAATCAAAGGGCTCCCGGCAAGCGGGCGTCGCAGGGAGCGGAACCGGCGACCCAGGATGGGTCAGCCGGCCGATTCCTGGCCGTTGCGACGCTCGGCGTAGATGTGGAGCGGCTTGGCGCGCCCATCGACCACGTCGGCGGACACAACAACCTCCTCCACGCCCCGCATCCCCGGCAGATCAAACATGGTGTCGAGCAGGATGGATTCCATGATCGAGCGCAAGCCGCGCGCGCCGGTTTTGCGCTGAATGGCCTTGCGTGCGATTGCTTTGAGCGCCTCATCGGGGAAACCGAGGCGCACATTCTCCATCTCGAACATACGCTGATATTGTTTCACCAGCGCGTTCTTCGGCTCGGTCAGGATCTGGACCAGGGCGGTTTCGTCCAGATCCTCGAGGGTGGCGAGCACGGGCAGGCGGCCGACGAATTCCGGGATCAGGCCGAAGCGCAGCAGATCCTCGGGCTCCACTTCGCGCAGCACTTCGCCGGTGCGCCGCTCCTCGGGATCCTTCACCGCCGCCCCGAAGCCGATCGAGGCGCCCTTGCCGCGCTGGGAGATGATCTTTTCAAGCCCCGCGAAGGCGCCGCCGCAGATGAAGAGGATGTTGGTGGTGTCCACCTGCAGGAATTCCTGCTGGGGATGCTTGCGCCCGCCCTGGGGCGGCACGGAGGCCACGGTGCCCTCCATGATCTTCAACAGCGCCTGCTGCACCCCCTCGCCGGACACGTCGCGCGTGATCGAGGGATTGTCCGACTTCCGCGAAATCTTATCGACCTCGTCGATATAGACGATGCCGCGCTGGGCCCGCTCGACGTTGTAATCGGCCGATTGCAGCAGCTTGAGGATGATGTTTTCCACATCTTCCCCCACATAGCCGGCCTCGGTCAGGGTCGTGGCGTCGGCCATGGTGAACGGCACATCGATGATGCGCGCCAGCGTCTGGGCCAGAAGCGTCTTGCCGCAGCCGGTGGGGCCGATCAGCAGGATGTTCGACTTCGCAAGCTCCACGTCGCCGTTTTTGGCGGCGTGGTTCAGGCGCTTGTAATGGTTGTGCACGGCGACGGAGAGCACGCGCTTGGCGTAGCTTTGCCCGATCACGTAATCGTCGAGCACGTCCTTGATCTCGGTGGGCGTCGGCACGCCCTCCTTGGACTTCACGAGCGAGGTTTTGTGCTCCTCGCGGATGATGTCCATGCACAATTCGACGCATTCATCGCAGATGAACACGGTGGGGCCCGCTATGAGCTTGCGCACCTCGTGCTGGCTCTTCCCGCAGAAAGAACAGTACAGCGTGTTTTTCGCTTCGCCGGCGGTGGTCTTACTCATGGGCGCTCCTCAACGGGCCGCACGATTCGCCGCTCCTGCCCGTCACGGAACCCCCGTCCGCGCTGCGCAGCGGCCCGCTGCCTCACTCTGACGCCCCATCCCTTACGAGAAGGTTCGCCAAAAGTCCGAGATACGAGCACAGCAAAGATGGCGCCGCAAGCGGGCGCCGCCCGGCCGCGCACCGCGGCGCGGGGTTCAGGCCGCGCCGTTTTCAGGCGCTTCCCGCTTTTCGTACACGCGATCGACCAGGCCAAAATTCTTCGCTTCCTCCGCGGACATGAAATAATCGCGATCCAGCGTGCGCTCGATCGTCTCGTAGGTCTGCCCGGTATGTTTGACGTAAATCTGGTTAAGCCGACGCTTGGTGGCGATGATGTCCTCGGCGTGGCGCTCGATATCGGAGGCTTGGCCGCGGAAGCCCCCGGACGGCTGGTGCACCATGACGCGGGCGTTGGGCAGGCAGATGCGCAGGCCCTTTTCCCCCGCGGTCAAGAGCAGCGACCCCATCGACGCGGCCTGGCCGATGCACACGGTCGAAACCGGGCTGCGGATATATTGCATCGTGTCGTAGATCGCCAGGCCGGAGCTGACCACTCCACCCGGGGAGTTGATATACATGGCGATTTCGCGCTTCGGGTTCTCCGATTCGAGGAATAGGAGCTGGGCGGTGATCAGGCTCGACATGCCGTCTTCCACCGCGCCCGTCAGGAAGATGATCCGCTCCTTCAAAAGGCGGGAGAAGATATCGAACGAGCGCTCCCCGCGGCTCGTCTGCTCGACGACCATCGGCACCAGATTCATGAGCTTTTCGGTCGGATCGAACATGGCGGTCTTTCGATAGAAATGCGCGCCGCGCGACCCACCGCGCGACCTACCTAATGTGGCACGAGCCGCGCCGCCCGCAAGGGCTACCGCCAGCGCGGCTGAAAAGCTTCAACTCGCGCCGATTTACGACGTAGAATCAATGCTTTCCGCGCCCGTCTCGGCGCCCGCGCCAGCGGCGGGAGGCGTGTCGTCCTCAGCGAAGAGGGTCTCGCGCGAAACGTGAACGACGCTTACCTTGGCCAGTTCCAGGATGAAATCGACCACCTTCTCCTCATAGAGGGGCGCGCGGATCTGGGCGAGCGCGTTCGGGTTCTTGCGGTAGAACTCCACCACCTCGCGTTCCTGCCCGGGGAAGCGGCGCGCCTGCTCGCCCAGCGCGTTCATCACCTCCTGTTCGGGAATCTCGACTGCATTGCGCCGCCCGATCTCGGCCAGGACCAGGCCCAGGCGCACCCGCCGCTCCGCGATGCGCCGGTACTCGCCCTCGAGCGCTTCGGGGGTTTTGGCGGCGTCCTCCTCGTCGAGGCGGCCGGCTTTGCGATCGGCCTCGATCTGGGACCAGATCTGGTTGAACTCGGCGTCCACCATGCCTTTGGGCAGTTCGAAATCGTGCTGGGCGTCCAGCTGGTCAAACAGCACGCGCTTGGCCTTGCTGCGGGACTGGTTCGCATGCTCGCCCTCCAGCCGCTGGCGCAGCGCCGCGCGCACGTCGTCGAGCTGGTCGAAGCCCATCTGCTTGGCGAAAGCGTCGTCGAGGACGGTCGCCGCGGGCGCGCGCACCTCGGAGACGGTGACGTCGAACGTCGCGTCCGCGCCCTTCAGCCGATCCACCGGGTAATCCTGCGGGAATTGCACCTGGAGGACCTTTTCATCCCCCTTGGACAGCCCCGCCAATTGCTCCTCGAAGCCGGGGATGAAGCGCTTGGCGCCGATCACCACTTCCGCGCCCTCGGCCGCCCCGCCCTCGAACGGCTCGCCGTCAATCTTGCCGAGGAAATTGATCACCAGCGCGTCGCCCTCGACGGCGGGACCGTCCTTGGCCTCGAACACGCGGTTGGAGGCCGCCAATTGCTGCAGCGCCGCCTCCACCTCGCTATCCTCCACCGGGGCGTGCAGGCGCTCCACCACCAGCGTGTGGGGGTCCACCGGCTCGAAATCGGGCATCACTTCGACGTGGAAATGGAAGGCGAGATCGGCCTGGCCGGCGGCCACCTGCTCGATATCGGCCTCGAGATGGAGGTGCGGCTCGGACGCCACGCGCACCGCCGCGTCCGCGATCGCCTGGCGGGCGCCGCGCTGCAATTGCTCGTCGATGATCTCGCGGATCATGGAGGGGCCATACACTTTGCGGATATGGCTCGCGGGCACCATGCCGGGGCGGAACCCCTTGATCTGGACCTTCGGGCGCACCTCCTCGATCTTGGCGGAGAGCTGCGCCTCGAGGGTGGCGGCCGGCACCACGACCCGGAACATCCGGTTGAGGCCTTCGGATTCGGTTTGGGTGCATTCCATGACGGACGGTCCTGGCAGAGGGCCTTTATGGCGGGCGGGCGAGAGGGCCTGGCGCTCGGCGCCGCTCTGAACCCTGACGCTCACGCTGGCGCGCGCGAAACGAGCGGGCGCTTATGGCAGGCGCGCGCGCGCTTGTCCATCGAGGCTGTTAGGCGGAGCGCCCCGCAAGCCTGGCGCGCACCTTGGCCTCCGGCAGCAGGGCGAAAAGCTTCGCCATTTCAGGTCCATGGGCCTGTGCGGTCAGGGCGAGCCGCAGCGGCATGAAAAGAGCCCGCCCCTTCGCGCCGGTCGCGGCCTTCACCGCATCGGTCCACGCCGCCCAGGACGTCTCCCCGTACGGCGCCTCGGGCAGCGCCTCGGCGGCGGCGGCGAGGAATGCCTCGTCCTCGACCACCGGCGCGATCTCGCCCCCCACCACCTGCGCCCAGAGCGAAACGTCCCCGAACACCGAGAGATTGCCCCGCACCGCCATCCAGAATTCCTCGCCGAGATCGGCGCCCAGCGCCTGAAGGCGCGGGCGCGCCTGCGCATAGGCCAAGGCGTGCAGCGCCTCGGCGTTGACCCGCTTCAGCTCCTCCGGATCGAACCGGGCCGGCGCGCGGCCGATCTTGTCCCAGGCGAACTCCTCGGCGAGCACGGCCAGGCTCTCGCGCGCCTGGACCGGATCGGAGGTGCCGAGCTTGGCGAGGTGGGAAAGAAGCGCCAGCGGCTCCACGCCGTCCGCGCGCAAATCCTCCACCGCAAGCGAACCGAGGCGCTTGGAAAGCGCCTCCCCGCCCGCCCCCACGAGCAGCGGGAAATGGCCGAAGGCCGGGACCGGCGCGCCGAGCGCGCGGAAAATCTCGATCTGTACGCCGGTATTGGCCACGTGGTCCTCGCCGCGCACGATGTGGGTGATCGCAAGGTCCACATCGTCGACGACGGAGGGCAGCGTATAGAGGAAGGCGCCGTCGGCCCGGATCAGCACCGGATCGGACAGCGAGCCCGTATCGATCGACTGGGCCCCGCGCACCAGATCGGCCCATTCCGCCCGGCCGCCCGACAGCTTGAACCGCCAGTGCGGCGTGCGCCCCTGCGCCTCGAACGCGGCCTTCTCGGCGGCGCTCAGCGCCAGGGCGGCGCGGTCATAGACCGGCGGGCGCCCGCGCGCCTGGGCGATCTTGCGCTTGCGCTCCAGCTCCTCCTCGGTCTCGTAGCAGGCATAGAGCACGCCGTCGGCCTTGAGCCTGGCGCTAGCGGCCTCGTAGGCAGGGACCCGCTTGGACTGGGCGTGCTTTTCGTCCCAGGCGAGCCCTAGCCAGGTGAGATCACGCTCGATGGCCTCTTCGTACTCGGGGCGGGAGCGGGCGAAATCGGTGTCGTCGATGCGCAGCACGAACGCCCCGCCCTGGCTCTTCGCGAACAGCCAATTGAGCAGCGCGGTGCGGATATTGCCCACGTGCAGCTTGCCGGTCGGGGAGGGAGCGAAACGGACGCGGGGGGCCATGGCATCCTCTGGCGGGAGAGCCGGGCTTTATGGCGGGGACGGCTACGCTGGACAAGCAGCGCTTCGGGCCTAGGGTCGCGGCGCCCTTGAAGCCCCGCGCTGGAGCCACCCCATGACCGCGATCGACAGCCGCGAGGTGCGCCTGGCGGCGCGCCCCTCGGGGCTCCCCAAGCCCAGCGATTTCACCCTCGTCAACAACCCTGCGCCCGCGCCGGCGGCGGGGGAGGTGCAGGTGCGCAATCTGTGGATGTCGGTCGATCCCTATATGCGCGGGCGAATGTCGGACCGGGCGAGCTACGCCCCGCCGTTTGCGCTAGATGCAGCCCTCCAGGGCGGCGCGATCGGGACCGTGACGGCCTCGCAGACTGAGGGCTTTAAGGTGGGGGATCTCGTGGAGAGCATGCTGGGCTGGCGCGAGGCGTTCACCGCGCCGGCCGCGGCGCTCTCGAAGCTGCCCGCCGATCTGGGGCCCCCGCCCCAGGCCTTTCTCGGCGTCCTGGGCATGCCGGGGCTCACCGCCTATACGGGCCTCTTGCGGATCGGGGCGGCGCAGGCGGGGGACGTCGTGTTCGTGTCCGGCGCGGCCGGGGCGGTGGGCTCGCTCGTGTGCCAGATCGCCAAGATCAAGGGCTGCGCCGTGATCGCCGCCGCCGGCTCGGACGCGAAAACCGCTTGGCTGCGCACGATCGGGGTGGATGCGGCGTTCAATTACAAGTCCGGCCCCGTGCTCGAGCGCTTGCGCGCCGCCGCGCCTGCGGGGCTTGACCTCTATTTCGACAATGTGGGCGGGGAACATCTGGAGGCCGCCCTGGAGGTGGCCCGCCCGTTCGCGCGTTTCGTCGAGTGCGGGATGATCGGCCTCTATAACGAGACCGCGCCTCCGCCCGGCCCGCGCAATCTCGGCCTCGTTATCGGTAAGCGCTTGAGAATGCAGGGCTTCATCGTCACCGATCACGCCGACTTGCGCGGCGATTTCCTGCGGGACATGGGCGGCTGGATTCGCGACGGGCGGATCGGCTGGGAGGAAACGGTGGAAGTGGGGCTGGACAAGGCGGTGGGAGCGTTCTTGAAGCTGTTCTCCGGCGGCAACATGGGCAAGATGCTCGTGAAGCTCGGGTAGAAAACGATATTCGCCGGGTGCATCGGGGGCGGCCCGGTGCGGGAGGCGGGCGAGAGGCTCATGGCGCGGCTGTTCGACGCTTATGTAATGGTGGATTGGAGCGCGTCCTCCAAGCCGGCCACCGGCCCGGACTCGGTCTGGGTGGGCGTGATGAAGCGCGACGTGCGCCTGCGCCTCGCCTTCAGCGCCGCCAATCCCGCCACCCGCGCGGAGGCGGCGGCTCTGCTGGACAAGCAGCTGAAGGAATTCGCCCGCCGGCGCGAGCGCGTGCTGCTGGGCTTTGACTTTTCGCTGGGCTTTCCGCGCGGGTCGGCCGCAGCCTTGAAGCTCGATCCAGCCAAGGCAGGCCCCCCCTGGCGCGCCATGCTCTCCTTCGTGGCCGGCGAAATCCGCGACAAGCCGGACAATACGAACAACCGCTTCCAGGTCGGCGCGAAGATGAACCGGCTTATGACCGGCGAGGCCTTCCCGTTCTGGGGCTGCCCGGCGCGGGACGAGCAATCGACGCTGAAAGCCAAGAGGCTGCGCGAGCACCGGGAGGGCGATCTCCCGGAATGGCGCTATGCGGACCAGGCCATGAAGGGACTGCATTCGGTCTGGAAGCTTTATTACCAGGGCTCGGTCGGCGGCCAGGCGCTCACGGGGCTGCCGCGTGTGAAGCGGCTCAAGGACGAGTTCGGCGAGCGGCTGAAGATCTGGCCGTTCGAGACCGGTTGGGCCCCGCTGGCGCCCGAGGCGCTGGAGGGGGTGGACGTGGTCGTCGCCGAGATCTGGCCCTCGATGTTTCCCCTAAAGCCCGCGGCGGGGGAGGTGCGGGACGCAGCCCAGGTGCGCGCCGCCGCCGAACATTTCGCCCAGCTGGATGAGGCCGGCCGCCTCAGCGCGGCCTTCGGGCCGAAGCCCGGCGCGCCGCCCGCCGAAATCGTCGTGGAAGAGGAAGGCTGGATCCTTGGTGCGTAATCCTTGGTGCGTAATCCTAAACGCTTGAGCGTACCGGCGCAGCCGGAACCGGCGCGCGCCCCAGCGCCCAGAAACGCGCGATCAGCACCGCCACGGAAACGACCGAGGCCCACATCACCGCCTGCATCAATCCGGCGACCCCCCGCCCCAGCATCTCCGCCAGATAGAAGGCGAGCGGCGGCATCAGCAGCACATAGGCGAAGATATGGCTCGCGGTGGGAAACCAATTGTCCCCCCGCGCGCGCAGCGCGCTGGCCGTGACCACCTGCCCGCCGTCGGGGAGGAGCGTCAGCGCCAGGAACGGGCTTACCCCGGCCAGGACCAGGATCAGCGCCTCGTCCGTCGTGAAGGCGCGCGCAATCTCGAACCGAAAGGCGTACACCACGACGCCCGCCACGATCATCGCGGCGGTGTTCAGCGCAAGGCCCGTCCAGCCGGCCCGCGCGGCGCCCTGCCGGTCGCCCCGGCCTATCGCCCCCGAAACGAGCACCGCCGTCGCCGTCGACATCCCCATCGCGATCATGAAGATCACGGAAAGCGTGTTCAGGGCGATCTGGTGGGCGGCGACGGCCTCCGCGCTGATGCGCCCGGCGATGATGGTCAGCGCGGCGAAGGCGCCCGCCTCCGCCACCAGGCTCACCGCCGCCGCCAGCCCCACCGCCAGCAGCGCCCGGTAACCCGGCCCCTCGGCGCGGGGGTCGCGCGACCCATGCGCCCGCGCGGTCGGAGACAGCCACACCCAGGCCGCGATCGCCGCCAACATCAGAAGGCGGCTGAGGAACGTCGCCCAGGCCGAGCCTTCCGCCCCGAGCGACGGCACGAGCAGCAGGTTCAACGCAAGGTTCGCCGCATTGGCCGCCCACACGATCACCATGCCCGCCGCGGGCCGGCGCAACGCCTCCAGGAACAGCGAGGCCCCGATGTGCAGGAATTGCAGCGGCAGGCTGAGCGCGAGCACCCGCATCACCACGCCCCCGCCCTCCGCGAGCGCAGGCTCCACCCCGAACGCTCGAAGGATCGCTTCGCCGAAAACGATCAGCGCCGCCACCGAGAACGCCCCGTAGCCGAGCGCCAGCGCCAGGCCCCGCCACAGCACCGCCCCGGCAGCGCTCGGGCGGCCCTCCCCGATCACCCGCGCGGCGAGCACCTGCACGCTCGTCAACAGGCCCATGCCCCCCACCAGGAACACCCCCGCCAGGGACCAGCCGAGCGCCAGGAACGGCAGTTCCCGCGGCGCGAGCTGGCCCACCACCACCGTATCCACGATACCCATCGCCATCACGCCAAGGCGCGCGAGCGCCACCGGCCCGGCAAGGCGCAAAAGCGCGCCGACCGGCGCGTGACGGAGGAAATCGAGCTTCATGGCGAGGAACGGCTCCTTATAGGAGCCCCGCCCTCCGCGCCACCGTAAACCGACCCCGTAAACCGACCCCGCAAACCGACCCCGCAGGCGCGCACGCCTCGCGCCTTCTCCGGCGCCCTGCTAGCTTCTGGTCCGGGTGAGCAGACGCATGGCGGGAGCGGACGCATGGCGGGACAGGGCGCACACGGCCCCGGGCGACGGGAGGCGATCACCGGCTATCTGCTGATCGCGGCGGCCGTGAGCTCTTTTGTGCTGCTGAACAGCCCGGCCGGCCCGGCGTTCAAGACCGCGCTCGACGGCCCGTTCGCGCCGCTCGGACTGGGTGCGGGTCCCGCCGCGCTTTCGCTGCACGTTCTGATCAATGACGGGCTCATGGCCGTGTTCTTCCTGAATGTCGGGCTGGAGCTGAAGCGGGAGATGATCGAGGGGCCGTTGCGCAGCCCCCAGAGGGCGGCCCTGCCGCTGGCCGGGGCGCTGGGCGGCATGGCGGCGCCGGCGCTGGTTTACCTCGCCGTCACCGGCGGCGACCCTGCCTATGCGCGCGGCTGGGCCATCCCGATGGCCACCGATATCGCGTTCGCGCTTGGAGTGCTGTCCCTGCTGGGCGCGCGCGCGCCGGCGAGCCTGCGCCTCTTCCTGCTGGCGCTGGCGGTGCTCGACGATCTGGGCGCCATCGCGGTGATCGCGCTGTTCTACACCCAGGACCTCGCCGTCTGGGCGCTCGCGGGGGCAGGCGCGGCGTTCTTAGGCTTGCTCACGCTCAATCGGGCCGGGGTGCGGGCGCTTGCGCCCTATTGGATCCTGGGCGCGGTGATGTGGGTCTTCATGCTGGCCTCGGGAGTGCATGCGACCATGGCGGGCGTGCTGCTGGCGGCCGCCATCCCCTTCGCCCGTGCGGACGGCCGCTCCCCCCTGCGCGCGGCGGAGGCGGTGCTGACGGGCTGGACGCAATTGGCCATCATGCCGGTGTTCGCGCTCGCCAATGCGGGGGTGCGGCTCGAAGGGGCGGAGGCGTGGGCGGGCCTCGCCCATCCCGTGGCGCTGGGGGTGGGCGCGGGCCTGGTGCTGGGCAAGCCGCTAGGCATCGTGCTGGCCACGCTGGGCGCGGCGCGGCTGTTGCGGCGGCCCCCGCCCGCGCCGCTCCTGCCGCTCGTGGGCGTGTCGGCGATCGCGGGGATCGGTTTCACCATGGGCTTGTTCATCGGCGGGCTCGCCTTCCAGGACGGGCCCCTGGCGGGGCCGGTGCGGTTCGGCGTGCTGGGTGGGTCGATCCTGTCGGCGACGCTCGGGCTTCTCCTGCTGCGCTTCGCGCCGCTCAGCGTCGCGCCCGCACCCCCACGCTAAGCGCGCGCGCGTCGCCCGGGAAGTAGCGGTCCACCCCGAACGCGAAATCGGCCCGCTCGGCATAATCGGCGTCGGCCAGGTTACGCACCGCGGCGAACACCGCCACCGTGGGCGAGGTCCGCCATTCCGCCCGCGCGTCCAGCACGTCATGGCCGGGATAGGAACGCTCCCCCGCCGCGTCGGTCCGGTAGGCCCCGGTATGGCGCCAGGACAGCTCGCCCTCCAGGGCTTGCGTCGCCCGCCAGCGCAGCGCCGCCCGCCACAGCCAGCGGGGCGCGGTATCCACCGGCCGCCCGCTCACGATCCCTTCCGCGGCGTCGCTGAAGCGGTAGGTATGGCGGCCATAGGCGATCCACCCCTCCGCGCTGAGCCCTGCGAACAGGGGCGTTTCGCCCGCGATCTCCACGCCCTGGTGGCGCGTCTTGGCGTCGGCGACGGTGAAGCCCGCGGCATTGCGGAACGCCGAATTGCGCTTGTCCATATGGTAGGCCGCGATCTCGATCCGCCCCGGTCCCAGGGGACCGCGCACGCCGATCTCGGCGGAATCGATGGTTTCGGCCTCCTGGTCGCCGGCCTGCTGGTTGGTCTGGAGGGAATAGAGGTCGCTAGCCTGGGGCGGGCGGGCGCCGCGCGCGAGATTGATCCACGCCGACCCCCCGCCTTCGAAGGTCCGCGCGAGCGCGAGCTTGGGGGTCACGAGGGTGAACGTGTCGGTGCGGTCCGCGGGCCTGCGGAAGCGGCCGAACAGGCCGTCGTCGGTGCGGTTGTCATACTTGTATTCCACCCGCTCGCCGCGCGCCCCGAGGGTGGCGGTCCAGCGCGGGGCGAAGCGCCAGCGCGCCTGGGCGTAGGCGGCGAGCGCTGCGGCGTCGACCGCATAATCATAGTGCACGCCCTGCACATAGCCGGCGGGGCTCGAAAGCGTGGGCAGGCTCTGGATCTCCTTCAGCCGCCCGGACGTGGCGTCCAGATCGGCCCCGACGATCACCGACACCGGCCCGGCGGGGTCCCAATAGAGCGCGCCGAGCACCCCGCCCCCGGTCTGGCCGGTTTCCTCCAGCGCGCGGGAGGGGAAGAAGTGCTGCAGCAGATCGGTGTCCACCCAGCGGGCGAAGGGGGTTAGCGTCAGCGTCCAGTCCGGGGCCAGCGGGTGGGTGAGGGCGGCGTGTGCGCGCACGGCCTGGGAATCGCGGAAGGCCTCGGGATTGGCGTTGGCGCGGGCGAGGGTACGGTCTTTGTAGGCGTCTTCCCCCTCCACGAAGCCTGCGGTTTCCTGGTGCAGGACGTCCCCCGCCAAGCGCGCGCGCACCGTCCAGCCGGCCAGGCGCCCGTCCCAGCCGAGCAACGCCTTGTGCTGTTCCAGCCCCGCAGCGTCCCGCCACCCCGCTTCGCGCAGCGCCGAAAGCCCGCCCATGAGCCCCCTCCCGCCCAGCGTCAGCCCCGCGTGGGCGCGCCCGAAATCGCCGATCTCCACGCTCGCCCGCAGCAGCGGCGCGGCCTCCGGCGTCAGCACGTTCACAAGCCCATGCACCGCGTTCGAGCCGTAGAGCGCGGAGCCCGGCCCCCGCGTGACCTCCACCCGCTCGGCGAAATCGAGGGGGAGCTCGAACGCCTGGTTGATATTGGCGAAGCCCGGCGCGCGGATCGGCACGCCATCCTCCAGGAACAGGAAGGAGCCCGCCCCCTGCCCGCCCGTGAGCACGGGGGAGCGGATCGCGGGGAGGCTTTCCGCGCCCGAGCCGCGGTGCAGGTTCACCGCCGGGGCGAGGTTCAGCGCTTCCGCGGGATGCTGGGCGGCTAGCCGGTCGAGCGCGCCGCGATCGAGGGCTGCGGCGTTGGCGGCCACGGAATCGACCGCGCGGGCGCGCCGGTCGGGCGTGACGAGGATGATTTCGGCGGCCTGCGCGCCGGCGCACAGCGCGCCCGCCCAGACCAGCACTCCCAGCGGGCCCCAAACGAAAGGCCGCGCGGGTTTCCGCGCGGCCTCAGGCTGCTTGGCTAGCCATTTTATAAGGGGCGTCTCCTCCCCGAAACGCCGGTCCGGCGGAGCGTCTTGGCGCGCCCCTGACACAAAGTTTTGCGACCCATGGCCGCGCCTTGTCAAGACCGCTCTCCCAACCGCGCGCGGAAAGCTTCGAAAATTTGATTGGGAAGTTCAAAGAGATAGTCGGGCGTCAGCACGGCTATGCGCCCGGCCCCCGCGGCCTGCAGCGCCGCGCACGCGCCCAGCACCGCGCCGGCCGGGCAGTGCAGCTCCAAGGCCCCGGGCGCGCCCTCGCCTACCGCCCGGCAGCCCTCGCCCACGGCGATCTCGCGCAGCGTGGAGGCCGCCGCCGCACCGGGGTCCACCCGCAGCACGCGCAAGGCTTTGGCGCGCGCGCGCGCCTCCGCCGCGTCGAGAAAGCGCGCGAACGTGGCCTGCGTCGGGCCGGACCAGTCTGCGGCGCGGCTGGCGGCCAGCTGGGCTTCGCTTTTCAGGATCAGGCCGTCGGCCAGCGGCTTCAAATGGTTGGCCGCCAGGGTCTGGCCGGTGGTGGTGATGTCGACGATGATCTCGGCGGCCCCGGCCGCGGGCGCGCCCTCGGTCGCGCCGAGGCTTTCCACCAGCCGGTAATCCTGCAGCCCGCGCGCCTCGAAGAAATGGGAGGCGAGCGAAAGGTATTTCGTGGCCACCCGGAGGCGGCGCCCCGTGCGGGCGCGGAAGGCGTCGCAGACGGCCTCGAGATCGCCCATCGTGTCCACGTCGATCCAGCTTTGCGGAGCCGCCACCACCACATCGGCGCGCCCGAAGCCCAGCGGCTTCACCAGGATCACCCGTGCGAGATCGGGGTCGAGCTCGCGCAGCAGATCCTCGCCGGTGATGCCGACATGTATCTCCCCGTCCCGTAGCGCGCGCGCGATCTCGCCGGCCGACATGAGCCGTATCTCGGCCCCCGGCAGGGCGGAGATGTGGGCCGCATAACCGCGCGCGCCCTGGCTTTTGACCGGCGCCATCCCGCAATCGGCCAGGAAATTCTGCACCTGCTCCTGCAGCCGCCCCTTGGACGGCGCGCCCAGCAGCAGCGGGCCTGCCCCGGTCCCGGCCGTGGTCATGACGCCGCCTTCACGAAGAGCGGCGCGAACGGCGCCGCCTGGCGCAGCTCCAGCCGGCCGTCCCGCGCAAGCTCCAGCGCCGCGCCCAGGAGGCTCGCGCGGTAGGATTGGGGCGCATGGGCGCCCTCGCCCGGGGCTGCGGCCGGCGCGAGCGTCTCGAGGTCCAGCCAGTCGCTCACCGCGGTCTCCAACACGCTTTCCAGCCGCTTGCGGGCCTCATCCAGCGGATAGGCGCGGCGGGGGGGCACGGCATGCACCCTTGGTCCGGCCTTATAGGCGTGCGCCCCATAGGTGGCGAGCAGCGTATGGAGACTGCAGCGCCAGTCCGGAATGGACGAAAACGCGATGCTCTGCGCGCGCCCGAAGGCGAACACGTCCCGGCCCATCTGCGGCAGCGCAAAGAGCCGTTCGGCGGCGGCGCGCGCCGCGGCGAGCCGCTCCAGCCGGCGGCGCAGCGCCATCGCAAGTTCATCTTCGCTCGGGGGCGTTTCGGGGGCCTCGGGCTTGGCCGCCAGAAGGCGCGATTTCAGGTAGGCGAGCCAGGCGGCCATGACGAGGTAATCGGCGGCCAGATCGATCCGGTCCCGCGCCGCAGCGGCGACGAAATCGAGATATTGGTCCGCCAGGGCCGAAACGGACAAGCGCCCTATGTCCACCTTCTGGGCCCGCGCCAGCGCCAGCAGCAGGTGCAGCGGCCCCTCATACCCCTCCAGCGCCACTAGGAAGCCTGCGCCGTCGATCGCCTCGGGATCGAAGACCGGCGTCTCGGCGTTCACGCGATCAGGTCCGTGCGCATCAGCGCCTGAAAGCGCGCCCAAGCGAGCGCGGCGTCGAAGGCCAGCGGGGGGCGCTTCGCGAACGCCTCGGCCGCGCGCGCGCGCACCAGGGGCAGGCCCGCCAAGGTCGGGCACCCGGTCAGCGTCGCCTCCATGTCCGCCAGCGCGCCCGAGCATTGCAGCACGAGGTCGCAGCCGGCGCCGAAGGCGGCCTCGGCGCGCTCCTTCAGGCCTCCGGCGACGGCGTGGGAGAGCGCCTGCATGTCCAGATCGTCGCTCATCAGCAGCCCCTGAAAGCCGATCTCGCCGCGGATCACGCCCTCGATCACGCCAGGCGAGCAGGTGGCCGGCGCGGCGGGGTCGAGCGCGTCGTAGACGATATGGGCGGTCATCGCGGCCGGCGCGTCCGCCAGCGCGGCGAAAGGGGCGATGTCGAGGGCCAGGGCCGCGCGGTCGGCGGTGACGCGCGGCAGGGCGAGGTGGGAATCAGCGTCCGCCCGCCCGTGGCCGGGGATGTGCTTGATGCAGCCGACGACGCCGCCCGCGTGTAGCCCCTCCAGAGCCGCCCGGCCGAGCGCCGCGATCTCGCCCGGCTCGCTCCCATAGGCGCGATCGCCGATGATCGGGTCCGCGCCCGGAGCGGGGCGGTCCAGCACCGGGGCGAAATCGCCGTCCACCCCGATCTCGCGCAGGCTCGCCGCGATCAGCCGGTGGCCCAGCGCGCAGGCCTCGAGCCCCGCTTCCCGGTCCCGCCGGTAGAGGTCGCCATAGGCCAGAGCGGGCGGGAAGGTGGGCCAGTGCGGGGCGGTGAGGCGGGCCACGCGGCCGCCCTCCTGGTCGATCCAGACCAAAGCGTCATGCCCGGCCGCCTCCCGCAGCGCCGCGCACAGCGCGCGCACCTGCTCGCGGGTCTCGCACGCCCGGGCGAACAGGATGAAGCCCCAGGGTCGCGCCGCGCGAAAAAACGCCGCCGTCTCGCGATCGAGCACAGGCTGGCGCACGCCCAGCGCACAGGCCGCCGCCCCGCTCACGGCGCCACCACCATGCAATCCTGGCCCCCCGCCTTGGCTTGCGCGCAGAACGCCCCGGCGTCCTGGCGGCCTGCGAAATAGCCCACGCGCAAACGGTAGAACACGCCTTGGGGACCAAGATCGGCGCGCTGGACGTCCATCCGCGCCCCACGCACCAAGCCGGGCGAGCGGCCCGCCAGCGCCCGCCATGCGGCCTCGGCCGCGTCCTCAGAGCGCACCGCCGCCAGCTGCGCCATGAACGGGCCGGCCGGCGCAAACGCGCCCCCGCCCGACGCAGCCGCGCTGAACGCGCCGCCGCCGTCCCCGCCCTGCGCCGGCGCGCGCAGATCAAGCGGTTCGGGCCGCGGGGGCTGTCCGGGGGCTGCGGTCCGCGTCAGCGCGGGCCGCCCTTCGGCGGCGGTAGCGCGCGGGGCGCCCGCGCCATGTTCGATCACGTCATAGACCTCCCTGTCCGGGGGCGCGGCGCCGGACCGGGAGGGCTCCAGCGTCTTGAACGGCCCGGGCTCGGCCTGGATCAGGACCGGATCGCTCGCCCCGGCATAGAGGTTCCAGGCGGCAGCGCCCGCCGCGCCCACCACCACCGTCATCAGCGCGCCCACCAGCAGCTTGCGCCCCTTCGTCTCCCCGGCGCGAAGCGCTTCTTCGTCTTCCGCAAAGGAGGGGGTGTAGACGCGGCCTTCGGCTTCGCTCGGCGCCATCGTTCAAGCCTCTGTTTTCGCCCGCCCGCCGCGGGAATCAAGGATTGGAGCCTAGCACGGGAGAAAGCCCGATCGGGGCGTCAGCGCCAGCGATCATAGCCGAACAGACGCCGGTGCTCGTCGATCGCGAACGGGTCGGTCATGCCGGCGATGTAGTCGCAGACTATGCGCGCGGTGTGGGGCGCGCCGGCCGCGTCGACCTTCGCGCGCCATCCGTCCGGCAGGAGCTCGGGCTCGGCCAGGAACAGGTCGAACAGGTCGCCGATGATGCGCCGCGCCCTGCTCATCATTCGGTTCACGCGCGAATGGCGATACATGCGGTCGGCCAGGAACCGGCGGAGTTCGCCCTCGTGGGCGTGCATCGGCTCGGAGAAGGCCACCAGCGGGGCCCCCGCCGCCCGCACGGCCTCGGCGCTGTCGGGGCGCAAGGCCTCGGCCCGGCGGGTGGTCTCGGCGATCAGGTCGGCGATGCGGACCCCGATCAGGCGCCGGATCGCCTCCGCCATCCGCCTCGCGGGCGCAAGGTCGGGATATTGCGCGCGCACCTCGGCGAACACCGCGCCCACCAGCGGCAGATCGGACAAATCCTCCATCGCGAACAGGCCCGCCCGCCAGCCGTCGTCGATGTCGTGGTTGTTGTAGGCGATATCGTCGGCGAGCGCGGCCACCTGCGCTTCGGGGCCGGCGAAAGTGTGGGGCTCGAGATCGTAGACGGCGAGATCGGCGCGCAGCGTTTCGGGCAGGCCGCCGGGGTCCCCGCCCAGGGCCAGCAGGGGGCCGTTATGCTTGACCACCCCCTCCAGCGTCTCCCAGGTCAGGTTCAGGCCGTCGAAGTCGGGAAACCGCTCTTCCAGCGTGGTGAGCACGCGCAGCGTCTGGGCGTTATGGTCGAAGCCGCCATGATCGGCCATGCAGGCGTTGAGCGCCCGCTCACCCGCGTGGCCGAACGGGGGGTGGCCCAGGTCGTGGGCTAGCGCCACCGCCTCTGCGAGGTCCTCGTCCAGCCCCAGCGTCCGCGCGACCGAGCGCGCGATCTGGGACACTTCGAGGGTGTGCGTCAGCCGGGTCCGGTAATTGTCCCCCTCATGGGCGATGAAGACTTGCGTTTTCTGCTTCAGGCGGCGGAAGGCCGAGGTGTGGATGACGCGGTCCTTGTCGCGCTGATAGGGGGTGCGGGTGGCGCTTTCGGGCTCAAGGTGGCGCCGGCCGCGGGAGCGCAGCGGATCGGTGGCGTAAGGGGCGCGCGCGGTCGTCCACCAGGGCGTCCCCGCCTTGACCGCACGACCCTGCGCCACCGGCTTCTCCTCGTCTTTACAAACGCCATATAGAAGATCACGCGGGCGGTGAAGGAGATGCGAGATGGAGACGGCTTCGCAGGAAGCAATGACGCTGTCGGCCGCCGCCGCGCGCCGAATCGGCGCGATCGCGGCGAAGGACCCGGGCGTGGCGGGCTTGCGCATCGCGGTCGAAGGCGGGGGATGCTCGGGCTTCCAGTACGACATCCAGACCGCCCCCGCCCCGGCCGCGGACGATATCGTGATCGAGCGCGACGGCGCGCGCCTGTTCGTGGACGCGGTGAGCGCGCCCTTCCTGGCCGGCTCCGAGCTCGACTGGGTGGACGAGTTGATCGGCGCGGCGTTCAAGGTGAAAAACCCCAATGCGCGCACCTCGTGCGGGTGCGGGGTAAGCTTTTCGGTCTGAGGGACCTTCATGTCGCACGGCGCCGCCAAGACGGATCCGGGCGTGCGCGCCTACCGCGCCCGCAATTACAAGAAAGCCCGCCAGCATTTTGAGGCTTCCGCCGATGCGGGCAGGCCCGAGGGGCTGCACCATCTGGGCGTGCTGCACCTGCAGGGCCTGGGCGATGTCGGGCGGTCCACCGCGCGCGCGGCGGCGCTGTTCAAGCTTGCGGCCGCCAAGGGATACCCGCCCTCCCTGTTCAACCTCGCCGTGCTCACCGCGCGCGGCGAGGGGGTGGACCAGGACCCGGCGGCGGCCTTCGCGCTGTTCCAGCGGGCCGCGGGCGCGGGCTATCTCGATGCGGTGTTCCAGATGGGCCAGGCCTTGCGCAAGGGCGCGGGCGTCGCCCAGGACCTGCCGCGCGCCCGGCTGCAATACCAGCAAGCCGCGGACGCGGGCCATCCCGAGGCGATGAACGAATATGGCGCAGCCCTGGCCGAGGGCGTCGGCGGGCCGGCCGATCTGATCGAGGGCTTCGCCTGGATCTACGCCGCCGTCGGGCGCGGGGCGGGGGAGGCGGCCGCACGCAACGTCAAGCTGCTGGCGGAGGGCATGACCGCGTTCGAGATCGAGGCCGGGCGAAAGCGCGGACGCATGGTGCTGCGCGAGCTGGAAAAGGCGCGCAAGCGCAACGCGTCTTGACGACGGTGGGTGAGGCGCTGGCGCAGCGCATCTCGGTGCGGGCGTTCAAGCCGGACCCCGTGCCGGAGGCGGCCGTGCGCGCGCTGCTGGATGTCGCCCGGTTTGCGCCCTCGGGCGGCAATCTGCAGCCCTGGTCGGTGATCGCGGTGGCGGGCGCGGCGCGGGCGGGGGTGATCGCGGCCGCACGGCAGGCGCTGGCCGCGAATCGCGCGGGCGAGGACGGCGAGCGGCCGGTCTATCCCCAAAAGCTCTGGGAGCCCTACCGCAGCCGCCGCTACAAGATCGGCGAGGATATGTACGCGCTTCTGGGGATCGCGCGGGAGGACAAGCCGGCCCGGCTCGCCCATGTGGCCCGCAATTTCGAATTCTTCGGCGCGCCCGTGGGGCTCTTTTTCGTGATCGACCGGCGCCTCGGCCATAGCCAATGGGCGCATCTCGGCATGATGATGCAGTCGGTCGCGCTCGCGGCGGTTGAGGCGGGCCTGGCTTCCTGCATGCAGGAGGCCTGGGCGCAGGTGCGCGATACGCTGCACGCCCATTTCGCCCTGCCCCCGGAGCGGATGGTCTATTGCGGTATGGCGCTGGGCTATGCCGATGACAGCGCGCCGGTGAACCGCCTGCGCAGCGAGCGCGAGCCAGTGGACGCGTTCGCGACCTTCCTCGGCTTTTGAGCCGGTCTCTCTTTCCCGCGCAAAATGCTTTACAAGCGCGCGATGCTGAAGATCGCCACGTGGAACGTGAACTCCATACTCGCCCGCCTGCCGACAGCGCTCGAGGTCTTAAGCGAGATCGACGCCGACATCGTCTGCCTGCAGGAGATCAAGTGCGAGGACCATCGCTTCCCCAATCTGGAGATCGAGGCGCTGGGCTATGCGGTCGAGACGCACGGGCAGAAAACCTATAACGGCGTAGCCCTGCTCTCCCGCTACCGGTTCGAGGAGGTCATGCGCGGTCTGCCCGGCGATCCCGGCGATGCGCAGGCGCGCTATATCGAGGCGGTGATCGCAGCACCCCGGGGACCGGTGCGGGTAGGCTGCCTCTATGCGCCGAACGGCAATCCGGTGGGGACGGAGAAGTTCGCCTATAAGCGCGCCTGGATGGCGCGCCTGCACGCCCATGCCCAAGGCCTCTTGGCGCTGGAGGAGCAGGTGGTGCTCGCGGGGGATTACAATATCATCCCCCGCCCCGAGGACGCCGACGACGCGCCCGCCTGGGCGGGGGACGCGCTGTTCCAGCCGGAATCGATCGCCGCCTATCGCGCGCTTGGCCATCTGGGCTTCACGGACGCGTTCATGCAAGCCGATGGGCGCGCGCGCCAATTCACCTTCTGGGACTACCAGGCCGGCGCATGGCGGCGCGACCACGGCGTCCGGATCGATCATCTGTTCGTCTCCCCCCAGGCCGGGGACCGGCTCGCCGGCGTCAGCGTTCACCGCGAGGCGCGCGCCAAGGACAAGCCCTCCGACCATGTCCCCGTGATCGCTATGTTCGATGTTTGAGTTTGGCGCTCTCCGCGCGCCGCGATAGCATCGCGCCATGACAGCGCACGCCGTTCCCCGCCCCGCGACCTTCACCGACGACGAGTTCGAGCGCCTCATCGGCAAGGGCGCGTTCGACGATCTGGGTCGCGTCGAGCTGCGCGAAGGGGTGTTAATTCGGATGAATGCGCAATACGCGCCGCACGGGCGGGCCAAATCGCTTTTATTCCGGCGACTCGCGGACAGCGTCGACGCGGCCGGCTTAGCGCTGGAAGCCAGCGTGGAAATAAGCGTCCGGTTCGGCGGCGGCTTCATGCCCCTGCCGGACATCTTCCTCTGGGCCGCGCGGGACGTGCAGGGCCCCGTCCCGGGGGACGCGGTGCGCCTGGTGATCGAGGTCGCCGATTCCACCTTGCAGGACGATCTGGGCCCCAAGCGCGAAAGCTACGCCAAGGCCGGCGCGCCGGAATATTGGGTAGTCGATCTGAACGCCCGCGTGATCCACCAATTCGCCGCGCCGAAGGACGGGGCCTTCACCCGCGCCGCGCTCGTCGCGTTCGGCGAGGCGGCGACGTGCCTGACCCTGGCCGGCGTGCGGGTGGAAACGACAGGATTGGCTTAAGGCCCGCTTTTTCCGCAGCCGGCGCTTCCTCCTCCTCAAGTCAGATATCGGCGTAGACGTGGCGCTCTTCGGCCGCGCCGGGATGGGTGACGGCGCCCAGATGGGCAGGCCCCACCGCTTGCGCATATTTCCAGAGCGCGCCCGAGCCGTACAAAGTCTGGCGGGGGCCCCAGGCCCTCTTGCGCGCGCTGAGTTCGGCGTCGCTGACTTCGACGTCGATCCGCCCGGTCTCGGCGTCGATGGCGATCATATCCCCGTCCGCCACGAGCGCGATGGGGCCCCCGGCCTGCGCCTCGGGGCCGACATGGCCGATGCAAAAGCCGCGCGTGGCGCCCGAAAAGCGCCCGTCCGTCACGAGCGCGACTTTGTCCCCCATGCCTTGGCCGTAGAGCGCGGCGGTGGTGGACAGCATCTCGCGCATGCCGGGACCCCCGCGCGGGCCCTCATAGCGGATCACCAGCACCTCGCCTTCCTTGTACTGACGATTTGAGATCGCCGCGAAGCACGCCTCCTCGCCGTCGAACACGCGGGCGGGCCCGCGGAACTGGATGCGCTCCATGCCGGCGATCTTCACGAGCGCGCCCTCGGGCGCGAGGCTGCCCCACAGGCCCACCACCCCGCCATGGGCGGAAAGGGGATTGTCCATGGGACGGATCACGTCCTGATCGGGCCGCCAGCGCACGCCTTCGAGGTTTTCCCGCAACGTCCGCCCGGTGACGGTCATGACATCGCCGTGCAGGAGCCCCGCGTCCAACAGCACCCGCAGCAAGGCCGGCGCGCCGCCCGCCTCGCCCATATGTTTGGCCACGTATCTGCCTCCGGGCTGGAGATCGCAGAGCCAGGGCGTCCGCTTGAACGCGCGCGCGACGTCCTCGAGTGTGAACTTGACCCCCGCTTCGTGGGCCATCGCCGGCAGGTGCAGCCCGCCATTGGTGGAGCCGCCGGACGCGGCCACCACGATGGCGGCGTTCTCGAACGCCTCGCGGGTGCAGATGTCGCGCGGGCGGATGTTGGATTCGAGCAGCGCCACCACCGCCTCGCCGCTGGCGCGGGCATAGGCGTCGCGGCTTTCATAGGGCGCAGGCAGCGCGGAAGAGAGCGGCAAAGCGAGCCCGATCGCTTCCGACACGCAGGCCATCGTGTTGGCCGTATACTGGCCCCCGCACGCGCCGTCGCCCGGGCAGGCGTGCTTTTCCAGATCGTTCAGATCCTCAAGCGACATCGCGCCCGCCGCATGCGCGCCTACGCCCTCAAACAGGTCCCGCACATTGACTTCCCGCCCCCGCCAAACCCCTGGAAGGATCGAGCCGCCATAGAGGAAGACGCTCGGCACGTTGAGGCGCAGCATCGCCATCATCATGCCGGGCAAACTCTTGTCACACCCCGCCACCCCAACGAGCGCGTCATAGCCGTGGCCGCGGATCGTCAGCTCGACGGAGTCCGCGATCACCTCGCGCGAGACGAGCGAGGAGCGCATCCCCTCGTGGCCCATGGCGATCCCGTCGGTGACGGTGATGGTGCAAAATTCGCGCGGCGTGGCGCCCGCGGCCTTGACGCCGGCGGAGACCGCATGCGCCTGGCGCATCAGGGTGGTGTTGCACGGCGCCGCCTCGTTCCAGCAGGAGGCCACGCCCACGAAGGGCGCCTCGATGTCTTTTGTGCCGAGGCCCATGGCGTAGAGATAAGAGCGGTGCGGCGCGCGCGCGGGCCCTTCCGTGACGTGGCGCGAGGGCAGTTTTGACTTGTCCCAAGTCTTGGTCATGTTTGTTCCCAGCTTGTTTTCTAGAGCGCTGCGCTGAGCCGTCGCCGGGCGGCGGCGAGCTTCTCGCGCGCGGTTTCGGCCTCGGCGGCCCGTTCGCGGATCTCCTCTACCACTTCTTCCGGCGCCTTGCGCACGAAGTCGGCATTGGCGAGTTTGGCTTCGTTCTTGCGGATTTCGGCCTCCAGCTTCGTGATCTCCTTGGCGAGGCGATCGGATTCGGCCGCGAAATCGACCACCCCCTCCAGCGGCAGCGCGACCGTCGCGCCGTCCAGCACGAACGTCACCGCGCCCGGGGGGGCGGCTTCGGCGGTCGTGGAATAATCGAGCCGAGCGAGACGGTCGATCAGGTCCTGGTAGCGCTCGAGCCGGGCGGCGGTGGGCCGGTCCGCCCCGATCAGGAGCAGCGGTATCTTCGCGCCCGCGGGCACGTTGAGTTCGGCCCGCATCGAGCGCGTCTCCGACACGAGCCGCACCAGCCACTCGATCTCTTCGGCGGCCTCGGGCGCGTCGAGCCCCTCCCCCAGATCCGGCCAGGCGGAAAGCGCCAGCAGACTCTTGCGCGGGGGCCCGAACTCCGCGAGGCGGCCCCACAATTCCTCGGTGATGAACGGCATGAATGGGTGCGCCAGCACGAGCGCCTGGTCGAGCGCCCAGGCGGCGGTGCGCCGCGTCTCGACTTTGGCCCCCTCGTCCTCGCCCGCCAGCAGCGGCTTGATGAGTTCGAGGTACCAGTCGCAGAACACGTTCCAGACAAACCGGTAGAGCGCGCCGGCGGCCTCGTTGAAGCGGTAGGCCTCCAATTCGTGGGTCACCAGACGCGCCGTGCGCGCCACCTCCCCCACGATCCAGCGATTGACGGGCTGCCCCACGGCATGGGGATCGAACGTCTCCCACAGCGCGCATTCGTTCATCTGACAAAAGCGCGCGGCGTTCCAGAGTTTGGTGCCGAAATTGCGGTAGCCCTCGATCCGCTGCGGGGAGAGTTTGATGTCGCGCCCTTGGGCGGCCATCGCCGTCAGCGTGAAGCGCAGCGCGTCGGCGCCGTACTGGTCCACAAGGTCGAGCGGATCGAGCGAATTGCCTTTCGACTTCGACAT
Source organism: Alphaproteobacteria bacterium (assembly GCA_031398975.1). Lineage (GTDB taxonomy): Bacteria > Pseudomonadota > Alphaproteobacteria > Caulobacterales > Aquidulcibacteraceae > JAKFWI01. Next base: position 5,300 of record JANNOI010000021.1, on the reverse strand, counting down.
CTTCGCGCCCTTGGCGTCGCGGACGAGGGCGTGGATGTAGACGTCGCGGAACGGCGCCTCCTTCAGGAAGTGCAGGCCCATCATCATCATCCGCGCCACCCAGAAGAAGATGATGTCGTGGGCGGTGACGAGGGTGGCGGTGGGGTAGAAGCGGGCGAGGTCTTTGGTCTGTTCCGGCCAGCCCAGCGTCGAGAACGGCCATAAGGCCGAGGAGAACCAGGTGTCGAGCACGTCCTCGTCCTGGCGCAGGGGGGTGGGCGCGCCGTAGCGCTCGGTCGCGGCCTGCAGGGCTTGGGCCTCCGTTTCGGCGACGAAGATCGCCCCGTCCGGGCCGTACCAGGCGGGGATGCGGTGTCCCCACCAGATCTGGCGCGACACGCACCAGGGCTCGATATTGCGCATCCACTCGAAATAGGTCTTTTCCCAAGTCTTGGGATGAAAGCGCGTGCGCCCGTCCTCGACCGCGGCCACCGCCGGGCGCGCGAGCGCTGGCGCGTCCACGTACCATTGGTCGGTGAGCCTCGGTTCGATGACCACGCCCGAACGGTCCCCGTGCGGCAGCGCGTGGACATGCTGCTCCACCTTCGCGAGCAGCCCGCGCGCCTCCATCATCGCCACCACGCGCGCGCGCGCCTCGAAGCGATCGAGGCCGTGCAAAGTCAGGGCTTCGTCGAGGTCGGGCGAGGGGGGGAGGCCTGCGAGGAAGTCTGCATTGTCGCGCAGCGCCAGGCGCGCATCGGGATCGAGCACGCCGATCATCGGAAGATCGTGGCGGCGGGCGAGCTCGAAATCGTTGAAATCATGGGCCGGCGTGATCTTCACCGCGCCCGCGCCCTTGTCGGGATCGGAATAGGCGTCGGCGATCACCGGGATGAGGCGGCCTGTCAGCGGCAGGCGCAAAAGTCTGCCCACCAGATGCTGGTGGCGCGGATCCTCGGGGTGCACCGCGACCGCGACGTCCCCCAGCATCGTCTCCGGCCGTGTGGTGGCCACGGTCAGCGTCACGCCGGGATCGTCCGCCAACGGATAGTCGAAATAATAAAGCGCGCCCTTGGTCTCGATCGAAGCCACTTCGAGATCGGAGATGGCGGTGCGGAAATGGGGGTCCCAGTTCACCAGGCGCTTGTCGCGGTACAAAAGCCCCTCGCGGTGGAGCTGGACGAACACTTTGCGGACCGCGGCGGACAATCCCTCGTCCATCGTGAACCGCTCGCGGCTCCAATCGGCCGAGCATCCGAGCCGGCGCAATTGCCGCAAGATCGCCCCGCCCGATTGCGCCTTCCAGGCCCAGACGCGCTTCAGGAACGCCTCCCTGCCCAGCGCGCGGCGATCGGCATTGCCTTCTTCTCCGAGCTGGCGCTCCACCACCATCTGGGTGGCGATGCCCGCATGGTCGGTGCCCGGCTGCCACAGCACCGCCTTGCCGCGCAGCCGCTCGAACCGGACCAGCACGTCCTGGAGGGTGGCGTTCAGGGCGTGGCCGATGTGCAGCGCGCCGGTGACGTTCGGCGGCGGGATGACGATGGCGAAGGGCGGGGCCCCAGGATCGGAGGCGGGCTGAAAGGCCCCGGCCCGCTCCCAGGCCGCATAAAGGCGCGCTTCGGCGGATTTGGGATCGAAATTGGTGTCGAGCATGGAGAGGAAGGACACTCGCGGACAACGCTAGCCGGAGGGCTATATCAGGCGCACGCCCGCGAGGCGACGCCCTTGTCCGCTGTCTCTTGTCCGCCGCCGGTGTCCGGCGTCGGGCGTCGCCTGCCCCCTACCTAGCGCGCCAGCCGGGAGATGCGGTCGAGTTCGGCTTCCACCTTCGCCTCCACGATAGCGGCGAGGTTCGCGTCCAGCCAGTCCTTCAGCATCGGGCGCACCAGTTCGCGGATCATGCCTTCCAGCGTCTGGCCCGGGGCGTCGGCGATGCGCACGCTGCCAGCGAGGCGCGTGAAGGCCCCCGCCGCGGCGCTGACCGCCCGGTCGCCCACCAGGCTCTCGTCCTCGCGGGGGCTGACGGCCGGCGGGACGGGCGCCGCCGCCATCGCCGCGACCGGCGCGATCACCGACACGGGTGGAGCCGCAGGCGGAGGCGTCTGCGCCGGCGGAGGGGCAGGCTGAGGCGCCGCCTCTTCCTCAAAGGCCACGATGTCGTGGTCTTCCGCGGGCTCGGTGAGCTCGAGGACCGGCTCGGAGGGGGCCCGCGCCTCGGGCTGCTGATCCTCCTCCGAGATGATTCGGCGAATGGAGGCGAGGATCTCCTCCATCGAAGGTTCGGCCTGGGGCTCCTGCATCGCCATGGGGATCTTCCGTTCCGTAACCGATCCGCCGCCGCGAATCGCACAAGCCAAGGTACCGGTCGGGGGTTAACGCCGCCATATGTGGCCCACGCGCCGCTGCGGGCCCCTGAGGACGACTCACCCCGTTTCAGCGCCGATGCTTGTCTGGATCGTATAATGGCGCGTTAACGCCCAGCGCCGCCCCGTCGAGGCGCCCGGCCGCCGCCAAAAGCGCATGCTGCGCGACATAGGCGTCACGCTCCGCGCTCACCACGGCCAGGCGCGAATCGAGCAATTCCTGCTGGGCGTTCAGCACGTCGAGCGTGGTGCGCAGGCCCGCCTGGAACTCCTCTCGCGCCCCCTCCAGCGCCAATTCGTTGGCGCTCACCTGCTCCCGCGAGGAGGCGGTGACGCCTTGGGCTGCGCCATAATCGTTCCAGGCCGCGATCACGTCGCGCACCACCTGGCGGCGCACCGATTCGCGCTGGGCGCGCGTCCGGTCGAGCTCCCGCCGCGCCTGGCGCACCCGCGCGCGGGCATAGCCGCCGTCGAACAGCGGGATCGTGAGCTCGGCCGAGGCGCTCGCATCGTCGGCGCGGTAATCGCTGTCACGCCCGTCATATTCGCGCGTCACCTCCCCGACGATGGAGATTTGCGGGCGCCGGTCGCTGCGCTCGATGTCCACCTGCGCCTTGGCGGACCGCTCGAGCTCGGCGAGTTGGAGGTAATCGGGATTGGCCGCGAGGCCCGCTTCGATCGCCGCCTGCAGCGTTTCTGGCGTGGGCGGGGCCGGCGGGGGCGCTTCCAGGGCCTCGGGCGTGCGCCCGATCACCTGCACGTAGCGCGCGCGGCTCGCCTCCAGCACCGAAAGCGCGCTGGTCAGATCCGATTGCGCGCCCGCCCTGCGCGCCCGCGATTGCGCGACGTCGGTCTGGGTCACGTCGCCCACCTCGAAGCGGCTCTGCGATTCCTCGAGCCGGCGCTCGAGCACTTCCAGGTTGGAGCGGCGGATGCGCACCACCTCCTCGTCCCGGCGCACGTCCACATAGGCCTGGATCACCGACACCAGCACGTCCTGCTCGGTGGCGCGCAGGCTCTGGCGGGCGCTCGCGATTCCGGCGCGCGCCTGCTCGATCTGGGCCCCGCGGAGCCCGCCTGTATAAAGTTGCTGGGAAACGGAGAGGCCATAGGAATAGGGCTCTGCGCGCTGCACCCCAAGGCCGGGCCGGTCTTCGGTCCGCTCGGTCCCGTACGAGCCGAACGCGTCCACCCGGGGCAGATAGCCGGCGAGCGCCTGGGGGAAATCCTCCCGCGCCGAGCGGGCGGCGGCGCGCGCGGCCTGCAGATCGGGGTTGTTCACATACGCCGCCGTCAGCGCCTCTACCAGCGTCTCCGCCGGGGCGGCGCATGGGGCAAGGGCGGCGACAGCCGCAGCGGCGGCGAACCAGGGGCGCATTGATCCTCCTTCGCGTTCCCGCCCCGATATAGGCGCTGGGCGTGTCGCTTCCGCTAACGTTGGGCTCAAAAAGCGAATTCACGCACCTTGACCAGCCCCGGCGCAAGCGCGGGCGCGGCGTCGAAGGCGGTGCGAAAACCCGGCGCGCCCCCGGACCGGAGGTAGATCCGCGCCTGCCCGATCGGGCCCGCACGCACGATCACCGCAAGCCGGCCCCCCTCCGCCAGCTGCGCAAACCAGGGTTCGGGGATGAATTCGGTGGCCCCGTTCAGCACGATCAGGTCATACGGCGCCCCGTCCGGCCAGCCGGTGGACGCCTCGGTGCACACCGCGGTGACGTTGGCCGCCCCGCTTTTGTCCAGCGCGGCGCGGGCGGCGAAGGAAAGCTCCGGGCTCGGGTCCTGGGTGAACACCTGCGCGACGCACGCCCCAAGCACCGCCGCGCCATAGCCGGTCGCCCCCGCGAGCTCGAGAGCGCGGTCCCCCGGGCGGGGGGCGGCCTCGTGCAGCAGCTTGGCGAGATCGCGCGGCCGCAGCAGCACCCGCCCCGGCGCGGCTTCCGGCTCGATATCGGCATAGGCTAGCGCCCGCGCGCTCGCCGCCACGAACAGCTCCCGGGGCAGCGCGCGCATCGCGGCGAGGATGGCGGGGTTCGTCACGTCGGCCGTGCGCACCTGGCTCTCCACCATCGCCGCCCGCGCCCGCGCAAAATCCATGCCCTGCTCCCTACCCGCCCGTTCGGCAAGCGCCAAGCCGTCCCCGGGCAAGCCTCCGCGGCCTGAGCCCGGCGCAAGGCCAAGGCCCAGACGGCGGCGCACCCGCCATTGCAGCCCGGCCCCGCGCTTGCTATCCCTTGCCTCGCAGTCGTTCAAGGCCACGTGGCGGAGAGGTTACGCAGCGGACTGCAAATCCGTGTACTCCGGTTCGATTCCGGACGTGGCCTCCATCGCCCCTGCTGCGGCTCAAGCGGTTTTGGTCGTCGCCTATCGGGGTGTTGGTGCAGGACATCCTAGAACGCTATGCACTCGCCTGCGAGGCGGCGCGCTGCCTGATAGGCCGGTTTTGGCGCTTCAGGAGGCGCTGCTTCACGCCCCGCCCGCTGGCCGCGCATCGTCTCGGCAGAGAAAGCCGAGGCCGCGCTTGCGAGGACCCTTTCAACGATGATGAAGGTTCCGCTCCTACCGTGACGGAGACCCGCTATCGCAAGCTCTGGCGCTTCTCGGCGCGTCGCTTCGAACGGCGGGTGTCACCCCTGTCACCGGAACGATCCGTGACCTATGGCGTCGGGCTGCACCCCCGCACGCATGGCTCCCCGGGTAGGATTCGAACCTACGACCAACCGGTTAACAGCCGGTTGCTCTACCGCTGAGCTACCGAGGATGATCGCTGGCGTGGACGGGGTCTAGCAAGAAGCCGCGGTCCGGCCAAGGGAATTTGCGCGGGCGCGGGGGCCCACAAGGCGGGCCAAAGAAAGCGGGCCAAAGAAAGCGGGCCAAAGAAAGCGGGCCAAAGAAAGCGGGCCAAAGAAAGCGGGCCAAAGAAAGCGGGCCAAAGAAAGCGGGCCAAAGAAAGCGGGC
>JANNOI010000061.1:0-36514 GCA_031398975.1 Alphaproteobacteria bacterium | reverse complement strand
GTTTCGGTTTTCAGCCTCAAAAAACGTACCACCTCCAAGGCCTGCGCGTTTATCGTTTTTATTCATACAAACAAATCGACAACCGCTCTAAGGCCGCCCGTGCCCGCCGGTCTCGCGCGGGCGAACCTGAAGCGTCGTGCTTATCGGGCCGGCCTTCTCGAAAGTGAGCACGAGCGGGGCGGCCTCGCCCGCGCGCAACGGGGCCGTCAGGTCGAAAAACATGAGGTGATCGCCCCCGGGGGCGAGCGTAACCTCCCCGCGCGCGGGGATCTCCACCGCGTCGAGGCGGCGCATCTTCATCATGGCCCCGTCCATCGCCATGGTGTGGAGCTCAACGGCGCCGGCGCGGGGGCTCGATGCGGCGATCAGGCGATCGGGCGTCGCGCCGCCATTGCGAATCTTCACGTAGCCGGCCGCGACCTTGCCGGCGCCGATCGTGGGCGGCGCCCACGCATCCGAGACCGAAATCGCAGCATTGGCCACGCGTATCACCGGCGCTTGGCCGTTTGGGCTAGGGCGCGGAGAGGGCCCCTGAGGAGCGTTTTGGGGCGGAGGCGGATTGCACCCGGCCAGGGAGAAGGCGAGAGCAAGGGCGAGCAATGGGCGCATGGCTTTCTTATCCCGCAAGCGGGCGGCGGGCGCGCTGCGGCCCCGGCGCGCAGGCCCTCAGCGGCCCAGCCGGGCGACGGCGTAATCGGGATTGTCCTCGATCAGGGTCTGCTCGCCGAAGCCGAAGGCCTCGGCGTCGCGGATCAGATCGCTGCGGCGCAGCGGCCTAGACAATTTAAGCCCCTCCAGCGTGCGGCAGCGCGACAGCGCCACATAGGCCTGGCCGTGGGCGAACATGCCCCGGCCGAGATCGAGGTAGACCTTTTCGAGGGTCAGCCCCTGGGCCTTGTGGATCGTCAGCGCCCAGCCCAGGCGCAGGGGCATCTGCTTGAAGGCGCCGATGACTTTGCGGGTCACCCCCCCGCGCGGGCCGGCCTCGAAGCGGGCGCGCTCCCACACGGCGGGCTCAATGCGCGCCCGCTCCCGCCCGACGCGCACGGTGACCGCCTCGCCGTCCAGCGCCTCCACTACGCCGATCGTGCCGTTGACCCAGCCGGGGGCGGCGTCGTTACGCAGCAACATCACCCGCGCCCCGCGCTTCAGGGTGAGCACCGCATCGGCGGACACCGCGCGATCGTCGAACTCGCCTGTGACCTCGGCCTGGTACTGGACGGCCTCCCCCTCAAGCTCGGCCAAACGCGCGGAATTGATCGAGGCGGCGACGGCATTGGTGGGGGTGAGCACGACATGGGTCTCGCTGGCGGCGACGGCGTCGGTCTCATCCACCAGCGCACGCAGCAGCGCGCCATGCTCGAGCGTCAGGGCGGCGGTGCGCACCCCTTCCAGCAGCCCCAGGAATTGCGGATCGTCCTGGCGCAGCGCGCGCTTCAGTTCGATCAACAGAAAGTCCGCGCTCTTGAAGGCGTCGGCCTGGAAAAACCAGGGGCCGCCGAACCATTCCTCCAGCAGCGGCGCGCTCTCCTGGTCCACAACCGGAGCCAATTGGTGGGGGTCGCCCACCAGGATCATCTGCACGCCGCCGAAGGGCTGCACGGATTTGCGGTGTACCCGCAGCGCATGGTCGATCGCCTCCAGCAGATCGCTGCGCACCATCGAGATCTCGTCGATCACCACGGTCTTGACCGCCCGGATCACGCGCGCGTCGCGGATCGGATGGGTTTCGCCGCGCCCAATGAGGCGCGGGGGCAGGCGGAAGAAGGAATGCACCGTCTGGCCGCCGGCGTTCACCGCCGCCACCCCGGTGGGCGCCACCACCACCGCCTCGCCCTTGAGCCGCTGCAGCAGCGCCTTGACCAGCGTGGTCTTGCCCGCCCCGGCGCGGCCGGTGAGAAACACGTTCGGGCGGTCCCGGATCAGGCGGTCGAGCACGGGGGCGTAGACCGGCGAGAGCCCATCCCCGCCATTTCCCCGCCCATCGCCTGTGGCGCTCTTCATGCCGTACCCGCTCCCGCGCCGTTCGGCGCAATTCTAAGCTCGCGCGGGCGCGACGCCAGGGCCATAGAAGGGCGATGGCTTTCACCGCCGATGAGCACGAGCGCTACCGCCGCCATATCCTGCTGAAAGAGATCGGCGGGGCGGGCCAGCAGCGCCTGAAGCGCACGCATGTGGCGCTCGTCGGCGTAGGGGGGCTCGGGGCGCCGGCGGCGCTCTATTTAGCGGCGGCGGGCGTAGGACGGCTGACGCTGATCGACCCCGACCGGGTGAGCCTCTCCAATCTCCAGCGCCAAGTGATCTACCGCAGCGCGGATGTGGGCGCGGAAAAGGTCGCGCGGGCGGGCGCGGCGCTCGCCGCGCTCAACCCCCAGGTCGAGATCGTCGCCGCGCCGGTCCGGCTCGACGGCGCAAACGCGAAGGCGTTGCTGGCGGGCGCGGACCTCATCCTCGACGGGTGCGACGATTTCGCGACGCGCTTCGCCGTCAACGACGCTGCCCACGCGCTTGGCGTCGCGCTGATATCGGGGGCGGTGGGGCGCTGGCAGGGCCAGGTGGGGACGTTCAAATCCGGGCTCACCAAGAACGGCGGCGCCCGCCTCCCCTGCTATCGCTGTTTCGTGCCCGAGATCCCGCCCGAGGCCGAGCCGTGCGCCGCGGTGGGGATCGTGGGGGCGCTGACGGGCGTGATCGGGGGGCGGATGGCGCTGGAGGCGGTGAAGGAGGCTGCGGGCGCGGGCGAGAGCCTAGCCGGGCGCTTATACCTCTATGACGCGCTTTCCGGGGAAAGCCGCACCGTTAGCCTGCCGGCGGACCCCGCCTGCCCCTGCTGCGCGCCGGGGCTTCAGCCGCTCACGCCATAGGGCAGCATGATCTCGTTGAGCGTGGGTTCGAGGCCCGCCTCCAGATCCCCCGCGACATAGGCCCGGATGGTGGGATTGCGGATCGCGAGCACGTGGACTTCGCTCGCCCCCAGCACCAGCGCCTCGCGCCATTGGGGATGGCCTTCCAGCGCCTCCGCCAGGGCCGGAGTGCTGCCCACATAGAGCGCCGCGCGCACCATGTGATCGAGATCGGCCCCGCGCGGGCGCACCGCGAACACATAGACGCCGCCCCCGCGGGGAAACGCATCGAAGGGCTGGCGCACATCGAACGGATAAAGATTGCCGCGCGCGCCGCGCCAGGACCATTTCTCCATCCACCCCTCCCAGAGCTGGACGATTCCGGACCGAAGAACACTAGATGTAGGAGGAGCTGGTGAGGAAAGCGTTACCGCTGCTCAACCCTGCGCCGCGACCAGATTGGCGCGCAGACGGCTCAAGGCGGCAAGGGGTTCGCCGCCGGCTCCTGCAACGCCTCGGCGAGCCGTTCGACGGCGCGCGTGAATTGGGCGAGGGCTACGGCTTGGCGGTCGGTCATACGCCGCGCTCGAACAGGACGCGGCCTTCGCGGTCGATCGCTGCGCGCAGGGCTGGGGGCGCGTCGTGCAGCAGCACCAGATCCACCGGCACGAGCGAGGCGCGCGTATCGAGCAGGCGCATCATGCGGTCCCAGGCGTGGATGTCGGCATCCGGGGCGTCCACCGCCACGTCGAGGTCGGAGCTGCGAAAATGGTCGCCCCGCGCCCGCGAGCCGAACAGGATCACGCGCCGCACGCTCCGCTCCATCGCCAGCACGCGCGCGACCTCCTTTTCCGGGGCGGGGAGCGGCGGGGCGGAATCCATGCCGGCCGCTACAGCATGGCCGGGATCACCCGGTCGGGCGGCTTGTGGCCATCGGCGAAGGTCTTGATGTTGATGATCACCTTCTCGCCCATGTCGATGCGGCCTTCGAGGGTGGCTGAGCCCATGTGCGGCAGCAGCACGACATTGGGCAGCTCGCGCAGCTTCGGGTTGATCGCGGGCTCATGCTCGAACACGTCGAGCCCCGCCCCGCCCAGTTCCTTCCGCTCCAGCAGGCGCGCCAGCGCGCTTTCGTCAATCACCTCGCCGCGGGCGGTGTTCACGATGAAGGCGTGCGGCTTCATCAGCGCGAGGCGGCGGGCGGACAAGAGGTGGTAGGTGGCGGGCGTATGCGGGCAATTGACGGACACGATGTCCATCCGCGACAGCATCTGATCGAGGCTTTCCCAATAGGTGGCCTCAAGCTCGCCCTCGATCGCGGGCGAGACGCGGCGGCGGTTGTGGTAGTGGATCTGCAGCCCGAAGGCGCGCGCGCGCCGGGCCACCGCTTGGCCGATCCGGCCAAGGCCAATGATCCCCAGCCGCTTGCCCCAGATCCGCCGCCCCATCATCCAGGTGGGGCTCCACCCGGTGAACTGGTCGGCCTCGATGGCCTTCACCCCCTCCACGATCCGGCGCGGGACGGCGAGGATCAAGGCCATGGTCATGTCGGCGGTGTCGTCCGTCAGCACGCCGGGGGTGTTGGTGACGGTGATGCCGCGCTGCACGGCGGTGGCGACGTCGATATTGTCCACGCCCGCCCCGAACTGGGCGATCAGGCGCAATTGCGGGCCGGCCCGCGAGAGCAGCTTTGAATCGATGCGGTCCGTGACGGTGGGCACCAGAACCTCGGCGCGCTGGACGGCGCTCACGAGTTCTTCCGGCGGCAGGGGATGGTCGTCTAGGTTGAGCTCGGCGTCGAACAATTCCCGCATCCGCGTTTCCACCGGATCGGGCAATTTCCGCGTCACGAAGACCTTCAGCGTGCGGGCTGGCATTGCGCCTGTTCAGGCCTTTCTTCCGGACGCCCTCGGGGGCGGGCGGACTTTCCATGCCTAGCAAAGCGGGATGCAAGAAGAAAGCGCGAGCGCGGCCGGGCGCTAAACCCATCCTTCACTCCGCGCGGCGAAAACGGCCCGGTGTTGCGCGCCCTCCTCGCCCTGCTGCTCGCCGCCGGCCCCGCCGCAGCGGCCGCCCCGCCCGCGCCGCGGTATGAAAGCCTGCGCTATAATGAGGTGCGCGCGCGCAAGGGGCCGAGCCTGGAGCATCGCGTGGTCTGGACCTATCGCCGCCAGGGCCTGCCGGTGCGGGTGCTGGCCGAGAGCGGCGGCTGGCGGCGCGTGTCCGACCCCGCCGGCGGGACGGCCTGGGTGCGCGGGGACCAGCTGAGCGCGGCGCGCACGGTCTATGTGGCCGGGAGCGAGCCGGCGGCGCTGCGCCGCGCGCCCAAGCCCGGTTCGCGGCCCAAGGCGCTGCTGGCCCCCGGGGTGGTCGCCACGCTCGAGGGGTGCGCGGGGGGCTGGCGCAAGCTGCGCGCCGCCGGGCGGACGGGCTGGACGGCTTCGGCCTCGCTCTGGGGCGGGGAGCGCTGCCGCTAGCGGACGGGCTTGAGCGCACGGCTCCTCCCTGCTAGCGGAGCATTTCCTTTTCGCGCGCACGCTCGCGACCCCGGACGGCAGAATGGCTCCCTTTCCTTCGCACTTCGATCACGACGCGCTGCTCGCTTCGGGCCGCGGGGAGCTGTTCGGCCCGGGAAACGCACAATTGCCGCTCCCCCCGATGTTGATGTTCGACCGCATCATCCACATTTCCCGGGAAGGCGGGGCGTACAAAAAGGGCCAAGTGATCGCCGAGTTCGATGTCCGGCCGGACCGCTGGTTTTTCGGCTGCCATTTCGAGGGCGATCCCGTGATGCCCGGCTGCTTGGGACTGGATGCGATGTGGCAGCTCGTGGGGTTTTTCCTGGGCTGGACGGGTGCGCCCGGCAGAGGGCGCGCGCTCGGGGTGGGGGAGGTGAAATTCTCCGGCCAAGTGGTGCCGACGTCGCGGCTGCTGCGCTATGAGATCGACCTGAAGAAGGTGATCCTCCGCAAGCTCGTGCTGGGCGTGGGCGACGGCACGCTGCTGCTGGACGGGACGCAAATCTATACTGCGAAAGACCTGAAAGTGGGCCTGTTCCGCCCTGAGGATCTTTCGGCGGGCATGAAATAGCTGGGGGAAGCTTTGCGCCGCGTTGTCGTTACGGGAATGGGGATAGTCTCCGCCATCGGGAATACGGCGCAGGAGGTCGCCGCGAGCCTGCGCGAGGCCCGATCCGGGGTGGTCGCGGCCCCGGCCTATGCGGAGATGGGCTTTCGCTGCCAGGTGCACGCCGCGCCCACGCTCGATCCCGCCGCTCTCATCGACAAGCGCATCTACCGCTTCATGGGCGAGGGCGCGGGCTGGAACTACCTCGCCATGGAGCAGGCGATCGAGGATGCGGGACTTGAGCCCCACGAGGTGTCGAGCGACCGTACCGGCCTGATCATGGGCTCCGGCGGGCCCTCCACCCGCGCAATCGTCGCCGCCGCCGACATCGCCCGCGAGAAGGGCGCCAAGCGCGTGGGCCCGTTCGCGGTGCCTAAGGCGATGAGCTCCACCGCGTCCGCCACGCTGGCCACGCCGTTTGAGATCAAGGGCGTGAATTATTCGATCAGCTCGGCCTGCGCGACGAGCTCCCACTGCATCGGCAATTCCTACGAGCAGATCCAGTGGGGCAAGCAGGACATCATGTTCGCCGGCGGCTGCGAGGAGCTGGACTGGACGCTGTCTGTCCTGTTCGACGCGATGGGCGCGATGTCCTCGAATTTCAACGCCACGCCCGAAATCGCCTCACGCGCCTTCGACAAGAACCGGGACGGCTTCGTGATCGCTGGCGGGGCGGGCGTGCTGGTGCTGGAGGCGCTGGAGCATGCGAAGGCCCGCGGCGCGAAGATCTACGCCGAAGTCGCCGGCTATGGCGCGACGAGCGACGGCTACGACATGGTGGCCCCCTCCGGGGAGGGCGCGGCCCGCTGCATGCGGATGGCGATCCGCCACCTCGACCGGCCGGTCGATTACCTGAACCCCCACGCCACCTCCACCCCGATCGGGGACCTGAAAGAGATGGAGGCGGTGCGCCAGGTGTTCGGCAAGAACGTGCCGCTGATCTCCGCCACCAAGAGCCTGACGGGCCATTCGCTCGGCGCCGCTGGCGTCCAGGAGGCGATCTATTCGATCCTCATGCTGCGCGGAGGCTTCGTCGCCAAGAGCGCCCATATCGAGGAACTCGACCCCGCCTTCGCCGATCTGCCGATCGTGCGCGCGCCGCTCGAAAAGACCCTCGATTGCGTGGTGTCCAACTCCTTCGGCTTTGGGGGCACCAACGCGACCTTGGCCTTCACGCGCTATCCGTAGGCCCGCCGGCCTCGCGCCAGTGCGGTGCGGGAAGCGCTTCGCGGAACGCGAAACGCTGCACGTGCTCCGCCACCACGCCCGCCAAGCGCGCGGCGCCTTCGGCGTCTGGGGCGGCGACGCGCAGGGTGAGGGCGTCCGTATCGGCCTTTAGTACGCAGCTGCGGTCAGGGCCGAATGGGATCGTTCCGCGCTCGGGGGTGAACTCCACCGCGAATTTGTGGGCCCAGTGCTTGCAGACCTGCTGTAGGTAGCGGCTGGCGTTGGGCGTCTCGAGGCGGGCTTCCAGCGTGCTCATGTGCGCTCCACGGCTTGGGCGGCGGCGTCCAGCGCGCCTGCGATGGCGGCGGCGGCCGCCTCGTCCAGGGCGCCGCGCTCCATCCGCAGCCGCAGCGCCAGTTTGAGATTCTCCATCGCCCGCACGATCTGGGGCGCGCGCCCCCCGGCGAACATCTCCCGCGCGGCCGCGACCCGCGCCTTCAGCGCCGCCATCGCCGCCTGGTTCGCTGCGAGATAGGCCTCCCCTTCCGGGCTGATCGCGTAAAGCTTCTTGCCGCCTTCCGAGGAGGCGAGCGCGATCTGGCCGGCTTCCTCGAGATAGGTGAGCGTCGGATAGACGATGCCCGGGCTTGGCGCATAGCCGCCGCCCAGCATCTCCTCGATCGCCTTGATGAGCTCATAGCCATGGCGCGGCTTCTCCGCGATCAGGCTGAGAATCACGGCGCGGAGATCGCCCTGGTCGAACACCCGCCGCCCGCTGCGCCCGAAACCGCCCCGCCCTCTATGCGCGCCATAGGCGTCCTCGCCACGCCCGAAACTGCGCCGCTCCGCAGCGCCGGGGCCCGCGCCGCAGCGCCCGCCCCCTCTGGCCCAATACCCGTACCGCATGCGGTCTCCGTTCTAACTTCGATATAACGGACTTAGAGATATATCGGATGCATATCGGTTGCAAGGGGCAGCCTTGAGGCGTCGCCCGCGCTTGACCGCGCTTGGCCGCGCCTGCCATCTGCCGCTCACGCCGCAACAGGGGAGAGGCCGGAATGCCCGACGAGTGGACGATGCCGCAGGGCGCGCTGATGGCGGGCAAGCGCGGTCTGGTGATGGGCGTCGCCAACGACAAATCGATCGCCTGGGGCATTGCGCGCCAGCTCGCCGCCCAGGGCGCTGCGCTCGCCTTTACCTATCAGGGCGAGGCGTTGGAGAAGCGCGTGCGCCCGCTTGCCGATTCGATCGGCGCCGACCCCGCGCTCGTCCTGCCCTGCGACGTGACCAGCGATTCCGATCTCGACCGCGCGTTCGCCGCGCTTGAAACCGCCTGGGGCGGGCTCGACTTCCTGGTCCACGCCATCGCCTTTTCGGACAAGACGGAGCTCAAGGGCTCCTTCGTCGAGAACACGACCCGCGAGAACTTCCTGCGCACCATGGACATTTCGGCCTTCTCCTGGGTCGCGTGCGCCAAGCGCGCGGCGGCCCTGATGAAGCCCGGCGGGGCGCTGGTGACGCTCACTTATCTTGGCTCCGAACGGGTGCTGCCCAGCTACAATGTGATGGGCGTGGCCAAGGCCGCGCTCGAGGCGGCCACCCGCTACATCGCGCGCGATCTCGGGACCAAAGGCCTGCGCGCCAACGCGATTTCGGCGGGGCCGATGCGCACGCTCGCGCTCGCCGGCATCTCGGGCGGGCGCGGCCTCGTCAATACCGGGCGGGAATGGAGCCTCCTGAAGGAGGATACGAGCATGGAGGGGATCGCCGGCTGCGCGCTGTGGCTGCTCTCCGACCTCGGCCGCTCCACCACCGGGGAAGTCATCCACGTGGATGCGGGCTTCCACATCGTGGGCCTGCCCGAGGGCGTCGAGGCTTGAACCGCGGCCTGCCGCGGCAATCCAAGGCTGCCCGCAACGAGCGGCGGAAAGTGCTGGCGAGCACCGTCAATGCGGTTGCGCTCGCGGCGCTGGTGGCCTGGTCCTCCAGCCGGTCTCCGCCGGGCGTGCGCCTACTGTTACGGTGGCGGCGTTCACGATCCTGGTGTTCTTTGCGCTTCAGATCGCCGTGCACTATGTCGTTAGTCGTTTAGAGGATTAAGCGATGGATCCGGTCCTGTATGCGGTCGCTATATTCGGACTGGCGGCCGCGGCGCTCCTGGCCGGCGGGTGGCTGGCCTCCAAGCTCGGCTGGTAGGGGGCGCTAAAGCAAGTCCACCGGGTCTCCCACCCTCACCTCGCCGCCTGCGCGCACGCGCGCGGTCAGGCCGCCGCGCCAGTCCGGCAGGAGCGCGGCGCGGAGACCCGGCCATTGGCTGTCCATCCGGGCGCAGGGTTCGGTCTCGCCGGTGATCTCGAAGAGGGCCGCGCCCACGCGCAGCAGGCCGCCCGCGGCGCGCGGATTGGGCAGGCCCGCCACGAGCAGATTGGCGCGCCGCAGCGCCCAGGGCCTCTCCTCCCCCAACGCCGCGCACGCCGCCGCCCAATCCTCCGCGAACAGCACCGTGACCTGGCGCCGCCCCGGCCGCCCGCGGCAATCGCCAGCGAGGCCGGCCTCGACCGTGATGTCGGCGCGCAGCGCTTCGATCATCGGCCGGCGAGGCTTGTCCTTCCAGGCGATGGCGGCGAGCGCGCCCATGCCCGTCAGTCGCGCCGGGGGCGGCGTTCGCGGCGCGGCTCCCCGCCCGTATCCTCCGCCTCGGGCCCGAGCTGGGCGGAGATATCCTCGCCCGTCTCCTGGTTCACCACGCGCATGGACAGGCGCACCTTGCCGCGATCGTCGAACCCCAGCAGCTTCACCTTCACCGCATCGCCTTCCTTGACCACGTCGGCGGGCTTGTTGACGCGCTCGTTGCGCAATTGCGACACGTGGACGAGCCCGTCCTTCGCGCCGAAGAAGTTCACGAACGCGCCGAACTCCACCACCTTGACGACCTTGCCGTCATAGATCGCACCGATTTCGGGTTCGCTCGTCAGGCCCTTGATCCATTTGATCGCCGCCTCGATGCTCTCCTGCGAGGCGGAGGCGACCTTCACCGTGCCGTCGTCCTCGACATTGATCTTCGCGCCGGTCTTTTCCACGATTTCGCGGATCACCTTGCCGCCCGTGCCGATCACGTCGCGGATCTTGTCGGAGGGGATCTGGATCTGAACGATGCGCGGGGCGTTCGCGCCCACCTGGCCGCGCGGGGCGTTCATCGCCTTGTTCATTTCGCCCAGGATGTGCAGCCGGCCCGCATGGGCGCGCTCCAGCGCCACCTTCATGATCTCCTCGGTGATGCCGGCGACCTTGATGTCCATCTGCAGCGAGGTGATGCCCTTCTCCGTGCCCGCGACCTTGAAATCCATGTCGCCCAGATGGTCCTCGTCGCCGAGGATGTCGGTGAGCACTTCGAAGCCGTAATCCTCCAGGATCAGCCCCATCGCCACCCCCGCGACCGGCGCGGCGATCGGCACGCCCGCATCCATGAGCGCGAGCGACGCCCCGCAGACCGTGGCCATGGAGGACGAGCCATTGCTCTCGGTGATTTCGGAGACAAGACGCAGCGTATAGGGAAATTGCTCGGCCGTGGGCAGCACGGCCTTCAGCGCCCTCCAGGCGAGCTTGCCGTGGCCGATCTCGCGTCGCCCCGCCCCGCCCATGCGGCCCGTCTCGCCGACGCTATAGGGGGGGAAGTTGTAGTGGAGCATGAAGCGCTCCTTCGTCGTCCCGCCGAGCGCATCGACATATTGCTCATCTTCGGCGGTGCCGAGGGTGGCGACGACGAGGCCTTGGGTTTCCCCGCGGGTGAACAGCGCGCTGCCATGGGTGCGCGGCAGGAAGCCCACTTCGCACACGATCGGCCGAACCTTGTCGACCGCGCGGCCGTCGATCCGGGCCTTCTCCTTGACGACGCGCGCGCGCACGATGTCGCTCTCGACCGCCTTGAACGCCTCTTTCAGCGTGTTGGCGTCGAGCCCGTCCGGATTGGCGTCGGACTTGGCGAGCGCCTCGCTCGCCTTCTTGCGCGCTGCGCCGACGGCGGCGTAGCGCTCTTCTTTCTTGACGACCGAATAGGCCGCCGCGAGCTCGCCGCCCACCTGCTCGGCGATGCGCTTTTTGTGCGGGGCGAGATCGGCGGGGGCGAAGTCCCAGGGCTCCTTGGCGGCCTTCTCCGCGAGCTGGATGATCGCGTCGATCACCGGCTGCATGCCCTTGTGGCCGAGCGAGAGCGCCTGCAGCATCTGCTCCTCGGTCAATTCCTTGACTTCAGACTCCACCATCATGATCGCCTCGGCGGTGCCGGCGATGACGAGATCGAGATCGGACTTGGCCATCTCCGCGATGGTGGGGTTAAGCGTGGGCTTGCCGTCGATCCAGCCGACGCGCGCGGCGCCGATCGGCCCCATGAAGGGCACGCCCGACAGGGTGAGCGCGGCGGACGCCGCCACGAGCGCCAGCACGTCGCTTTCGCTCTCATTGTCCCAGGACAGGACGGTTACGATGACCTGCACCTCGTTCTTGAACCCGTCCACGAAAAGCGGGCGGATCGGGCGGTCGATCAGGCGCGAGAGCAGCGTCTCGCGTTCGGTGGGGCGGCCTTCGCGCTTGAAATAGCCGCCGGGGATGCGGCCGGCCGCGAACGCCTTCTCCTGGTAATTGACGGTGAGGGGGAAGAAGTCCTGCCCTGGCTTGGCCTCGCGCGCGGCGACGACGGTGGCGAGCAGCGCCGTTTCGCCCCAGGTGGCGTAGACGGCCGCGTCGGCCTGGCGGGCGATCTTGCCGGTTTCGAGCGTGAGCTTGCGCCCCGCCCAGTCGAGGGAAACGGAATGGATGTCGAACATGGTCAGCTCCGGGCGCTGCGGGAGCTTTGCCCGCGCGCCGGTTCGGCCGGCATGCCCGATGGCGCGCCGGCCCGTTGAGGGCGAGGGACCAAGGCCCGCCCGAACGTGCAGAGCGACCAACCTTGTGACCTGGGGGGAACGCTGCCCCGCACTTGCGGAGAAGCACTCGCCTCAGATCACGAAAGCCGCTCTACGGTCCGCCGGCGAAACTGCTCCGCCGGCCCGCATTGCTTCTGTCATCCCGGACGGCCGCAGGCCTATCCGGGACCTTGAACCAGGCGGGCGAGGTCCCGGCGCTCCGCTTCGCTCCGGCCGGGATGACACGCCCACGCGCACAAAACGCCGCCGACCCTTCTCCTAACGGCGCAAGCCCAGCCGCTCGATCAGCGCCTTGTAGCGGGCGTCGTCGCGGTCCTTCAGATAATCGAGCAGCCGGCGGCGCTGCGACACCATGTGCAGCAAGCCGCGCCGGGAGTGATTGTCCTTTTTGTGGCTTTTGAAATGCTCGGTCAGATTGGTGATCCGCTCCGACAGGATGGCCACCTGCACTTCCGGGGAGCCGGTATCGGCCGCCCCTTGGGCGTATTCCTGGATGAGCGCCTGCTTGCGCTCGGTCGTGATCGACATCGGCTCTCCTCACTCACGAGAGATGGAACACGCGGGTGGGCTTGAACTTGCCCGCCCGCACGTCGCCCAGCGCCACGGCCTTGCCCGAAAACAGCGCCACCGCCGCACGCGAGGCGTCTGCGCCTGCGATGGTGCGGGGGCGGAACTGGGTCCGGAGGCTCTCCACCACATGCGGCAGGAGCACGATCGGCCGTCCTTGCTTGAGCTTGAACGCATCGTCTTCGTTGACGGCCAGCGCCGGGATGTCGGCCAGCGCGGTCTCTACGGGTCTTAAGCGCTCGGACGCCTGCGCGTTATGGACCAAATCTTTCAGCGCGTCGAGGCCGATCGCCTGGGCCTCCGAAAACTGCCCCACCGCCACCCGCCGCAGCGCCGCCACATGCCCCTCCGCGCCGAGCTTGGCGGCGAGGTCCCGCACCAGCGCCCGGATATAGAAACCCTTACCGCACCGCACCCGGATGAAGGAGAGGTCCCGCCCCGCCTCCTCCCCCGCCGGCCCGGTCTCCAGCGCCGCCTCGTGCACCAGCACCGGGCGGGGCTTCAGCGTCACCGCCTCGCCGGCGCGGGCAAGATCATACGCGCGCTCGCCGTCCACCTTCACCGCGCTGAAGGTCGGGGGCGTCTGCTCGATGGCGCCGACGAAGCCGGCGAGCGCCTCCGCCACCGCGGCCGGCTCCGGGCGGAAGGCGCTTTGGGCGACGATCTTGCCCTCGCGGTCCTGGGTGTCGGTGGAGGTGCCCCAGGCGATAGAGAAGCGGTAGGCCTTGTCGCTCTCCATCAGCCAGGGCACCGTCTTGGTGGCCTCCCCCAGCGCGATCGGCAGGATGCCGGAGGCGAGCGGATCGAGCGTGCCGGCGTGGCCGGCCTTGTTGGCGTTGAACAGGCGGCGCACGATCGCCACCGCATCGGTGGAGGTGACGTCCTCGGGCTTGTCCAGCACCACCCAGCCGGAGACGTCTTCGCCCTTCTTGCGCCGGCTCATTCCGCCCCGCCCTCCCCGTCCAGATCGCGGCGCACCTCCGGCCGGTTCAGCACCGCCGCGATATGGCCGGCCTCGGCGTAGGAGAAATCCGGGGTGAAGTGCAGGTGCGGGATATGCTTCATGTCCACCATCCGCCCCAGCCTTCCGCGCAGGAAGCCGGCCGAGCGGGAGAGCGCGGCCGCGATCCTGGCGGGGTCCCCGCCCGCGCCCTTCTGGCCCAAGAGCGGCGCGACGAAGGCCGTCATGTGCTTCAAGTCCGGCGAGGCGCGCACCTCGCCCACGGTGATCGACAGTCCCACCAGATCGGGATCGCGCAATTCCCCTCGCGCCAGGATCTCCACCAGGGCGTGGCGCACGACCTCGCCCGCGCGCAACTGGCGCTGGGAGGGGCCTTCTGGGGGGCGTCTGCCGGGGCGGCTCAAAGCAGCGCGTATTGGTAGGCGGCGCAGAATTCGGGGTCGCCGCCGGCGCCGGGCGGCGCCTTGCCGCGGAACGCTGCGACCTTGAACACCCATTCCCCGTCCCGGCCGACGAATTCGCTGACCGCCAGGTGCACCGCCTTGTTCTTCTTGCACAGCCCGCCCTGCTTGGCGGTCTTGAGCACGTTCTCGCGCGTGACGCGATAGAGATAGATGTCGGCGGCGGTGTCGACGCTCATCAGGCTGGCGAAAGTCTCCCCGTCCCGGCCCGCTTTTTCCCCCGCGCCGACGCGCACGTCCCGCTCCAGCGTCAAGGTGATGCCCTCGGCGAAGGCCAGCGTCAGCGGGCCGGAGCGACCTTCCAGGCTCGCGGTGAGATAGCCCGTCGAGAGACGCGTCGCCTCATTGGAGGCGCGCCACAGGCGGCGATCCTTGCCCGGTTCGGCCGACGCGATGTCGGGGATGGCGGTGTCAGGGCGGGTGCGCACGCCATTGGAGCCGGACGTCTCCGCCTGCTCCTCCTCCAGCGGCGCGAGCAGCTTGTCGCAGCCGCCCAGCCCGCCCAATCCGCCAAGCCCGAGCAGCGCGAAGGCCGCCAACGCGCCGCACCGGCCCTTAAAGCGAGCGCTGAACCACTTCGACATTGAAGCACTCAATTAAGTCGCCCGCCTTGATGTCTTGATAGTTCTCGAAGCTCATCCCGCATTCCTGGCCGGACTGGACTTCGTTCGCATCGTCCTTGAAGCGCTTCAGCGTGTTTAGCTTGCCGCCCTCGTGAATCACCACATTGTCGCGCAGTAGCCGCACCCGCGCCCCGCGCACCATCTTGCCCTCGGTGACGCGGCAGCCTGCCACGCGCCCGATCCGGGTGATCTGGAACACTTCCAGGATCTCGGCATTGCCGAGGAAGGTCTCGCGGGTGATGGGGGCCAGCATGCCGGACATCACGCCTTTGATGTCCTCGATCAGGTCGTAGATGATCGCGTAATAGCGGATCTCCACGCCCTCGCGTTCGGCCAGATCGCGCGCCTCTTTCGAGGCGCGGACATTGAACCCGATCACCGGCGCGCTCGAGGCCTTGGCGAGGGTGATGTCGGCCTCGTTGATGCCCCCGACCGCGGCCTGCAGCACCCGGGCGCGGACCTCCTCGGTCCCCAGCTTTTCAAGCGCGTTGGCGATCGCCTCGGCCGAGCCTTGCACGTCGGCTTTGATCACGACCGGCAGTTCGCGAGAGGTCTGGTCCTTGAACTTGGCCATCATCTGCTCGAGCGAGCCGCGGGCGCCCGCGCCGCTCGCGTGCTTTTCGCGGCGCAGACTTTGGCGGTAGCTCGTGACTTCGCGGGCGCGCGTCTCGCTATCGACCACCTGGAGCGTATCGCCAGGCTCGGGCACGCCCTCAAGGCCCATGATCTCCACGGGCTCCGACGGCCCGGCCGTGGGCGCCTGCTGGCCGCGCTCATTGGTGAGCGCGCGCACCTTGCCCCATTGGGAGCCCGCCACGATGATGTCCCCGCGCCGCAGCGTGCCGCGGCGCACCAGCGCCGTGGCCACCGGCCCGCGGCCGCGATCGAGCCTCGCCTCTACGATGGTGGCTTCCCCCGCGCGGTCGGGATTGGCCTTCAGGTCAAGCACCTCGGCCTGGAGCAGGATGGTGTCCACCAATTCGTCGAGCCCCTCGCGCTTCAGCGCGGACACCTGCACCACCTGCACGTCGCCGCCGAATTGTTCGGCCACGACCTCGTATTGCAACAGCTCCTGCACGACGCGCGTGGGGTTGGCTTCGGGCTTGTCGATCTTGTTGACGGCCACGATGATCGGCACGCCCGCGGCCTTGGCGTGGTTGATGGCCTCCACCGTCTGCGGCATGACGCCGTCATCGGCGGCCACCACCAGCACGACGATGTCGGTGACCTGCGCCCCGCGCGAGCGCATCGAAGAAAACGCGGCGTGGCCGGGCGTATCCAGGAACGTCACGCGCCCGCCGTCGCCGAGGCGCACCTGATAGGCGCCGATATGCTGGGTAATGCCGCCGGCCTCGCCCGCCACCACGTCGCTCTTGCGCAGGGCGTCGAGGAGGGAGGTCTTGCCGTGATCGACATGGCCCATCACCGTCACCACGGGCGGGCGCGGCTTCAGGCTCTCCACGCTGTCGGTGTCGCCAGCAAGCCCCTCTTCCACGTCGGCGGCCGCCACGCGGCGCACAGTGTGGCCGAAATCGGTGGCGATCAGCTCGGCGGTGTCGGCGTCGATCACGTCATCAATGGTCGCCATCGTGTCCTGGCGCATCAGGTATTTTACGATGTCCACGGCGCGGATCGCCATCCGGTTGGACAGCTCCTGGATCGTGATCGATTCCGGGATGGTGACTTCGCGCAGCACGCGCTGCTGCTCCCCGGGCGAGGTGCGGCGCTGACGCTCTTTCTCCCGGGCGCGGCGCATGGCGGCGAGCGAGCGCACGCGCTCGTCGTCGCCCTCGGTGATCCGCTCGACCATGTCGAGCGTGAGCTTGCCCTTCCGGCGTTCCTGCTCGCCCTTCTTGGCGGGTTTCACGGCAGGGGCGATGGGCAGGGCGCGGCGGGTCGTCTTCACCCGCCCGCCAAGCTCGGAGAGGATGTCTTCGCCGGATGCGGGCGCGGCGTCTTCGCCCGCCGCTCCGGCGCGGGCGGTCTGTCCCGCGCGGGCGCCTGCGGCGTCGGACCCGGCCTGGGCCCCCGCTTGGCTCCCGCCTTGGGCGAGCCCGGCGCGGGCGGCGTCCTCGGCCTCGGATTTGCGGCGCACCTCTTCGGCGGCGATGGAGGCGGCCTGGTCCTCCTCCATCATTCGGCGCTGGGCTTCCTCCAGCGCGCGGCGCTGCTCCTCGTCCTGGCGGGAGCGGTCGCGACGGGCCTCGTCGTCCGCGGCGGCGCGGGCCACCGCCTCCTGGCGTCGGCGGAACTCATCATTGCTGAGCCCGGCAGGGCGGATCAGCGGCGGCGCCGCGCGGGCGGCGGTGGGTTGCTGGCGGCTCGCATTGGCCCCGCTCTGGGATGCGGCGGGGCTTTGGCGCGCAGCGCCCTGGCCGGCCGAGGCGCCGGCGCCCGCTTGGCCGCCCGCGCTCGCCGGGCTCGCGCTGGCTTGTGCGGCATTCGTCGGAGCGGTTCTGACCGGGGCGGCGCCGGCCTGGGCGGTGGCGGCCTGGGCGGCGGCGCCAGGCTGAGCGGTTGCAGCCGGGGCCGGAGCGGCTGGAGCCGCCCCCGTCTGATTTGGCCGGGCTTGCGCGCCGGCTTGACCCGGGGCGGCTGCAGGGCTGGCGCCGGGCTGGCTGGCGCCGGGGGCCGGGCGCGGCGCGGGCGCCGGGGCGGGTTTGGGCGCGGCGTTCTGGGCGGGCGCTGCCGGCGACGGCGGCGCCATGACCCGCCGCTGCTTCATCTCTACCACCACCGATTTGGAGCGGCCGTGGGAAAAGCTCTGCTTGACCGTGCCCGCGCCCGTGGTGCGGGTCAGCGTCAGCGGTTTTCGACCCTGGCCGCCGGGCTGGGAGCCGGCGGCGTCTTTACGTTCATTTCCGTCGGTCATGCTCTTCCGTAACGTCGATGCTTCTCGCGAAGCGTTGTTCGTACAGCCGGGACGCGATCGGCGCCGCAAAAGCGCCGGTCGCGACGCCCGACCTTTGCGTCGCTTTCACCCATGCTCGCCCCCCGCGGGGAAAGCTGGCGGCCAGGATGCCGAAATGTCGGCGCGGAACCCGCTCAGGCGTTCGATCTCGTCCGCCCATCGCCGCGCCATGCGCTCTTGAAGCCACGCAGCATGTATCACACGATCGCGCCCGAGCGCCACCCCGAGTTCGTCCGCGCTGAACCCCGCCACCACCGCCGGCTCCCTGCCCGAAAGCCCGAAAGCGAGCTTGCGCAGCTTCTCCCGCTGCGGCCCGGACCCGTCCGCGGCCTCGATCAGCAGCAAAGCGCGCCCCGCCCGGATCGCCGTCTCCACCTGCTCGTACCCGATCGCCACGGCGGAGGCTTTGCGCGACAGACCCAGCAGGGCGAGCGCGCTGCGCGTCAGCGCGGCGCCCGTGCGGTCGCTTAAATCAGGGGGGGGCTTGGCGGCGGTTTTGAAGGCCCGCGCGAACGCATTGCGCCGCACCGCCTGGTCCACCACCGCGCGCCGGGCCCGCACCCACGCCCCCCGCCCCGGCAGCTTGGCCGCGACATCGGCCACCACCTCCCCCTCGGCGGACAAGGCGAAGCGCACCAATTCGGCCTCCGGCGGGGTCTCGCCGGTGACAATGCAGCGGCGTTCCCGGGGCATGGCGAAAGCGCCTCAGGCCTCCCCGAACACCTGCTCGACCTCCGAAAGCTCCGCCGCCTCCGGCTCCGCGGGCTCTGGGGGATCGATCCAGCCGGCGGCGACCCGGGCCTCGAGAATCAGCGCCTCGGCGGCCTCGGGGCTCAGCGCGAACTTCTCCAGAATGCCAGGCTCGCGCACGCGCTCGCCGTTCTTCGTCTCGAACCAGCCGCGCAGATCGTCGGGCACGAGGCCCGCGACGTCCTCCAGCGTCTTGACCCCGCCCTCCCCCAGCGCCACCGCCATCGGCAACGTCACCGAGGCGAGCGCCACGACCGCGTCGCCCACCCCCAGCTCCTGGCGCTTCGCGTCCTGCTCGGCGGCGGCGGCCTCGAGGTGATCGCGCGCGCGGGCCTGCAATTCCTGGGCGATCTCGTCGTTCAGCCCCTCGATCATGGCGAGATCGTCGAGCTCGATATAGGCGATCTCCTCGATCGTCTCGAAGCCTTCGGCGGCGAGCAATTGGGCCATCATCTCGTCCGCATCGAGGGCGCCCATGAAGCGCTGGGTGCGCTCGGCGAATTCCTTCTGCCGGCGCTCGCTCTCTTCGGCCTCGGTCAGGATGTCGATCGTCCAGCCGGTGAGCTGACTAGCCAGGCGCACATTCTGCCCGCGCCGGCCGATGGCGAGCGAGAGCTGCTGCTCGTCCACCACCACTTCGACGCGATTGTCCTCGGGCTCGAGCACCACTTTCGAGACTTCCGCCGGCTGCAGCGCGTTGACGATGAAGGTCGCGGGATCGGCGGACCAGGGGATGATGTCGATCTTCTCGCCCTGCAGCTCGCCCACCACCGCCTGCACCCGCGCGCCGCGCATGCCCACGCACGCGCCCACGGGATCGATCGAGCTGTCATGGGAGATGACGGCGATCTTGGCGCGCGAGCCCGGATCGCGCGCGGCGGCCTTGATCTCGATCACGCCCTCATAGACTTCCGGCACTTCCTGGGCGAACAGGCGCATCATGAATTCGGGCTTGGCGCGGGACAGGAATATCTGCGGGCCCTTCGTTTCGCGGCGCACGTCATAGATGAAGGCGCGGGTGCGGTCCCCCTGGTGCAGGTTTTCGCGCGGGATCGCCTCGTTGCGGCGCACGATGCCCTCCGCGCGGCCAAGATCGATGATGATGTTGCCGTATTCCACGCGCTTGACGACGCCGTTGACGATCTCGCCCACGCGGTCCTTGTATTCCCCGTACTGACGTTCGCGCTCGGCCTCGCGCACTTCGTGATTGATCACCTGCTTCGCAGTCTGGGCGGCCACGCGGCCGAAATCCATCGGCGGCAAAGTCTCGGAATAGGTCTTGCCGGGGTGCGCTTCGGGATCGCTCTTGCGGGCCTCCTCGAGCTCGATGTCCGTGGACGGATTGAACGGGCGCGCCTGGGCCTCGAGCCAGGCCTCGTCCACCACCGTCATGACCCGCAGCAGCGTCATCTCGCCGGTCTTGGTGTTGATCTCGGCGCGGATGTCGTGCTCGATCCCGTAGCGCGAGCGCGCGGCCTTCTGCAGGGCGTGCTCCATGCTCTGGATCACGACGTCCTTCTCGATCCCCTTCTCGCGCGCGACCGCATCGGCGATCTGCAGGATCTCCAGGCGGTTTGCGCTGATGCCGCTGCTCATGCTTCACCTTCCATCTCGGCCGCATCCGCCGCCTCGGCGGCCTTGGCCCGTTTCAAATCTTCCGCGATCAGCGCGTCCGTCAGCACGAGGCGCGCTTCGCTGAGGCTCTCGAACGCCAGGCGCGCCTCGCCTTCGGGCAGCGCGAGCACGACCTGATCGCCCTCCACGGCCACGATCGGCCCGCGGAACTTGCGCCGCCCGTTCTCGAGCCGCGCCGTCTCCACCTTCGCCTCATGGCCCACGAAGCGGGCAAAGTCTTCCAGCGTCACGAGCGGCCGGTCGATCCCCGGCGAGGACACTTCGAGATCGTATTCCTCCGGGATCGGATCATTCGCGTCCAGCACCGGGGCCGCCGCGCGCGAGAGCGCCTCGCAATCGTCGATCCCCATGCCGCCATCGGCGCGCCGCTCTGCCATGATCTGCAGGCGCTTGCGCTTCAGCCCCGTGAGCCGCACCCGCACCACGCGCAGGCCGAGATCGTCCGCCGTCGGCTCGATCAGCTCCGCCACGCGCGCCTCGATGGGAGAGAGGGTTTTCACCAGGGCTCCAGAATGCAAAAAGCGGCGGCCCGCGAAGGCCGCCGCTAAACGCCCCATCCGGGACGATCAGCGATGTCTCTCTCCTTATAGAGACCCGCCGCGCGCTTGTCACGCCCCCTCTCGCTGCGCGTGGGAGCGGCCTGAGCCCAAATCTAGCCCTTTGTTCGGTCTAACCCTTAATTTCGGGCGGCTTCTCGGCGGCGGGCGCTTCGGGCGCGGCGACGGGCGCCGCAGCGGCCAAGGCCGGGGCGGCTTCCGCATCGAGGGTGACCCTCAGCGGGTTGGGCGTGAGCTGTTGGGTGGCGCCGGAATTGGCGTCGATCGCAGCCCCGATCAGCCCGCCCAGAAGCACGTTGCCCGCCATGCCCGCCGCCCCCGCGCCGGCCGCCTGGTGCGTGACCTCGTGGGTGGAGGATTTGAACCCGGGCTTGGAGACCGTCACGGAAAATTCTGCTTCGCGCTTCACCTTGGCGAAGACGCAAGGCGTCGCCGCGCATGTCTGGCCCGTGCTGAGCGCGACCTGCGCGCCGGGCGGCTCGGATTCTACGGTGAAGGCTTGTGACGTCCCTCGGGTGATGGTGGCGCAGCCGCTCATCATCATCGACGCCAAAAGCATCGGCCCAACGTTTCGCATGCGATTCCCCCCTGCCGGCGCTTCGCCGCGCCTCTGCTTGAAGCCTGGGCTAGACCGTGGGCGCGGAATTGTCGACGGGCTCAGCTATTGTGAACGAAGGAAAAAAATACGGGCTCCATGTCCCCCAGCCGCTTGGCCTCGTAGCGGGTGGGCGCGTGGTCGGGCCAGCATCCTTCCGCCGCCGCCGCGAACGCCGGATCGGCCGCAAACACCGCCGCCGTCCATTCCGCGTACGCGCGCCAATCGGTGGCGAAGCGCACCTCTCCCCCGGGCGCGAGCACGCGGGCGAGCGTTGCGACGAAGTCCGGCTGCACGAGGCGGCGCTTGGCGTGGCGGGCCTTGGGCCAGGGGTCGGGGAATAATAGATAGACGCGCGTGAGGCTCCTCGCCGGTAGCCGCGCCAGCACGTCGCGCGCGTCGCCGTGGTGCAGGCGCACATTGGCGACCCCCGCGGCCTCGATATGGCGCAGGCAGGAGCCTACCCCGTTCACGAACGGCTCGGCGCCGATAAAGCCCCAGTCAGGATGGGCCGCCGCCTGCGCGACGAGGTGCTCGCCCCCGCCGAAGCCGATCTCCAGCGCCAACGCGCGCGGCGGTTCGGGCGCGAAAGCGGCCGCGAGATCGATCTCCCCCTCCCCGCTGAGGTCCAACGCCAGATGCGGCAGCAGCGCCTCTATCAGCGCCGCCTGGCTCGGCTTTAGAGGCCTGCCCTTGACGCGCCCGAAGGTGCGCAGCGGAGCTGGCGGCGGCGTCAGGCCAGGCCCTTCAGCGCGTCCACGAGATCGGTGCGCTCCCAGGAGAAGCCGCCATCGGCGTCCGGCGTGCGCCCGAAATGGCCGTAGGCGGCGGTGCGGGTGTAGATCGGCCGGTTGAGCTTCAAGTGTTCCCGGATCGCCCGGGGCGTTGCGCCCCCGATCAGTTCGGGCAGGATCGCCTCGAGCTTGGCGGGATCGACATGGCCCCCGTCGTGGAGATCCACGTAGAACGAAAGCGGCTGGGACACCCCGATCGCGTAGCCGATTTGGATGGTGCACCGATCCGAGAGGCCGGCGGCGACGACATTCTTGGCCAAGTACCGGCAGGCATAGGCTGCGGAGCGGTCCACTTTGGTGGGATCCTTGCCGGAAAACGCGCCCCCGCCATGGGGGGCCGCGCCCCCATAGGTGTCGACGATGATCTTGCGCCCCGTAAGGCCGGCGTCGCCGTCGGGCCCGCCGATCACGAAATTACCGGTCGGGTTGACGTGCCATTGGGTATCGCGATCAACGAAATCGGCGGGCAGGACCGCCAAAATGTAGGGCCGCACGATGTCTGCGACATCGGCGGGGGACAATCCCTCCTTATGCTGGGAGGACAACACGATCGAGGCCGCGCGCACGGGCCGGCCGTTCTCATAGACCAACGTGATCTGGCTTTTCGCGTCGGGCTCGAGGCCGGGCTCGGCGCCGGAATGGCGCGCCTCGGCGAGCTTCTTCAGGATATTGTGCGCGTATTGCAGCGTCGCCGGCATCAATTCGGGCGTCTCATTGGTGGCGTAGCCGAACATGATGCCCTGGTCGCCCGCGCCCTCATCCTTGTTGTGGCCGGCGTCCACGCCCATGGCGATATCGGCCGATTGTGCATGGAGATGGCATTCATAGGCGGCGTTGGCCCAGTGGAACCCCCTTTGGGCGTAGCCTATCGCCTGCACCGTGGCGCGGACCTTCTCCTCCAGGCCCGCGATCAGCTCGCGCATCAGAGCGTCCTCGGTGCGCACCTCGCCGGCCAGGATGATGCGGTTCGTCGTCACCAGCGTCTCGCACGCCACCCGCGCCAGCGGATCGGCGGCCAGGAAGGAATCGACCACCGTGTCGGAGATCTGGTCGGCGACCTTGTCGGGGTGGCCCTCGGAGACGCTTTCGCTGGTGAACACATAGGACGTGCGGACCACGGACTTCTCCCCTGCGGGCGCGACCAGCGGCGCGACGATCCGTGATATAAAGGCTTCTTTATACGCGCAAGTCCGGCCCCGCCTGAGGCGTGCGGCGGCGAACGCTCACTCTTCCTCGCAGAGCGCGTCTTGCGTCTCCGATAGCGCGCGCACCAATTCCACCACCCGCCGGCGCACTTTGGGGCTGGTGATGGAGCCGAAAAGGGTGAGCAATTGCAGCCCATCCGGCGTCGCCAGCGTATCGAACACCAGCCCGTCCGGTCCGTCCTCAGCGACGCCATTGGCGGCGGTCGAGCTCAAGCCGTCGAAGAAAAAGCCCACCGGCACGTCGAGGGCGGCGGCGATGTCGAACAGGCGGCTGGCCGCGATCCGGTTCACGCCCTTCTCGTATTTCTGCACCTGCTGGAAGGTCAGACCCAGAATCTCCGCCAGACGCTCCTGCGACAGGCCTACCTCGAGGCGCCGGGCGCGCAGGCGCTGCCCGAGGCGGCGGTCGATCATGTTGGCGCTGCGTTCGTCATTCATGGTTTTCGCGCGCCCTGAGTCTGTCTAAGCGCTAGCCCTAGCAAAATGATCGCAAAGAAAACAATAGCCTGCGTAAATCCGCCCCACCTGGAATAGGGGGTGGGCGGCAGCGCTTCAGGAAGCGGCGCCTCCACCACGCCGCCCGCGAGGCCGGTGGCGCGCACCGGGCGCCCGTAAGGGTCGATCAGCGCCGAGACGCCCCCGGAGGCGGCGCGCACCATGGGCAGGCCCTCCTCGATCGCGCGGAAGCGGGCCTGGTTGTAGTGCTGGTAGGGCCCGGTCTGGGCTCCGAACCAGGAATCATTGGTGAGATTGAGGATCCAGTCGGGCCGCTCCGCCCCCCGCGGCACCAGGCCCGGGAAGATGCTCTCATAGCAGATCAAGATCACCGCCGCCCCGGCGCCGGGCACGATCAGCCGCACCGGGCGATCCCCCGCCTCGAAGCCCGAGCCGATCTGCTGCAAGGCCTTCAGCTTCAGCCCCGCCGCCAGAGGCTCGATCCGGGACCAGAGCGGGATGAACTCGCCGAACGGGACCAGGCGGTGCTTGTCGTAGATCTGGCCGATGCGGAGCCGGCCGTTCACGCCGTCGAGGATCGCGGCGGAATTGTAATAGCGGGTGCGCTCGGGCGTCGCCTCGGCGCGGATGAGGCCGGTGACCAGCACCTTATCCCCCAGGCGCGCGCCGAGGGCCTGCATCATCTCCGGCTGGTCCAGCAGCAGCGTGGGCAGGGCCGATTCCGGCCACACCACCACATCGGCCTGCGAGCCGCCGGGCGTGTCGATCAGCGCCGCGTAGCGGGAGAAGGCGGAATATTCCGCGCCGGGGCGCCATTTTTCCTGCTGCGAGAGGCCGGCGTCCGCCACCCGCACCACCACGCCTTGCGGCGGCAGCGCGGGCCCGTTGAGCCTTTGGCCCCCGAAGCCCCAGGCGAGCCCCAGCGCCAGCGCGGCCGTGAGGCCCGGCGCAACGCGCCGCCCGATGGGCCCGGGATCGGCGAGCGTGGCGGGGGTCACGAATGCGAGCACCGTCAGCGCGCTCAAGCCCCATACCCCGATCGAGGCCGCGAGCTGCGACACCGCCCCGCCCGCGCTCCAGACATAAGCCGGGATGTTCCAAGGAAAGCCGCCGAACAGCGCCCCGCGCGCGCCCTCCCCCGCCATCAGCGCCAGCGTGAACAGCACCAGCCGCGCCGGGCCCGGCCGCCACCAATGCGCCGCCAAACCGAACGCGCCGGCCCAGAACAGCGCAAGCCCGCCCGCCAGCGCCAGCACCGCGAAGGGCGCGAGCGCCGCCGCCCCGTCCACCATCAGAAACGCCGAGGCGATCCAATAGAGCCCAAACAGGAAGAAGCCGAAGCCGAAACTCCACACCCGCCCCGCCATGGCCCGCCAAGTCCGGCCTTGCGCCGCCGCCGCATCCAGCAGCCAGATCAGCGTGACGAGACCGCCAGCGAGCGCGGGAAACACATGGGCCGGCGCGAACGCCAGATTGCTCAACGCCCCGGCCGCGAAAGCGATCAGGTGGCTGCGAAGCGGGCTTTGTCGGGTGAACCAGGCGAGGAGCGGCGATCCTGACCCGCGCGCGGGGGCGCTCACCCGATCCGCCCCGCCGCGGGCGCCGGCGCCTTTGGCGTCGCCGGGCGCACCCGCAGGCGTTTCACCCGGCGGGGATCGCTCTCCAGGATCTCGAATACGAAGCCCGCGGGATGCTCCAGCACCTCCCCGCGCTGGGGCAGCCGGCCCGCCAGCACCACGACGAGCCCGCCCGCCGTGTCGTATTCGCCCTCCTCTTCGGGCAAAGCGAGGCTTGCGCCGAGCGCGGTCTCGAGCTCCTCCACCGGGGCGCGCCCATCGGCCTCGAAGGCGCCGCCCGGGCGGGGCTGAACGAGCTTGTCCTCCTCGTCATATTCATCGGCGATGTCGCCCACGATCTGCTCGACGATGTCCTCGATCGAGACGATCCCGTCCGTGCCGCCATATTCGTCCACCACCAGCGCCAGATGGATGCGCCGCGACTGCATCTTCAAAAGCAGGGTGGAGAGCGTCATGGAATCGGGGACGAATAGGATGTCGCGCCGCAGCCGGCCCAGCACGCGCTCGCCGAGCTTGGCCCCGCCTTCGGCGCCCTGCTCCGGCACCACCAGCTTGAGCACGTCCTTTACGTGCACGAAACCCAGCGGGTCATCGAGGGTCCCGCGGTACACCGGCAGGCGCGAATGCTGGCTCTCGATGAACACCCGCGCCGCCTCGCCCAAGGTGAAATCGGCTTCGATCGCGACGATATCGGCCCGCGGGGTCATCACGTCGCGCACCCGCAATTGGTCGAACAGGGCGGCGTTCAGGATCATGTCCTTGCGCGCCTCGACCGGGCCCTGCCCGCGCCCGTCGCGGGCGCGCATCGCCTCCACCACCGCCTCTTCGGCCGCGTGGTCGGCGCCGACGATCGCCCCGTTCAGCGCCCGCGCCAGCCGGCGCAGCACGCCGCCGCCCCGCTTGGGCGCGGGAAGGCCGCTTTCGGAGGTATCGGTCATCGACCCCGCCCGTTCCTAATCCGATGCATAGGGGTCGGGGTGGCCGAGCCCAGCCAGGATCGCGCGCTCGCGCGCCTCCATCCGCTCGGCCTGTTCGTCGCCGTCATGATCATAGCCCAGAAGGTGCAGGAAGCCGTGCACCAACAGATGCGCCGCATGGGCGGCGAAGGGCTTGCCCTGCGCCTTCGCCTCGCCCGTTATGACGCCAAGCGAGAGTACGATATCGCCCGGATACCCCGCCTGTGAAGGGGCGGGAAATGAGAGTACGTTTGTGGGCTGGTCCTTGTCGCGCCAGGCGCGATTGAGGCTTTGCATCTCGCTGTCGTCGGTCAGCAGCACGGCGGCGCCGGGGTCTGCGCTTTCGGCCGCGGCCGCGGCCAAGGTCACACGCTGCACGAAGCCCGCCGCGTCCCCGCCCAGCGCGCCGTCCCAGCCGGGGGCGGCCACGCGCACGTCCGGCCCCTCGGCGAGGCTCTCACCCATCGTCTTGGGCCCTGGCGCGGGCGGCGTCGTCCCGGTCATAGGCCTCCACGATCGCCGCCACGAGGCGGTGGCGCACGACGTCGCGGGCGGCGAAGCGCACCACCTCCACCCCGTCCAGCCCCTCCAGAATGGAAAGCGCGTGCGGCAGGCCCGAGAGGTCCCGTCGCGGCAGATCGATCTGGGACGGATCGCCGGTCACCACCATGCGGGAGCCCTCCCCCAGCCGGGTCAGCACCATTTTCATCTGCAGGATGGTGGAGTTCTGCGCCTCGTCGACGATCACGAACGCGCCCGAAAGCGTGCGCCCCCGCATAAAGGCCAGGGGCGCGACCTCCACTTGGCGCCGCTCGCGCCGGGCCTTCAGATCGGCCTCGCCCATCTGGCTCCGGAACGCGTCCCAGATCGGCTGGAGATAGGGATCGACCTTTTCCGTCAGGTCCCCCGGCAGGAAGCCCAGCCGCTCGCCCGCCTCCACCGCCGGGCGGGTCACGACGATGCGGTCCACCGCTTCGGTGCGCAGCGCCTCCACCGCCGCCGCCACCGCCAGGAACGTCTTGCCCGTGCCCGCGGGCCCCACGCCGAACACGAGGTCGAGCCGGGGATCGCGCAGCGCCTCCACATAATGCATCTGGCGCGGGGTGCGCAGCGTGAGCCCGCCGAGCTGGGGCAGGTCCCGGGGCATCGCCTCGCCCGCCTCCGCGAAGGCGATCGCGGCCAGCACGTCCCCCTCGCGCAATTTCTTCTTGCGGTTGTGGAGATTGACCAGCGCCGCGATGATGCGCCCGCCCTGGTCGAGGGCCTGGGCGCTGTCGCGCGCGCGCAGGATCACGTCGGCGCCGCGGGCGTCCACGTGCAGGCGGTACGCGTCCGGACCCCGCCCCACGCCATCGCGGAAAGCCTCCTGGATTAGCGCGAGATGGCGGTGCAGCGGGCCGAAAATGGCTTGCGCGGCGGCGGAATCGTCGATCGGGATCACACGCTGGAGCGCGGCGGCGGTCAAAGCGCGTCCTCGGCCCCCGCCACCCGCCCGGACAGGCTGGTGAGGGTGGCGGCCTCCACGCGCACGCCGACCATCGCGCCGAGCGGCGCTTCGAGCTCAAAATGCACGCCTTGGTTATAGGGAGAGCGGCCGTGCGCCTGGCCGAGCTTGCGCCCGCGCCCGGTGACCAGAACCGGCAGCGTGCGCCCGACGCAGGCGGCGTTGAACGCGCCCTGCTGGGCGCGCAAGCGCGCTTGCAGGGCCTGCAGGCGCGCGTCCTTCACCGCCTCGGGGACCTGGCCCGGCATGGCCGCCGCGGGCGTGCCGGGGCGGCGGGAATATTTGAACGAGAAGGCGCTCGCAAAGCCGATCTCGTCCACCAGATCGAGCGTGGCTTCGAAATCGGCCTCCCGCTCGCCCGGGAAGCCCACGATGAAATCGCTGGACACGGCGATGTCCGGCCGGGCGGCGCGCAGCTTGGCGATGGTGCGGCGGTAGGCGTCCACGGTGTGTTTGCGGTTCATGGCCTTCAGCACCGGATCCGCACCCGATTGCACCGGCAGGTGCACATACGGCGCAAGCTTGGCTTCGGTTCCGTGCAGCGCGATGAGATCATCGCTCATTTCAGCGGGATGGCTGGTGGTGTAGCGAATGCGCGCCACCCCTTCGAGGGCGGCCACGGCGCGGATCAGCGCCGCCAGGCTCGCTTCGCCGGCCCCGTGCGCGCCGTGATAGGCGTTGACGTTCTGCCCCACCAGGGTGATCTCGCGCACGCCCGCGGCGGAAAGCGCGCGCGCCTCCTCCACCACATCCGCGAGCGGGCGCGAATACTCGGCTCCGCGCGTATAGGGCACTACGCAAAACGTGCAGAATTTGTCACATCCCTCCTGCACCGAGACATAAGCGCTGGCCCCGTCGGCGCGGCGCGCCCGGGGCAGCGCGTCGAACTTCGCCTGCGCGCAGAAATCGGTGGCGAGGCGCTCCCCGCTCTTGCGGGCGGCGCGGGCGAGCAATTCCGGCAGGAGGTGATAGGCTTGCGGGCCGAACACCAGATCCACCGCCGGGGCCCGACGCAGGATCTCCTCGCCTTCGGCCTGCGCCACACAGCCCGCCACCGCGATGGTGAAGCTCTGGCCCGCCGCCTCCCGCGCCCCCTTCACCACGCGCAGGCGGCCGATCTCGGAGAACACCTTCTCGGAGGCCTTCTCGCGGATGTGGCAGGTGTTGAGGATCACCAGATCGGCGTCGGCGGGGGCGGCGGCGGGGGCGTAGCCCAGCGGGGCCAGCAGATCGCGCATGCGCTCGGAATCGTAGACGTTCATCTGGCACCCATAGGTTTCGATGAACACACGTTTGGGAGCAGGCGTCGGCGTAGGCGGTTGGGATGCGCTCATGGGGCGGGTAGCAGCCTTGGGTGTAACGGGTCCATATGCGCTCGGGACGGCGACCTGCGCAAGAAAAGGCCCCACCCGATCAGGACTTCTCCCGCCCGCCGCCGTCGCCCTCCAGAGGCGCGCCGTAAAGCTCAAGCCGATGGCCCACCAGCTTGAAGCCAAGCTGGCGCGCGATCTCCTCCTGCAGCTTCTCGATCTCGGCGTTCATGAACTCGATTACCTGCCCGGATTTGACGTCGATCAGGTGGTCGTGATGCTCGGCGGGGGCTTCTTCATAGCGCGAGCGGCCGTCCATGAAATCGTGCCGGGTAAGGATGCCGGCTTCCTCGAACAGGCGCACCGTGCGGTACACGGTGGCGATGGAGATGTGGGCGTCCACCGCCACGGCGCGGCGGTGCAGCTCCTCCACGTCGGGGTGGTCGCTGCTGGCGGACAGGACGCGCGCGATCACGCGGCGCTGGTCCGTCATCCGCATGCCTTTCTCAGCGCAGATCTTCTCCAACCGGTCCATCGCTCAGATATGGCCGCAGGGCCCGATCGTGTCCAGCAGCGGAGGTGATGCTCAACCGGGCGGGGCCAGATCGAGGCGCAGGATGCGGGCGTCCGCAAACCCCTCCGGCCGGCGATAATAGCCGCGCCGCACGCCCGCTTCGCGAAAGCCGAACCCCGCATAGAGCGCATGCGCGGCGGCGTTATCGGCTGCGGCTTCCAGCATGATCCGACGCGCGCCCCGCCGTCCCGCCTCAGCGATCGCCGCGCGCAGGAGGCCCGCGCCCAGGCCCTGGCGCCGGCGGTCGCCGGCCACGAGCAGGGTCAGGATCTCGGCCTCGTCCGCGGCCACCCAGCCCACCAGCAGCCCGGCGGGCGGCGAAAGCCCCGCGAGCAGCCCGAAGGCGCCCGGCGTGCTGAGCAGCGCGGCGAAAGCGGGGGCGTCCCAGGGTTGCTCGAACGCGCCTTCGGCGTGCAGCACCGCGAACGCGCCCGCCGCCTCCGCGCCCGCGGCGGCGATCGCGACGCTCACAAAAGCCGCGCCGGCGGCGCAGCGGCGGGCGCGCGCAGATAGAGGGGCTTTGGCGGATGCAAAGCAGGATCGCGCCCCGCGCCGAGCCGCGCGAGCGTCAGCACGTCCGGCGCGCCGCGCACAATCGGGGGGCCGAGGTCGCGGTGCGCCTCGATCGCGGCGGCGGCTTCATCCGCGCTCAACAGCGCCGGGGCGATCACCTCCACCCCGCCGCGATACGCCGCCCCATAAGCCCCGCCCGCGGCCTCGATCAGCGCCAAACCGGTTTCTCCCGTCAAGGCTTCGAGCGTCGAGACGCCCACGCACGGCCGCCCCAGCGCCAGCGCCAGCCCGCGCGCGAAAGCGAGCCCTATCCGCAAGCCGGCGAACGAGCCCGGCCCGCGGGTCACGACGATGCGGTCCAGTTCGGGAAAGCCGAGGCCGGCGGCGGCCATGACTTCCCGGGTCAGCGGCGCGATCCGCTCCGCCTGGCCGCGCGCCATCGCTTCGCTCGCGACCGCGAGCGCCCCCTCCCCCCGCACCACCGCGACCGAACAGGCGCCGAGCGCAGCGTCCAGCGCGAGAACCAGCGGGGGGCTCACACCACCTGCTCGACCGCGTTCACCTCCGGCACGTAATGGCGGAGCATGTTCTCGATGCCCTGCTTGAGCGTCAGCGCCGAGGACGGGCAGCCCGAGCACGATCCCCGCAACCGCAACCGCACCACCCCGGAAGCGTCGTCCCAGGAGTGGAAATTGATGTCCCCGCCGTCTTGGGCTACGGCCGGACGCACACGGGTTTCGATCAGGTCTTTGATCTGGGCGACGATCTCGCCGGCTTCGCCGGTGTACTCGCCGTGCTCTTCCTCCGCCTCGTCCGCGGGGATCCCGCCGGCGCCGGTCACCGGCAGGCCTGCGGCCAGATGTTCCATGATGGCCTCGAGCACGAAGGGCTTCACGTGGGGCCAGTCCATGTCGGCCTGCTTGGTCACGGTGATGAAGTCGGGGCCAAGGAACACGCCGGCCACGCCCTCAACGCCGAACAGCGCGGCCGCGAGCGGCGAGCCCGCGGCCGCCAGCGCCGCATTGGGGTAATCGGCCGCCCCCTGCCCCAGGATCTCGCGACCGGGCAGGAATTTCAGCGATTGCGGATTGGGGGTGGCTTCGGTCTGGATGAACATGGCGGTTGAGGTCCTGGCGGAGCCTCGACTTGGGCGTCGGGGACGCTCGGGTCAAGTCAGGTCATCGCCTCGGCGCGGGCGGAGAGGCGCTGCAGCGCGTCGGCCGCCTCGCGCAGACCCCGCGCCAGGCGCGCGGGATGGTTGGGCGCGAAGACCGCATCCGGGGGTCCGTTGAAGAGCAGCGCCGGCTCATAGAGCGCCGCGCGGCCCAACGCTTCGGCGGCGCCGGCGAGCTCGCCGGTGAGCGGGCCCGCTTGCGCGGCGGGAAGATCGTCGCGATAGGCGAGCAGGAGCCGGCGCCACGCGAAGGCTTGGCCACGGGCGCGCTCGAACGCTGAAACCGCGGCGGGATCGATCGGGTTCACGCCGCCGCGACGCGCCACCTCCCCCAGCGCCGCCGCATGCGCGCGCGCCCCCGCCAGCGCAGCGCGCGCCAGGGCCGCGAACGTCTCCCCGTCGCGCCGCATGGCGGGCCCGGCGGCGGCGGCCGCGCGCGCGTTGAAGCGCTTCAGCGCCTCCGCGGCCTCCTCCTTCGAGGACCCCTGCGACAGGAGGAGCTGGCCGGCGCTCGCGAGATCCTGGTCCCGTCCCGGCAGCCCGCGATCCGCCACCTCCACGAAAGCGGCCACCGCCTCGGCCGCCCCGGCCTGGAAGTCCCCGGCGCGGCGGCGGCGCTCGGTGGGCAGGAACAGCGCGTCCTCCCCGCCCCCCGCAAGCTCCGCCTCCAAGGTCAGCAGCGCGGCGGCGACGGCCATGGCCGAGGCCCCCTCCGCCGGCGCAGGCGCGGACGGGGCGTCCAGCGCCAGGTGCGCGCGGCTGTGCACGGCCACGAAGGCTCCAAGCCCCGCGCCCAGCGCCGCCAAGGTGAAGGCGAACGCGGCCGCGGCCTTGAAGAAACGCCGCAGGCTCCGGTTCGGCGCAGGCCCGCGCCGCGCGTGCGGGGCCGCGCCTTCTATCTCCACCACCGGGCGATGATCCACGCTCCCGATAACGACCCGGCGCACGCGATTGGCGAGGCGGCGGAGCATCTGGTCAGCCTGCACGAGAGGGGATGTCGGCGAAGGTCACGCCTGAAATGTCGCATAGCGCGGGCGCGGGGCCAATCACCTGGCGCTGTTCACGCGCGCAAGGGCTCGCCGCGCAGCAATTTCGGCAGGCTTCCGGTCGATCCGCCGGCGTGGCGCATGAAGAAGCGGCGCGCAGGCCCGATCGCGCCCACCGCCGCCATGCCGAGATCGCGCAGGCGCCGCAGCCTGCCCCAATCGTTGGAGAAGAGGCGGTTGAACCCGTCGGTGGCGGCCGCGAGGCTCACATTGTCGAACCGCCGCCACGCCTGGTAGCGCTGCAAGGTGGTGAAATCGCCGAGGTCGAGGCCCACCCGCGCGGCGTCGCTCAGGCATTCGGCGAGCGCAGCCACGTCCCGCAGGCCCATATTGAGCCCCTGCCCCGCGATCGGGTGGATGGCGTGCGCGGCGTCGCCGGCGAGCGCCACGCGCGGGGCGATCATGCGCTCGGCCACCTGCAGGCCCAGCGGATAGCTGAACCGCGGCCCCGCCAGCGTCACCGCGCCCCAGACGTCCCCCACCCGGCGCAGAAGTTCGGCGTGAAAATCGCGATCGTTCATCGCCGCCAGCGCAGCGGCGGGCCCCGAACGCTCGGTCCACACCACGTTGAACCGATCCCCCGTCAGCGGCAGCAGCGCGAACGGGCCGGAGGGCAGGAAATATTCGTGCGCGACCCCGCCATGGGGCCGCTCGATCGCGATCGTGCAGACGAGGGCGGTCTGCAAATAGGGCCATCCCGCCACCCCGATCCCGGCCCGCGCGCGCACCATGGAGCGTTTGCCGTCCGCCCCGATCAGCAGCGCCGCGCGCAGCGTGCGGCCGTCCGCGAGATCGACCTCCACGCCGTTCCCGGCGACGCGGAAATCCTGCACCGCTATCGGCGCGATCAGGGTGAGGTTCGCCCGGCGCGCCAAAGTGCGGGCCAAAGCGGCGCGGATCACCCGGTTCTCGATCATATAGCCCAAAGCCTCGCCGTCGGGCGCGGGATCAAGCTCGCGGCGATCAAAGTGCAGATGGAGCGAAGAGGGGCCGCCGCGGCGCAGGCCGTCCGGCGCGCGCCCGTCGGTGACGAGGATTTCCTCGATCCGGCCGTACCCGCCCTCAAGCTCCTCCGCCACGCCCAAAGCGCGCCACATCCGGAAGGAGGCGAACGCGATCGCCGAGGCGCGCCCGTCATAATCGCCCGCCAAAGCCGCGGCGGGGGGAGCGGCGTCCAGGAGGATCACGTCGAGCCCGGCCTGCTCCAGCGCGAGCGCCAAAGTCAGCCCCGCCATGCCCGCCCCGACGATCACGATTTCAGCGTCGAGGGCGGCGGCGGAGGCGCTGGACATGCTTGAAACCTAGGCGATTTGCGGCGCTCCCGCCATGCGGCGCCTTGATGCGCGGCGGCGGTTTGGCGCCAGCGCCGCCTTTTTAAGCAAAGCTGTGCGCCCGCTCCGGCCACGCTGTGCCGCCCTTGCCGGAGCGCGCTGGCATCTCGCCAATCCGAGCGGATGATTTTTCCGGTCCGGGCTCGCGCCTTAGCGGCGCGCGCGTGTGGGAATACGGGCCGGGCTATGCGGGGAGTATCGAGATGGCGTCACAGCACAAGACGGTCACGAAACGCAGCTGGCGGGGGGCGCTTCTGGCCCTGGCCGCCGGCTTCCTGATGCTCGGCGCCGGCGAGGCGCTGGCGCAGGCGCCGGAAGCGGCTCCGCCGCCGGCCGCAGAAGCGGCGGCTCCCCCTGTGGAGGCCGCGCCCGCGCCGGAAGTCGCAGCGGAAACTGCAGCCGTCCCGGAGCTGACGGTCGACAAGGGCGACACGACCTGGATGCTCGTCTCGACGGCCCTGGTGCTGGTGATGACCATCCCAGGCCTTGCCCTGTTCTATGGCGGCCTCGTGCGGGCCAAGAACATGGTGTCCAAGCTCACCCAGGTGACGGTGGTCACCGCCATTGGCGTGGTGATCTGGGCGCTGTGGGGCTATTCAATGTCGTTCACGGACGGCGGCGGGCTCAACGCGTTCGTCGGGGGCTTCTCGAAGACGTTCCTGAGCGGGGTCACGGTATCGACTTTGGTCGAATCCTTCTCCGTCGGCGTCGCCATTCCCGAACTCGCCTTCGTGATGTTCCAGATGACGTTCGCCGCGATCACCGCCGCTCTCGTGCTCGGCGGCCTCGCGGAGCGGATGAAGATGCTGGGCGTCGTGCTGTTCGCCATTCTGTGGCCCACGCTCGTCTATTACCCGATCGCGCACATGGTCTGGTGGTGGGCGGGCCCGCTGACGGCGGCGCAGCAGGATGGCGCGGCGACGATCGCCTCGGCCGGTCTGATCTGGGGCTTCGGCGCGATCGACTTCGCCGGCGGCACCGTGGTGCACATCAATTCGGGGATCGCCGCGCTCGTCGGCGCGCTGATCGCGGGCAAGCGCACCGGCTTCCAGAAGGAGCCGATGCCGCCGAACTCGCTGCCCCTGACGCTGACCGGCACCGGCCTGCTCTGGTTCGGCTGGTTCGGCTTCAACGCGGGCTCCAACCTCGAAAGCAACGCCTATGCCGCGCTGGCGATGACGAACACCTTCCTCGCGCCCGCCGCGGCCGGCTTGTCCTGGGTGGTGGCGGAATGGGTGTTCAAGCGCAAACCCACCCTGCTGGGCGCCGCGTCCGGGATCGTGGCCGGGCTTGTCGTGGTGACGCCCATGGCGGGCTTTGCGGGACCGATGGGGGCGATCATATCGGGCCTCATCGTCTCGCCGCTGTGCCTGCTGTTCGTGTCCACGATCAAGAACGCGCTGGGCTATGACGACAGCCTCGACGTGTTCGGCATCCACTGCATCGGCGGCATCACCGGCGCGCTGCTGACCGGGGTGTTCGTGGATCCCGCGCTCGGCGGCCAAGGCATCGTCGATTACACGACCTGCGCGGCCAATGGCTACGCCACCTGCGATGCGGTCTATCCGGGCCTGATCACGCAGCTGACGGCGCAAGCCAAGGGCGTGCTCGTCACGCTCGCGTGGTCGGGCGTGATCAGCGCGGTGATCTTCCTGGTGCTGAAAGTGATCGGCGTGCTGCGGGTCTCGCAGGAGGTGGAGGTCGAGGGTCTCGACGTCACCGAGCACAACGAGCGCGCCTACCACACCTGACCCGTTTGCGGCCCGGGCGCGCACGACGCGCCCGGGTTCCGCTCCAGAGCCCCATGATGGGGTCCTCCTCGCCTTGAGGCGTCGTCGCGAGACGGCGCCTTTTTCTTGTTGCGGGCGGCGAAGGTTAACGGAGACCTGGGTTTGGCGCGACCGGCCGGGCGGCGGCGTGTGCGCCGGACTGCACGAAAATACGCAAGCCTTTCCGGCCTCTAGAGGTAGCGCGGGAGTTTTTTTCCGGGGTATGCCCGCAGGTTCACCACCGATTAACCCCCAAGACACACCCTCCGGCTCGATCGGCCTACCGCCTTCGAGCTTTTTCCATGCCCCATGACGCACCCCAGGCCGGCCCGAGCATCAGCGCCTCCGCGCTGGCGGCCGCCTCCACCAAAACCGCGCTGCGGCGCGCCGGCGCGACCCTCGGCGCGGCCATTCTAGGCGCCTACGGCGTGGGCGCCGTGTGCACCTATTCCAGCGACGACCCGAGCCTCAATGTCGCCACCGCGGAGCCGGCCTCGAACCTGTTCGGCGCGCCGGGCGCGGCTTTCGCGGACCTCTGCATGCAAAGCATGGGGCTCGCCGCGCCCGTGGCGCTTGCCGCTTTGGCCGCCGGGGCGGTGGGCCGCATCGCACGCAAACGCATGACGCAGCCGATCTCCACCAGCCGCCTGCTGGCGGGCGTCTCCGGCGCGGCGCTGCTGGCGGGCTTCGCCTCGGCCCTGCCGGTGCTGGACGCCTGGCCGCTCGGCGCCGACATGGGCGGGCTCATCGGGGACGGCGTCGCGGGCGTGCTTACCGGCCTGTACGCGCTGACGGGCATGCCGTGGAGCGAGGGCTTTGCTGGCCTCACCGCGCTTGCGGGCGCGGCCGGCGCGCTGAGCTGGGCGTTCCGGGTGACGAAGCAGGACATGGCCAAAGCCGCCGACCTCGCGGGCCGCGCCGCCCGCCAGGCCGGAGCCTCCACCCAAAGCGCCATGGCCAAGCTGGCCGACCAGCGCCGCCCCGCCCCCGCCAACGCCTGGCCGTTCGACCGCCAGATCGAAGACCAGCGCCCCCGCTTCGGGGACGAACCCTATACCGCCGCGCGCGCGCCCCTGCCCTCCCCCGCCGCCGCGCGCGCGCCCGCGGAAGACGCCGACCTCGACCCGTACGACGATGGGGAAGCCGAAACGAACGCGTCCGCGTCTCCCGCTCCCGCGCCCGCGCCC
>JANNOI010000055.1:0-18677 GCA_031398975.1 Alphaproteobacteria bacterium | reverse complement strand
AGCGCTTCGCCGTGGCGCCACCGGACTTCGCCAAAACCATCGTAATCGCCGCCGTCAGCGTCGTCTTCCCATGGTCCACGTGACCAATCGTGCCAATGTTGCAATGCGGCTTCGTCCGCTCAAACTTCTCTTTGGCCATCTGGGCCTCCTTTTACCGTGATCGCCCGGACCGCCGCGGCAGGTCCGGCGTCGCAGGATTGCGCCGTGACCGGGCGCGCGGGCCGCCTCAGCTCGCGAGCTTGGCTACGACCTCGCGCGCCACCGCCTGGGGCACTTCCTCGTAATGGTCGAATTGCATGGTGAATTGCGCGCGCCCCTGGGAGAAAGAACGCAGCGTGTTCACATAGCCGAACATGTTCGCGAGCGGCACCATGGCGTTTATCACGGTGGCGTTGCCGCGCATGTCCTGGCCCTGGATCATGCCGCGCCGCGAGTTCAGATCGCCGATCACCGAGCCCACATATTCTTCCGGGCTCACGACCTCGACCTTCATCACCGGCTCGAGCAGGCGCGGATCGCCCTTCTCTTTCAGCTCGCGATAGGCGGCTTGGGCTGCGATCTGGAAGGCGAGCACGCTCGAATCGACGTCGTGATAGGCCCCGTCCGTCAGCGTGGCCTTGAAATCGATGAGCGGGAAGCCGGCCAGCAGGCCGTTCTCCTTGCTCATTTCGAGGCCCTTCTCGACGCCCGGCACGAACTCCTTCGGCACCGACCCGCCCACCACCTTGTTCTCGAACACGAAGCCCGAGCCCGGCTCGGCCGGCTCGAAGGTGAGGATCACGCGCGCGAACTGGCCCGAGCCCCCAGTCTGCTTCTTGTGGGTGTAGTCGATCTCGACCTTGCGGCCGAGCTTTTCGCGATAGGCCACTTGCGGGGCGCCGATATTGGCGTCGACCTTATAGGTGCGTCGCAGGATATCGACCTTGATGTCGAGGTGCAGCTCGCCCATGCCCTTGAGGATGGTCTGGCCGCTCTCCTGATCGGTCGAGACACGAAAGGAGGGATCCTCGGCGGCGAGCTTCGCCAGCGCGACGCCCAGCTTCTCCTGGTCGGCCTTCGATTTCGGCTCGATCGCGAGCTCGATGACGGGCTCGGGGAATTCCATCCGCTCGAGGATCACAGGCTTTTGCGGATCGCACAGCGTATCCCCGGTGCGCACCTCTTTGAGGCCCGCGAGCGCCACGATGTCCCCCGCGAAGGCTTCCTTGATGTCCTCGCGGTTATTGGCGTGCATCAGCAGCATCCGCCCGACCCGCTCCTTCTTGTCGCGGGTGGAGTTCAGCAGCCCCTCCCCCGAGCTCAGCTTGCCCGAATAGATGCGGCAGAAGGTGATGGTCCCGACGAAGGGATCGTCCATGATCTTGAAGGCGAGCATGGAGAAGGGGTCCTCGTCGGTCGAGCGGCGGACGGTCTCTTCTTCCGTGTCCGGAATGATCCCCTTGATCGGGGGCCGGTCGAGCGGGTTAGGCAGGTAATCGACGACGGCGTCCAGCAGCGGCTGCACGCCCTTGTTCTTGAACGCCGAACCGCACAGCATCGGGTACCAGGCGCCGGTATGGACCGCCTTGCGGATGAGGCCCTTCAGCGTCGCCTCGTCCGGCTCCTCGCCGTCGAGATATTTCTCCATCGCGGTATCGTCGAGTTCGACCGCGGCCTCGACCAGGAGGTTTCGATATTCCTTGGCCTGG
Source organism: Alphaproteobacteria bacterium (assembly GCA_031398975.1). Classification (GTDB taxonomy): domain Bacteria; phylum Pseudomonadota; class Alphaproteobacteria; order Caulobacterales; family Aquidulcibacteraceae; genus JAKFWI01. The sequence continues at coordinate 16,989 of JANNOI010000055.1, read as the reverse complement.
TCCAGCAGGTCGGCCGGGATTTCCTCCTCGACATATTTCGCGCCGAGGCTCTCCTCCAGCCACACGATCGCCTTCATCCGCACGAGATCGACGACGCCGCGGAACGTGCTCTCGATCCCGATCGGCAGCTGGAGCGGCACGGGGCGCACCCCGAGCCGGACCTTCATGTCGTTGACGCAGTTGAAGAAATCCGCGCCGAGCTTGTCCATCTTGTTGGCGAACACGATGCGGGGGACGTTGTACTTGTCCCCCTGGCGCCAGACCGTTTCGGTCTGCGGCTCAACGCCCTGGTTGCCATCGAGGACGCAGACGGCGCCGTCCAGCACGCGCAGCGAACGCTCGACCTCGATGGTGAAATCGACGTGGCCGGGCGTGTCGATGATGTTCAGCCGCTTGCCGTTCCAGATGCAGGTGGTGGCCGCCGAGGTGATCGTGATCCCCCGCTCCTGCTCCTGCTCCATCCAGTCCATGGTCGCCGCGCCGTCATGGACTTCGCCGATCTTGTGCGACTTGCCAGTGTAATAGAGCACGCGCTCGGTCGTCGTGGTCTTGCCGGCATCGATGTGGGCCATGATGCCGAAATTGCGGTAGTCCTCGATCGCGTATTGGCGCGGCATGACGGGAAGTGTCCTTTACCAGCGATAGTGCGAGAAGGCGCGGTTGGCTTCCGCCATCCGGTGGGTGTCTTCGCGCTTCTTGACGGCGCTGCCGCGATTGTTGGAGGCGTCGATCAGCTCCCCGGCGAGACGGTCCACCATCGTGCTCTCATTGCGGTTGCGCGCCGAGGTCACGAGCCAGCGGATCGCCAGCGCCTTGCGCCGCTCCGGGCGCACCTCCACCGGGACCTGATAGGTGGCCCCGCCCACGCGGCGCGAACGCACCTCGATCGCGGGGGCGACATTGGCGAGCGCGTCGTGGAAGATCTCCAGCGGCTCGCGTTTAATTTTGCGCTCCACGACGTCGAGCGCGCCGTACACGATCGTCTCGGCGACCGATTTCTTGCCCTCGTACATCACGTAATTCATGAATTTCGTCAGCGTCTCGTCCCCGAACTTGGGATCGGGCAGGACGTCGCGGATCTCGGCGCTATGGCGGCGGGACATCGGTGGATCCTCTTATTTCGGGCGCTTGGCGCCATAGAGCGAGCGGCGCTTCTTGCGGTTCTTGACGCCCTGGGTGTCGAGGACGCCGCGCAGGATGTGGTAGCGCACGCCCGGCAAATCCTTGACCCGCCCGCCGCGGATCAGCACCACGGAATGCTCCTGCAGATTGTGCCCCTCGCCGGGGATATAGCAGACCGCCTCGATCTGGCTGGTGAGGCGCACCTTGGCGACCTTGCGGAGCGCGGAATTCGGCTTTTTCGGCGTGGTCGTGTACACCCGCGTGCACACCCCGCGCCGCTGCGGGCAGCCCTTCAGGGCCGGCACCTTGTTGCGCGCAATCAGCGGCTTGCGCGGTTTGCGGATCAATTGGTTAATCGTCGGCATACGCCCGTCAAACCTTCCAGAACCGAAGACACGCCAAGCTCTTTCCGCACCAGCCAAAAAAGGGCCCCTGGAACGGAAACGGACAGCTCGGCGAACGAGAAAATAGCAAAAGCAGGCGCTTAAAAGCGCCCGCCCACGCCGCGTGTCTATAAAGACAGGGCGCTGCACCGTCAAGCGAGGCCCCGAAGGCTCCCCCGCGCCGGCTAAGGCTGCGCGGCTCGCATTTTCGCCCGGGGCGGGCGTCTCTATATAGACCACGCCGAACGAACAGGCCCGATCCGCCCGGCGCGTACGCGGGGGCGGCCATGACGGAGTTTCCGATGCCGCTTTTAATGTGCCCGAATTGCAATGCCGCGATGCAGGAGCTGAAACGCGACGCGGTGGCGTTCGACATGTGCCCCACCTGCCGGGGCGTGTGGCTGGACCGGGGGGAATTGGAGAAGCTTATCGCGGCCGGGCGCGGGGAGGCTTCGCCTACGTCTTTCGGCGCGTCCCCGCCGCCGCATGCCCCGCCCCAGCCCCGGCCCTACCGCCACGACGATGATGACGACGATTATCGCCGCCACCACGGCGCCAAGCGCAAACGCGGTCTCGACATCTTCGACATTTTCGACTGAGCGCGCGCTCTCCCCCCGCAAGCCCGTTGCGGGGGGAGTTTGGCGCTATTCCGCGGCTTCCGCGGCCGCCAGAGTCTTCGCGGCTTCCTTCTCGCGCTGGAGGGCGAGCTTGGCGTCGCGGTCGGCGGCGATCTTCTGGAAGCGGCGGAGCTGGCCGCCCGTTCCGGCAGGGATCAGGCGCCCGACGATGACGTTCTCCTTCAGGCCTTCCAGATTGTCGCTCTTGCCGTAGGTGGCCGCCTCGGTCAGCACCCGCGTGGTCTCCTGGAAGGAGGCCGCGGAGATGAAGGAGCGGGTCTGGAGGCTCGCCTTCGTGATGCCGAGCAGCATGGGCTGGGCGGTGGCGGGCTTGAGGCCCAGGTCGGAGACGCGGCGGTTCTCGTCCTCGAGGTCCAGCGCATCGACCGCCTCGCCCTTCAGGAATTCCGTGTCCCCGCCCTCCATGACCTCCACCTTCTGCAGCATCTGGCGGACGATGACCTCGATGTGCTTGTCGTTGATCGGGACGCCCTGCAGACGATAGACCTTCTGGATCTCGTTCACGAGGTAATCGGCCAGAGCCTCCACGCCGAGGATGGAGAGGATGTCCTGCGGGGCGGGGTTGCCGTCCAACAGATAATCGCCCTTCATCACCCGGTCGCCCTCCTGGACGGCCAGATGCTTGCCTTTCGGGATCATGTACTCGATCGGCTCGACGCTCTCATCCTCGGGCACGATGCGCAGGCGGCGCTTGGACTTGTAATCCCGCCCGAACTCGACCCGCCCTTCGGCCTCGGCGATGATCGCGTGATCCTTCGGGCGGCGCGCCTCGAACAATTCCGCCACCCGCGGCAGGCCCCCGGTGATGTCGCGCGTCTTGGCGCCCCCAGTGGTGATGCGCGCGAGGTCCTGACCCGGACGCACCGCATCCCCGTCCACGATCGAGAGGATCGCACCTACCGGCAGGACATAGCGGGCGTCCGCGCCGTTGGGCAGCTTTGCGGGCGCGCCCTTGTCCGTCAGGATCACCAGCGCGGGGCGCAGGTCCGAGCCCTTCGGGTTGGAGCGCCAATCGGCCACCACTTTGGAGGAGATGCCGGTTTCCTCATCGAAATCGTCCCGCACGGAGACGTTCTCGACCAGATCCTCGAACCGCACCGTCCCGGCCACTTCCGTGATGATCGGGGTGGAATAGGGATCCCATTCCGCCACCCGGTCCCCGCGGGAAACGGTCGCGCCGTCATTGACCTTCAGCTTGGAGCCGAAGGAGAGCTTGAAGCTCTGCCGTTCCTTGCCCTCGGCGTCGAGGATGACGACCTGCATGCCGCGCCCCATCACAATGAGCTCCCCTTGCGGGTTCTTCACCGTGTTGCGGTTGACCAGCCGGACGCTGCCGTCATGGGCGCTTTCCAGCACCGATTGCTCGGCCACCTGGGCCGCGCCGCCGATATGGAAGGTGCGCATGGTCAGCTGGGTGCCCGGCTCGCCGATCGATTGGGCCGCGATCACGCCCACCGCTTCGCCGATATTGACGGGCGTGCCGCGCGCGAGGTCGCGCCCGTAACAGGCCGCGCACACCCCGGTCCGGGTCTCGCAGGTGAGCACGGAGCGCACCTTCACCGTCTGCGCGGCGGAGCTTTCGACCACCGCCGTCAGATCCTCGTCGAGGAACGAGCCCGCCGGCGCCACCACTTCCCCCGTGCTCGGATCGACCACATCGACCGCTACGGTGCGCCCGAGAATCCGCAGCCCCAGCGAGACGACCACGTCCGACCCGTCGATCACGGCGCGCATGTCGATGCCCTGATCGGTGCCGCAATCGTCTTCGGTGATGATGCAATCCTGGGCTACGTCCACTAGGCGCCGCGTGAGATAGCCGGAATTGGCGGTCTTGAGCGCGGTGTCGGCGAGGCCCTTGCGGGCCCCGTGGGTGGAGTTGAAATATTCAAGGACGGTGAGGCCTTCCTTGAAGTTCGAGATGATCGGCGTCTCGATGATCTCGCCCGAGGGCTTGGCCATCAGGCCGCGCATGCCGGCGAGTTGCTTCATCTGGTTCTTCGAGCCGCGCGCGCCCGAATGGGCCATCATGAACACGGAATTGAGTTCGCCCGCATGGCCCGAGCGCTCGCGCGCGGGGCGGGAGGCCTCCTCCATCATCGCATCAGCCACCTTGTCGGTGCATTTCGACCAGACATCGACGACCTTGTTGTACTTCTCGCCCTTCGTGATCAGGCCGTCGGCATATTGCTGCTCGTATTCGGAGACGCGCTGGCGCGTGTCCTCGACCAGGGCGGCCTTGGCCTTCGGCACGATCATGTCGCCCATGCCGAACGAGATGCCGGCCTTGGCGGCTTCGCGGAAACCCAGCGCCATGATGCGGTCGGCGAAGATCACCGTCGCCTTCTGCCCGCAATGGCGATAGACGGTGTCGATCACCTCCCCGATCTGCTTCTTGGTCATCAGCTGGCTGATGAGTTCGTGGCCGATCTTGGGGTTCTTCGGCAGCACCTCGGCCATCTTCATCCGGCCCGGCGTCGAATCGACGGTGACGAACTTCTTCCGCCCCTGCTCATCGACGGTCTCGAACCGCGCCTTGATCTTCGAATGCAGGGTGACGACGCCGGCTTCGAGCGCGGCCTCGATCTCTCCCATGTCGGCCAGGAGCTTGCCCTCGCCGGGCTCGCCGTCCTTCACCGTGGAGAGATAATAGAGGCCGAGCACGATGTCTTGGCTCGGCACAATGATCGGGCGTCCGTTGGCGGGGCTCAGGATGTTGTTGGTGCTCATCATCAGCACCCGCGCCTCGAGCTGCGCCTCGAGCGAGAGCGGCACGTGCACGGCCATCTGGTCGCCGTCGAAATCGGCGTTGAAGGCGGCGCAGACGAGGGGATGGAGCTGGATCGCCTTGCCCTCGATCAGCTTGGGTTCGAAGGCCTGGATGCCCAGACGGTGCAGCGTCGGCGCGCGGTTCAACAGCACAGGGTGCTCGCGGATCACCTCCTCGAGCACGTCCCAGACTTCGGGCCGCTCCTTCTCCACCATGCGCCGCGATTGCTTCACGGTGCCCGACAGGCCCTTCGCGTCGAGGCGCGCATAGATGAAGGGCTTGAACAATTCGAGCGCCATCTTCTTCGGCAGGCCGCACTGGTGCAGCTTGAGCTCAGGCCCGACAACGATCACCGAACGCCCGGAATAATCGACGCGCTTGCCCAGCAGGTTCTGCCGGAACCGGCCCTGCTTGCCCTTCAGCATATCGGCCAGCGATTTCAGCGGCCGCTTGTTGGCCCCCGTGATCACGCGCCCGCGCCGGCCATTGTCGAACAGGGCGTCGACGCTTTCCTGCAGCATCCGCTTCTCGTTGCGGATGATGATGTCTGGCGCGCGCAATTCCATCAGCCGCTTGAGGCGGTTGTTGCGGTTGATCACGCGGCGATAGAGGTCGTTCAGGTCCGATGTCGCGAACCGGCCGCCGTCGAGCGGCACGAGCGGGCGCAATTCGGGCGGGATCACCGGCACGACGGTGAGGATCATCCATTCCGGGCGGTTGCCGGAGCGGACGAAGGCCTCGACCAGTTTCAGCCGCTTGGCGAGCTTTTTCGGCTTGAGCTCGGTGGTCGCTTCCGCGATGCCGCGGCGCAATTCCTCCGATTCCTTTTCCAGATCGAGCTGGTTCAAGAGCTCCCGGATCGCCTCGGCGCCGATCATGGCGGTGAAGCTGTCCTCGCCATATTCGTCCTGAGCCTTGATATAATCCTCCTCGGTGAGGAGTTCGCGCGCCTTGAGCGGCGTCAGGCCCGGCTCGGTGACGATGTAGTGCTCGAAATAGAGCACGCGCTCGATGTCCTTCAGCGGCATGTCGAGCATCAGCCCGATCCGGGAAGGCAGCGATTTCAGGAACCAGATATGGGCGACCGGCGCGGCGAGTTCGATATGGCCCATCCGCTCGCGGCGCACGCGCTGCAGCGTGACTTCCACGCCGCACTTCTCGCACGTCACGCCCTTGAACTTCATGCGCTTGTACTTGCCGCACAGGCATTCGTAATCCTTGATCGGACCGAAGATGCGGGCGCAGAACAAGCCGTCGCGCTCGGGCTTGAAGGTGCGGTAATTGATCGTCTCGGGCTTCTTGATCTCACCATAGGACCAGGCGCGGATCTGGTCCGGCGAGGCGATCGAGATCTTGATCTGGTCGAATACGGGCGCCACGGGCTGCTGCCCGAACACGTTCATGAGATCTTGGTTGAAGGCGTTCATGCAGGATCGTCCTTCTGCGTTTGCGTGGTCCCCGCCGTACGCCAGCGGGGACCGGACTTCGTACTCACGCGCTCCCGGGCCGGCGCGGGCCCCCTCCGGGAGGAATGCCGCTATTCCGCAGCCTTGGCGGCCTTGCCGTCCGCCAGCTCGACATTGAGGCTGAGCGAACGCATTTCCTTGACCAGCACGTTGAAGCTTTCCGGGATGCCGGCCTCGAACGTATCGTCGCCGCGCACGATCGCCTCATAGACTTTGGTGCGCCCGGCCACGTCGTCGGACTTCACGGTCAGCATTTCCTGGAGCGTGTAGGCGGCGCCATAGGCCTCCAGCGCCCAGACTTCCATCTCGCCGAAGCGCTGGCCGCCGAACTGGGCCTTGCCGCCGAGCGGCTGCTGGGTGACCAGCGAATAGGGCCCGATCGAGCGCGCGTGGATCTTGTCGTCCACCAGATGGTGCAGCTTGAGCATGTAGATATAGCCCACCGTCACCGGCCGCTTGAACGTCTCGCCCGTAAGGCCGTCATACAGGGTCACCTGGCCGCTGTCGGAGAGGCCTGCCTGTTTCAGCATCGCGCGGATGTCGCTGTCCTTCGCGCCATCGAACACGGGCGTCGCCACCGGCACGCCGCGCGCGACATTGTGGGCGAGTTCCTCGATCTCGGCAGGGTCGGTCGGCAATTCGCTGTCGGGGCCGTAGACCTCCTTCAGCTTCTTCGCGAGGCCCTTCTTGTCGCCGGTCTGTTCATAGGCCTCGAGCGCCTGGCGGATCTGGCGCCCCAGCCCCGCGCACGCCCAGCCCAGGTGCGTCTCCAGGATCTGGCCCACATTCATCCGCGACGGCACGCCCAGCGGATTGAGCACGATATCGACGCTCGTCCCGTCCTCCAGGAACGGCATGTCCTCCACCGGCACGATCTTCGAGATCACGCCCTTATTGCCGTGGCGCCCGGCCATCTTGTCGCCCGGCTGCAGCTTGCGCTTCACCGCCACGAACACCTTGACGACCTTCATCACCCCCGGCGGCAGCTCGTCGCCGCGCTGGAGCTTGTCGACCTTGTCGGCGAAGCGCGCGTCGAGGCGCTTCTTGGCGTCGTCATATTGTTTCTTGATGGCCTCGATCTCGGCCATGGCGGCCTCGTCCTCGAGGCCGATCTGCCACCATTGGCCGTGGCTGAAGCCCGCCAGCATCTCCTCGGTCACCGCACCCTTGCGGAAGCCCTTCGGCCCCGACACGGCGGGCTTTCCCACCATGATCCGGCGCAGGCGCGCGAAGATGTTGCGCTCGAGGATCGCCAATTCGTCGTCGCGGTCTTTGGCGAGGCTTTCGATCTCTTCGCGCTCGATCTGCATCGCGCGCTGGTCCTTCTCGACACCGTGGCGGTTGAACACCCGCACCTCGACGATCGTGCCCTGGACGCCGGGCGGCAGGCGCAGGCTCGTGTCGCGCACGTCGGAGGCTTTCTCCCCGAAGATCGCGCGCAGGAGCTTCTCTTCCGGCGTCATCGGGCTCTCGCCCTTGGGCGTCACCTTACCGACGAGAATGTCCCCGGCCATCACCTCCGCGCCGATCGCCACGATCCCGGCTTCGTCGAGATTGCGCAGCGCTTCCTCGCCGACATTGGGAATGTCGCGCGTGATCTCCTCGGGGCCGAGCTTGGTGTCGCGCGCGGCGACCTCGAATTCCTCGATATGGATCGAGGTGAAGACGTCGTCCTTGACGATGCGCTCGCTGATGAGGATCGAATCCTCAAAGTTGTAGCCGTTCCACGGCATGAACGCGACGAGCACGTTGCGCCCGAGCGCGAGCTCGCCAAGCTCCGTGGACGGACCATCGCCGATGATGTCGCCCTCCTGCACCAGATCGCCTACCTTCACGATCGGGCGCTGGGTGATGCAGGTGTTCTGGTTGGAGCGCTGGAACTTCAGCAGGCGGTAGATGTCGACGCCGGGCTTGTTGGGGTCGCGCTCCTCGGTGGCGCGCACGACGATGCGCTGGCTGTCCACCTGCTCGACCACGCCGGGGCGGCGCGCGGTGACGGCCGCGCCCGAATCGCGCGCCACGATCGCCTCCATGCCCGTGCCCACGAGCGGGGCGTCCGCGCGCAGGAGCGGCACGGCCTGGCGCTGCATGTTGGAGCCCATCAAAGCGCGGTTGGCGTCGTCATTCTCCAGGAACGGAATAAGCGCCGCCGCCACGGACACGACCTGCTTGGGCGAGACGTCGATGAAATCGATCTCGTCGCGCGGGATGAGCGTGGCCTCGTAATTCTCGCGCGCCTGCACGAATTCTTCCGAGAGCCTGCCCCCCTCGTCGAGGCGCGCATTGGCCTGGGCGATCTTGTGGCCGGTCTCCTGCATGGCGGAGAGATAAACGATCTCCTCCATCGGCTTGCCCTCCACCACGCGCCGGTAGGGGCTTTCGATGAAGCCGTATTTGTTCACCCGCGCATGGGTGGCGAGCGAATTGATCAGCCCAATATTCGGGCCTTCCGGCGTCTCGATTGGGCAGATGCGGCCATAATGGGTGAGGTGCACGTCGCGCACCTCGAAGCCCGCGCGCTCGCGCGTGAGGCCGCCGGGCCCGAGCGCGGAGAGCCTGCGCTTGTGCGTGATCTCGGAGAGCGGGTTTGTCTGGTCCATAAACTGGCTGAGCTGGGAGGAGCCGAAGAATTCGCGCACCGCCGCCGCCGCCGGCTTCGCATTGATCAGATCGTGCGGCATCACGGTCTCGATATCGACCGAGCTCATCCGCTCCTTGATGGCGCGTTCCATCCGCAGGAGGCCCAGCCGATACTGGTTCTCCATCAATTCGCCGACCGAGCGCACGCGCCGGTTGGCCAGATTGTCGATATCGTCCACCTCGCCGCGCCCGTCGCGCAATTCGCACAGCGTGCGCATCACGGCGATGATGTCCTCCTGGCGCAGCACGCGCAGATCGTCGGGCGTATCGAGGCCGAGGCGCATATTCATCTTCACCCGCCCGACGGCGGAGAGGTCGTAGCGCTCGGAGTCGGAGAACAGCGCGTTGAACAGGGTCTGGCCGGTCTCGAGCGTCGGCGGCTCGCCCGGGCGCATCACGCGGTAGATATCGAACAGCGCCTGCTCGCGGGTCTCGTTCTTGTCCAGCGTCAGCGTGTTGCGGATGTACGGGCCGATCGTGACATTGTCGATGTCGAGCACGGGCAGCGTGTCGACGCCCGCCTCCACGAGCGTGGCCACCGCCTGCTCGTTCAGCGCCTGGCCGGCCTCGACGAAGATCTCGCCCGTCTCGGTGTTGACGATGTCCTCGGCGGCGAAGCGGTCATAGAGGTCCTCGGACGGCACGAGAATTTCCAGCACGCCGTCGTCGGCGATCTTGTTGGCGTTGCGCGCGGAGATCTTCTTGCCGGCCTCGGCCACAACATTGCCGGTCTTGGCGTCGACGAGGTCGAAGGCGGGCTTGGCCCCGCGCCAGCGCTCGGGCCGGTAGCGCAGCGCCCAGCCGCGCGCGGTGCGCCGGTAGCTCACTTTGTCGTAGAAGGTCGCGAGGATCTGCTCGCCATCCATGCCCAGCGCGTAGAGCAGCGTCGTGGCCGGCAGCTTACGCTTCCGGTCAATGCGGACGAACAGGATGTCCTTGGCGTCGAACTCGAAATCGAGCCAGGAGCCGCGATAGGGGATCACGCGGGCCGCGAACAGGAGCTTGCCGGAGGCGTGCGTCTTGCCCTTGTCGTGATCGAAGAACACGCCGGGCGAGCGGTGCATCTGGGAGACGATCACGCGCTCGGTGCCGTTGACGATGAAGGTGCCCTTGTCCGTCATCAGCGGGATGTCGCCCAGATAGACGTCCTGCTCCTTGATGTCCTTGACGGATTTGGCGCCCGTCTCCTCGTCGCTCTCGAACACGATGAGGCGCAGCTTGACCTTCAGCGGCGCGGCGTAGGTCATGTCGCGCTGCTGGCATTCCTCGACGTCGAATTTCGGCTCCTCGAACTCGTAGGAGACGTATTCGAGCACCGCGCGTTCGGAGAAATCCTTGATCGGGAAGACGGAGCGGAACACCGCCTCCACGCCCTCCTCGCGCCGCTCCGCGGCCTTGACGTCCTTCTGCAGAAACTGATCGTAGGAGCTGCGCTGCACCTCGATCAGGTTCGGCATCGCGCCCGCCTCGGGGATCTTCCCGAACGATTTCCGAATCCGCTTTTTTCCCGTATAGGACAGCGCCATTGCTTTCCCCATGACCGCTCAGGTCAGGCCCGCGCGCGCGGCCGCCGGGCCGCAGCGCACGCGCCGCATAGCGCCTGCTAAGACCGGCGCGGGAAAACCCGGCCGCTTCACGCTTGAGCCCAGCAGACGAGAGAGGCCCAAACCGGCGCCGTGCGCTCTTGCCGACGCAACACCACTTGGCGACGCATAACCCGCAGCCGACGCAAAAACTCCGGCCGCCAAAACCCCGGCCGCAAAACCGCCCGCCGGCGCAAAATCCGAGACGGGGGCGACCCAGGCGCCCCTGGCCGGGCCAACCCGCGCCGCGCTGAATAGTGCGGCCGGACGCCGCACGACGAGCCGAAACCGTCGGCGCGCGGTTTCCGGCTCGTGGGGAATGAGATGATTTATTTCAATTCAACCTTCGCGCCGGCTTTTTCAAGCTGGGCTTTGAATTTTTCCGCATCTGCCTTGTTAACGCCTTCCTTCACCGCCTTGGGCGCGCCCTCGACGAGGTCCTTGGCTTCCTTGAGGCCCAGCGCCGTGATGGCCCGGACTTCCTTGATCACCTCGATCTTCTTGTCGCCGACGCCGACGAGCATGACGGTGAATTCGGTCTGCTCTTCGACGGGGGCGGCGGCGGCGGCGGCCCCGCCGGCGGGAGCGGCTACGGCGACCGGCGCCGCGGCGGAAACGCCCCACTTGTCCTCGAGCAGCTTCGCCAGATCGGCGGCTTCGAGCACGGTGAGCGAGGACAGGTCCTCGACGATCTTTTCGAGTTTCGACATGGAAGATACCCCAGTTTAGTGACGTTTAAGCGTTTTCAGGACAGGCGAAACCGGCTTTTAGGCCGCTTCCTCCCCAGCTTGATCTTTCACGGCGTAGGCGTTGATCACCCGCGCCAATTGGGCGCCCGGCGCCTGGACCAGGGCCGCAAGCTTGGTGGCCGGCGCCTGGATCAGGCCGATCAGCTTGCCGCGCAGCTCGTCGAGCGAGGGCAGCGTCGCCAGCGCTTTGACGCCGTTTTCATCGAGAACGGCCGGCCCCAACAGCGCGCCGACCAGAACGAAACGGTCCTTCTCCTTCGCATAGGCCACCGCGACCTTGGTGGCGGCGACCGGATCGGCGCTGTAGGCGATGGCGGTGGGTCCGGAAAACAGGTGCGCGCCCGCCGCGCCGGGCGTGCCGTCCAGCGCAATCTTCGCAAACCTGTTCTTCACCACTTTAAGCCCCGCGCCCGCGTCGCGCAGGCGCACGCGGAGCACGGTCAAATCGGCGACGCTGAGGCCTGCATAATGGCCTACCACCACCACGCCGGAGCGCGCGAAGATACCCCTCAGGGCCTCCACGGCCTCGACCTTTTCCGCACGGTCCATCACGCTCTCCCGCCAGGCCGTAGCCGGGCATGCATTGACGGCGCGACCAGCCCATCCGGCCGCCCCGGGGCGCCGGAGGCCCGCGAAGCGTTCCGGCGGAACGGAGCTTCGCGCGCGATCCCGCGCCACTCCTGTCCCCTGGGCCGTGCGCCGACAAATCCGCATGGAACGCCGCGCGCGGCGCCCATGGGGCGTATCGAAACTCGAACTCCCATCTCCTGCCGGCCCCCCGCCTCTCGCCCAAAAAGCGAAAGGACATGGAATTAAGCCCTTCGCCGCCGGCGATACCGCCAATGGCCCAAGGCGCCTGCAGTCTCGGACAGGCGGCGGCTGGTTTCCTGGTGCGAGGACGCCAAACCGCCGATCCGCCGCCCGGCTCCGGGCGGCAAGTCGTGCGTTATGCAGAATTCTTTAATCTGCTGCAAGCGCGCTTTGCGTTTCCACGCGAACGCCCGGCCCCATCGTCGAGCTCACCGCCACTTTGCGCACGAAAGTACCCTTCGCGCCCGTCGGTTTGGCCTTCACCACCGCATCGACGAAGGCCCGAATGTTCTGGGTGAGCGCCTCCGGCGGGAAGCTCGCCTTGCCGATCCCGGCATGGATGATCCCGGCCTTCTCCACCCGGAACTCCACCGCGCCGCCCTTGGAATCCTTCACCGCCTTGGTCACGTCCGCGGTCACAGTGCCCACTTTCGGGTTGGGCATTAGCCCCCGCGGGCCCAGGATTTTACCGAGCCGGCCCACGAGCGGCATCATATCCGGGGTGGCGATCAGGCGGTCGAACTCAATCTTGCCGCCATTAATGGTCGCGAACAGGTCGTCGGCGCCGACGATGTCGGCCCCGGCGGCGCGCGCTTCCTCGGCCTTCTTGTCGCGCGCGAACACGGCCACGCGCAGCGTCTTGCCGGTGCCGTTGGGCAGGTTGCACACGCCGCGCACCTGCTGATCGGGATATTTCGGGTCCACGCCCAGATTGAGCGCGACCTCCACCGTCTCGTCGAACTTGGCGCTGGCGCGCTCCTTCACCATCCGCACCGCCTCTTCGAGCTTGTGCAGCTTGCGCGCATCGATGCCGGCATGGCTCTTGGCCATCCTCTTGGTCGTGCGGACCCCGTCCAGAACAGCCATGTCCCTACTCCACCACTTCCAGGCCCATCGCCCGCGCCGAGCCCATGATGATGGAGGTGGCGGCGTCGAGGTCGTGGGCGTTCAGGTCCTTCATCTTGGTTTCCGCGATCTGGCGGCACTGGGCCTTCGTGACCGTGCCCACCTTGGTGCGCCCCGGCAGCTTCGAGCCCGAAGCGGGCTTCTTGCCGATCTTGAGCCCCGCGGCCTTTTTCAGGAGGAATGTCGCCGGCGGGGTCTTGATTTCGAAGGTGAAGGACTTGTCCTGGTAATAGGTGATCAGGACCGGGCACGGCTGGCCCTTCTCCATCTCCTGGGTGCGGGCGTTGAAACCCTTGCAGAATTCCATGATGTTGAGGCCGCGCTGGCCGAGTGCGGGGCCGATCGGGGGCGAGGGATTGGCCGCCGCCGCCGGCACTTGGAGCTTGATCTGCCCCATGACTTTCTTCGCCATCTGATCCTCTCCAGGACGCCCGCGCCGCCCGGTCAAAGGGTATGGCGCGCCGCCGGATCGCGCCGCAGGCCTATTCCTGCAGCGAGAGGGGCGTGGTGCGGCCGGGCTGGTCTTTGCCCAAAGCCTCCCACGCGAATCGCCCACGCCTTTTCGGCGCTGGCGGAGGCGGGTGCATAGAGGAGAAGTTCCGGCTTGTCGATGGGAGCCCTGATGGGAGCCCCTGATGGGAGCCTTGGGCTCGCTCGCTCAGCCCGCCAGGCGGCGCAGGCGCTCGTTCAGCGTAGAGATCGTGGCCTCGTTGTCGCGCACGATGCCGGTGATCGTCTTGGCCGAGGCGCCCGAGCGCGAGGCCAGCGCCTTGACCTCGGCGGCCACCACCGCAAAGCCCCGCCCCGCCTCCCCGGCGCGCGCGGCCTCGATCGTGGCGTTCAGGGCGAGGAGATTGGTCTGGCTGGCGATATCGTCGATAACGGAAACGCTGGCGGCGATGCCCTTGCTCGATTCCAGCACGTCCTGCATGGCGGCCTGGGTCTGGCGCACGGTCTGGCGCCGGGCCGTGGCGTCGGCCCCGAACATCAACATCTTGGCGACCCGCCCGTCCAGGTCGCGGATGGCGGAGAACACCGCGTCCAGCTCGATCGAGCGCTCGCCCCCCAGCTTCCAGGACAGCGGCTTGGCGATGCTGTCGCCCCGCGCCGCGGCGGCCTGCTCCTCGCGGGTCAGAACGGCGTCAAGCGCCGGGGGCCGCTCGCCCGGGCCCATGCGCCCGCCCAGGAAGGCGTTGACCGTCGGCTCGGCCTGCCCGGGCGCCCATTCCGCGATCGCCATGGTCTGGCTGATAATGTTGAGCTTCATCGTATATTCGAGCGCGTCGAGCTTGGTCGCGGTGACGTCCGCCTGGATCGCGATGAAGCGCTCCAGTCGCCCGTCGGCCTTGAACACCGGATTGATCGCCAGCGAAATCCAATAGGGCGTCCCGTCTTTGCGGTAATTGAGGATTTCGTCATAGAAGGGCTAGCGCAGGCGCAGCCGCTCGCGCACCAACGCGATCGTCGCCGCACTGGTCTGGGGCCCCTGCAGCAGGTGGCCGGGCTTCTTGCCCTGCACTTCGGCGAAGCTGTAGCCCGTCATCCGCTCGAAGCCCGGATTGACGTATTCGATGCGCCCGTCCGCATCCGTGATGATGACTGAATTCTGCGTCCCGTTCGCCACGAGGGACAGCAATTCCGTGCTCGCCTGCAGATCGACCTGGGCGGTGATGTCGGTGGCGAACTTCACGACCTTGAAGGGCTTGCCGGCGGCGTCCAAAATCGGGCTGTAGCAGGCCTGGATCCACACCACCCGCCCGCCCTTGCCCAGACGCTTGAAGCGGCCGAGTTGGGTTTCGCCCTGCCGCAGGCGGTCCCAGAAGGCGCGATAGTGCGGGGCTTGGTGCTCCTCCGGCTCCACAAACATGCGGTGATGCTGGCCGACGATCTCGTTCAGCCCGTACTGGAACGCCGCCAGGAAATTTTCGTTCGCGGACAGGATTTTCCCCTCCACGTCGAACTCGATCACGGCCTGCGAACGGCCGATGGCCTCGATCTGGCTCTTGAAATTGGCGGCCTCGATCTTGTTCTGGGTGATGTCGGCGGCGATCTTCACGATGCGCACGGGGCGGTTGTCGCCGCCCAGCACGGGATTGTAGGTCGCCTGGATCCAGACTTCGCGGCCGCCCTTGCCGAGGCGCTTGAACTCCCCGCTGACGAACTCCCCCCGCCGCAGATTGCGCCAGAGGGCGTGGTAGGCCTCGCTCCCGGCCGCGGCGGTATCCATGAACATGGAATGGTGGCGTCCGACCACCTCCTCGCGCGCATAGCCCATGGCGGCGAGGAAATTGGCGTTGGCGGCCAGCACCGTCCCGTCCAGATCGAACTCGATAATGGCCTGGGAGCGGTCGAGCGCGGCGAGCTTCGATTCGAGCGCCTGGCGCTGACTTTCCTGGCTCGCAGCGTCGTGTCGCTGGCTCTCTTGCCCGGCCTTCATCGTCGCGCCCTCCGTCCCCTTTAAGGACGGGACGATCGGCGAGTCGGGCTTAAAAAAATTTGAACGCGCCGCCTCAGTGCGCCTTGTCAACCTGCCCGAACTCAAGCTCCACGGGCGTGGCGCGGCCGAAGATCGTCACCGACACTTTGAGCCGGCCGCGATCCTCGTCGATCTCCTCCACCGCGCCCTCGAAAGAGGCGAACGGCCCGTCATTGACGCGCACACGCTCGCCGATCTCGTAGGAGATGAGCCTTCGGGGCGCGGCGGCGGCAGCCTCCGCCACATGGCCCAGGATGCGCTGCACCTCGCGCTCGGTGACGGGCTGGGGCTTGTTCTGCTGGCCCAGGAAGCCGGTGACTTTGGGCGTGTTCTTGACGAGGTGGTACGCGTCGTCGGTCATGTCCATCTTCACCAGCACATAGCCGGGGAAGTGGCGGTTTTCGCGAATGCGCTTCTTGTTGCGGTGGACCTCCACGACCTCCTCGGTGGGCACGCGGATATCCTCGAACAGCTCCATCAGGCCCTGACGCGCGGCCTGCTCGCGGATCGCCTCGGCGACCTTCTTCTCAAAGTTCGAGTAAGCGTGAACGATGTACCAGTGCGCACTCACGCTGCATGCTCCCCATGCCCGCCCGCCAGGCTCAACCCGCGAGGCCCAGAACGAAACTCACCACCAGCCGCAGCACCGAATCCACCGCGAAGAAAAACACCGCCGCCAGCGCCACCATGATCAGCACCATGATCGTGGACACGAGCGTTTCCTGGCGCGTGGCCCAGGTGATCTTGCGGCCCTCGGCGCGCACCTCCCGGAGGAAGGTGAGCGGGCCCACGCGCTTGCGCCGGGGCTCTTCCCGCTCGGCGACTTCGGTCGTCATGGCATGCACCTCGTGTTCGCGCCGCGGCCGCCGGGTCGGAGGGGCGGTGCGGGGCTGCGTCCTGGTTTCGGCTGATATAGGGGTCCGGGTCTGTCAGGGCTCGTCTTTTGTTCTTTTGCGCAGCAACCTTTCGCGCAGCAGCCTTTCGCGCACTGGCCCCCTCCGGCCCCTCCTCGAACGTCCAGGCTCCCGACAGGCGCCGACCGGTGGCAGGAGTGGAGGGACTCGAACCCCCGGCCCTCGGTTTTGGAGACCGATGCTCTACCAGCTGAGCTACACTCCTAGGCGGCGCGTGGGCGCCAAGGCGCGCCCGGCGATCGCCAATCCCGCTTGAAGCGGAACGCGCCGGGCAGGCGGTCTTCCCGCCGGCGCGCCCTTCAAAGATCAGACCTCGACCGTTAGCAGCGCAAGCCCGCTGCGGCAAGCGCATGTCCGGGCCCGGGCCGGAAAAAGCGCGCCGCCGCTTCCCCGCCCCCTTCAGCCCCGCGTTCAGTCCAGGATTTTCGCGACGACGCCGGCGCCGACGGTGCGGCCGCCTTCGCGGATGGCGAAGCGGAGCTTCTCCTCCATGGCGATCGGGGTGATCAGCTCGACCACCATTTTCACATTGTCC
>JANNOI010000054.1:0-81024 GCA_031398975.1 Alphaproteobacteria bacterium | reverse complement strand
AGCGCTTCGCCGTGGCGCCACCGGACTTCGCCAAAACCATCGTAATCGCCGCCGTCAGCGTCGTCTTCCCATGGTCCACGTGACCAATCGTGCCAATGTTGCAATGCGGCTTCGTCCGCTCAAACTTCTCTTTGGCCATCTTCGCCTCGGTCAACGGATGCGCGGGCGCGATCCGGGCGCTGCGCTCGCAGCTGAACAGGGCGCCGCTCCTAGCACTATGAGGAGAAGCGTCAAGCCTGCCCGCGAAAAACGCGAGCCTGGTCGGGGCGGCGGGACTCGAACTCGCGACCCCCTGCTCCCAAAGCAGGTGCTCTACCAGGCTGAGCTACGCCCCGACACCTTTTAATTTCACGGGTTCTACCCCGCCGCAAGGGAGAGCCGCGCGACCCTCCGCGCGAGCGGCGGGCCGGGACGTAACGGGAACAGCCGGGGCCCCGCCCCTCAGCCGGCTTTCTCCGGCAGCGGGCGCGCGGCCTCGTCATACCCCCGCCAGGGGTCCCCCTTCAGCAGCGCGGGGACGGTTTTGAGCGTGAAGCGTTGGGGGTCGAGCGTCGCACGCACCGCGCTCCATGCCAGCGGCATCGACACGGGCGCGCCTGGCCGCGCGCGCGGGGAAAGCACGGCCACGGCCGTGGCCGTCCGGTCATTGCGCAGATAATCGAGGAAGATCTTACCCCCGCGCAGCTTCTTGCTCATGTTGAGGAGGAAGGCTCCGGGATTGTCCTCGGCCATGGCGCGGCACACGCTCTGGGCGAACGCCTTCGCGACCGGCCAGGTCGAGGCCTCGCTCGGGGCGAGCGGGGTCACGACATGGAGCCCCTTGCCGCCCGTGGTCTTGCAGAACGCCACGAGCCCCAGCGCCTCCAGGCGCGCCTTCACCTCCCGCGCGGCGTCCACCACCCGCGCGAAGGCGACGTCGGGGGCGGGGTCGAGATCGAACACCAGCCGGCCGGGGATTTCGGGGCGCCCGGGCGCGCAATTCCAGGGGTGGAATTCCAAGGCCCCGCTCTGGCCGGCCGCGATCAGCGCCTCGACGCGGTCGAATTGCAGGTAGGGCTGGCGCTCGCCCGCGACTTTGGTGAGCGTAAAGAGGTGGGACGCGCCGGCCATGGCGTGGCGCTGGAAGAAGTGCTGACCGTCCACCCCGTCGGGCGCGCGCACCAGCGAGCAGGGGCGCCCCTCGACGTGCGGCGCCATCCAGTCGCCCACCGCGTCGAGATAGGCGGCGAGATCGCTCTTGGTGCTTGCGGGCTGATCCTCAGTGGCGGGCCAGAGCACTTTCGAGGGCTTAGAGATCGTGACCCCGCGCACGGCCCCTGGCTTGGACGCGACCGGTGACGGCTCGGCGAGGGTTTCTGCGGGCGCGGGGGCCGCCTCGGCCACGACCTCGCCGGCCGGCTTGTCCTCCCGCAGGCCCTTGAACGCGCCCTGGCGCACGAGCCCCGCCCCGGTCCAGCCGGCGAACTCGATCTCGGCGACGAGATCGGGCTTCACCCAGCGCACCGCCTCGCCCGCGCGCGGGCGCGCTTCGGGGTGCGGGGCGAACGGGCTTTTCTGGCGCGCGCGTTTCTCGAGTTCCAGCAGCAGGGCGCGCACCTTCGCCTGCGAGAAGCCCGTGCCGACGCGTCCGGCATAGACGAGGCTTTCCCCGCGATACGATCCGATCAGCAGCGACCGGAAGCGCCCGTTCTCGCTGGCCCAGCCCCCGACCACCATTTCCTGCCCCGCGCGGCACTTGGCCTTCGTCCAGGTCTCGCTGCGCCCGGAGCGGTAGGGCGCGTTCAGCCGTTTGGACACCACGCCCTCGAGCGCCATCCGGCACGCCGCGCTCAACACCGCCTCGCCCGGGGACACAAAATGCTCCGTATACCGCAATTCGGGCCCGCTTGCGGCGAGAACCTCCCGCAGCCGGTCTTTGCGCTCCGACAGGGGCTGTTCGCGGAGGTCCCGCCCGGCGTGGAACAGGAGGTCGAAGGCGAAGAAGACAAGCTTTCCAGTGTCGTCGTTCAACAGCGCGGCCTGCAGGGCGGCGAAGTCGGTCACGCCGGCGCTGTCGAGGGCTACGGCTTCGCCGTCGAGGATGGCGTCGGGGAGGTTGGCGGCGGCCTTGAGGAGGGTGGGAAACTTGCCCGACCAGTCGAGCCCGGTGCGCGTGCGCAGCGCGGCCTGCCCGTTCTCCACCCGCAGCTGCATGCGATAGCCATCAAACTTGATCTCGTGGGCCCAGCCCTCCCCGCTCGGGGCGCGATCGAGGAGTTTGCACAATTGGGGCTTTACAAAGTCCGGCATGACCGCGCTTGAGGGCCCGGCCGCGACCCGGCGCGACGGACGCGCCTTTGGCTTGCTGTTCCAGACGGCGTCCGCGCTCGCCTTCGCCGCCGCCAGCATGAACGCGGCAGGCGCCTTGCCCTTGCCGGCGGCGATCTCCTCCATCTTCCGGCCGGACGCGACCGATGTCAGGTTCTCCGCGGCGACGTCCCCCTCCTCCGTGGCGGCGGCGTCGCGGTGCTTGATGAGCAGCCAATTGGCGCGCTTTCCGCCGTTGCGATCGTGCTTCATGCGCACCAGCACGAACCCGCCCCGCAGGCGCTTGCCGTTCAACACGAATTTGAGTTCGCCTTGCTTGAGCGCCCGCAGCGGATCGCCGCCGTCCTCGACGGCCCAGTGGCCGCGATCCCAAAGCTGCACCGTCCCGCCGCCATACTGGCCCTTGGGGATGGTCCCCTCGAAGTCGCCATAATCCAGCGGGTGATCCTCGACCTCGACCGCCAAGCGCTTGTCTTGGGGATTGAGCGAAGGCCCGCGTGTGACCGCCCAGGACTTGAACACCCCGTCGATTTCGAGACGAAAGTCAAAGTGCAGGCGGGTGGCGGCGTGCTTCTGGATCACGAACCGCGGCAGCGGCGAAGGCGCGATCACGGCGCTGCCGCTCGGCTCGGCGGTCTTGGTGAAGTCGCGCTTCTGGCGATAGGCGGAGAGCTGGCGCATGGCGCCTACCGTTTCGCCTTGGCGCGCTTATCGGGCGCCGACGCCGCCTGGGCGCGCGCGCCGGAGGCGGCGCGCGCCGGCGCCTTCGGGGGGGCCCGCCCCTCCGGCGCGCCCAGACTTTTTTTCAGCGCCTCCATCAGATCGATGACGTTGGTGGTCTCGGGCGCGGGCGCGGCGACGATCTTCTTGCCCTTCAGCTTCTTCTCGATCAGCGCCCGCAGCGCGGCCTCGTAGCGGTCGGTGAACAGCGTGGGGCTGAACGTGCTGGCTTTCTGGGCGATGATCTTCTGGGCGATCGCGATCATGTCCTTGTCGGCGCGCGCGGCGTCGGCGTCGCGGAAGATCGCCTCGACATCGCGCACCTCCTCGCTCGAGCGCAGGGTGGTGGCGAGGATCCCCTTGCCGCGGGGCTCGAGCGCCAGCACGCGCTCCCGTGTGGCCATGACGACGCGCCCCAGCGCGATCTGGCCGTCCCGCTCCATCGCCTCGCGAATGACGCCGAACGCCTCGGCCGCGACCTTGCCGTCCGGCGCCATATAATAGGGGTGGTCCCAATATAGCCGGTCGATCTCCTCGGCCGGCACGAAGTGCTCGATGTCGATCGTCTTGGTGCTTTCCAGGCGCACCGCGCTGAAATCCTCCGCATTGAGGATGACGTACTGGTCCTTTTGGACCTCGTAACCCTTGACCAGGTCGGAGCGGTTGAGCGGCTCGCCGGTCTCGGCGTCCGTGGTGACCATGCGCACGCGGTTATTGGTCTTCGGGTTGATCAGGTGGAAGCGCACGTCGCTCGCGCTGTTGAGCGCGGAATAAAGCACGACCGGACAGGTGACGAGCGATAGCTTCAGGTGGCCTTGCCAGGTGGGACGTAGGGCCATGGTCTGCTCCGGGGGCCCCGCCGGGGGCCTACACCTTTACGTCTTGCAACGCTTGCGCGCCCGGTTCGGTTTCCTTGGATTCGGTTTCCGGGATCTGCCCGGCTTCGCGCGCGAGCAGCGCCCGCTTGCGCTCCACCCCCCAGCGATAGCCCGAGAGCGCGCCGTCATTGCGGACCACGCGGTGGCAGGGGATGGCTACGGCGAGCGCGTTGGCGGCGCAGGCCTGGGCCACGGCGCGGACGGATTTGGGCGCCCCTATCGTGCGCGCGAGCTCCGCATAGCTCGCCGTGCGCCCGGCCGGAATGTCGCGAAGCGCCCGCCAGACGCGCTGCTGGAACGCGGTGCCCCGCACGTCGAGCGGCAGGTCGAGCCCGATCCCCGGCGCCTCGACGAACCCCACCACCTTGGCGACGGTGGCCTCGAAGGCGGCGTCGGCGCCGATCAATTCCGCCTTGGCGAAGCGGTCCTGGAGGTCGCGCACCAGGGCTTCGGGATCGTCCCCGATCAGGATGGCGCACACGCCCTTCTCGCTCGCCGCCACCAGGATGGCGCCGAGCGCGCTCTCGCCCACCGCAAAGCGGATCCGCGCGTCCGCGCCCCCGTTGCGGTAGCGCCGGGGCGTCATCCCCAGGACGGCGTCGGAAGTCTCGTAGAAGCGGCTGGGCGCGTTGAACCCGGCCCCGTACATCGCCTCGGTCACCGCGGCGCCGCGGGTGAGGCCCGCCTGGACCTTCCGCGTCCGGTGGGCGGCGGCGTAGGCGCGCGGGGTCACGCCGGTGGCGGCCTTGAACACCCGGTGGAAATGGTGGGGGCTTAAGCCGGCGGCCCGCGCCAGGCTCGCCAGGGGCGGAGCGGTTTCGGCGGCCTCGATCCGCCGGCAGGCGTCGGCGACGAGCGCGGCGTGCTGCTGGCGCAGCGGCGGCTCATCCGGCTTGCAGCGCTTGCAGGGGCGGAAGCCGGCGTGCTCGGCCTCGGCGCGGGTGGCGTGAAATCGCACATTCTTCGGGTTGGCCAGCCGGGCCGCGCAGCTCGGCCGGCAATAGACGCCCGTCGTCTTTACCGAATAGAAGAATTCGCCGTCCGCGGCCCGGTCCCGGGTCACGACCTTGCTCCAGCGCGGGTCGGCTTCGGTTTCTGCCTGATCGTGCGCCGCTTGGCTGCTCACGTCTTGTCTCCTTCCGGTAGCGTGGTGCAGCTATGGGCGACGCGTGCGCCCGCCGCATCCCGATCCTTGCGGTGCAATCGCGCGAAATATGCCCCGAAGTACGGAAAGGAACGCCCGATCATGGAAAGACGCAGCGAGTACGCCATCGACCCCCGCCTGCTTTCGCGCTGGTCTTCGCGGGCGTTCGCGCCCGAGCCGATCGCCACGGAGGCTTTGCTGGCCCTGTTCGAGGCGGCGCGCTGGGCGCCCTCGGCGTTCAATTCCCAGCCCTGGCGCTTCGTCTATCGCCACCGGGAAGACCCTGCCTGGGCCGAATTTGTGGCGCCGCTGCACGCCTTCAACCAGACCTGGGCCCCGGAGGCCTCGGCGCTCGTTTATCTGTTGTCCCGGACCCGCCTCAAACCGCGCGCTGGCGCGGAGGAAACGGAAGCGGCAAGCCACGCCTTCGACGCCGGAGCCGCATGGGCGTTCCTGGCGCTGCAGGCCGAAAGCGACGGGCTGGTCGCGCACGCCATGAGCGCGTTTGACGCGCCGGCCGTGCTGGCGGTGGTGGGCGCGTCGGGGCCCTACAGCGTGCAGGCCGCGATCGCCATCGGCCGCCGGGGCGATCCCGCGCGCCTGCCCCCGAAGCTGCGCGAGCGCGAAACCCCGAGCGACCGCAAGCCCCTGGGCGAAATCGCCTTCGAGGGCCGCCTGCCGCCCGGCGAGCCTTGAAGTCAAACCGGCCCGGAGCCCCCGCGCGCCCCGGGCCGGCGCTTGTCAGAACTTCGCGGAGAGCCGCGCGCCGAAGGTTTGCGGCTTGCCGGCGATGCTCAGGATCAATTGGTCGGCATCGGTGGAGCGGTAGACGGTGGGGGAGCCTTCGCTGATGATGCTTGCATAATCCTCGTCTAACAGGTTCTTGACCCACGCCGTCAGCGCCCAGCCCTTGGAGTGCGCCACGCCGATATCGGCGTCCACCAATTCGTAGGCGGGGCGCCGCAGAGCGTCGCGATTGTCGGAGGAGAAATAGGTGACGCCGCGATAATTGTAGCTGATCCCGCCGGTAAGGGCGTAGGTCTCTGTCAGCGGCTGGTTCACCCGCACCGACAGGCTGCCGGTCAAGTCCGGCGCGTTGGCCAGCGTGTTGCCGTCGCAGCTGATCGCGAAGCTCGAGGCGCCGAACCCCGAACTCGCGCAATTGTCAAAGTCATCGTATTTGGCGTCGGCATAGCCGATGGAGCCGTCCAGCGAAATCGCGTCCGTCAGGCGCGCATTCCATTCCACCTCAACGCCCTGACTGTGCGCCTCGGGCGCGTTGCGGATGAGGCGCACGGTGGCGGCGGGATCATCCACCTGAACCTGCAGTTTCTCATAGTCGATGTAGAACACCGCCACATTGAGCCGCAGCCGGTCCTCGAACAGGATCGATTTCAGCCCCGCCTCGTAATTGACCGCCCTCTCGGGCTCGATGACCTGAAAGGCCGCGAGGTTGCCGGTGAGCTCCCGGCTGTTGACTGCGCCCTCTTTGTAGCCCTCGGCGTAGGAGAGGTAGCCCGAGATATCCGGCGTGAATTCGTAGCGGACGTTCAACAGCGGCGTCGTCGCGCTGTCTCCGGTGGTGCGGGTGCTCACGCCGGGGGTCAACAAGCCCGGAATCTCGCCGATCGTCGTGCTCGTTGTGTCTTTATCGTCGGAGGAATGGCGCAGTCCCGCGGTCAGGTGCAGGCGCTCGGTCAGGGAATAGGTGCCCTGGGCGAACACGGCCCAATTGTCGTTGGTTTGTTCAAACCGGGTGCGGGCGGTATAGGCGCCGAAAACGGGGAACACCTGCGCCAGAGTCAGGACGGTGTCCTGATTGATGTCTTCGCGGCTTGCATAGACGCCCGCGAGCCACGTGAAGCGACCGCTATTCTTCGACGTCAGCCGCAGCTCCTGGCTGATCTGCTCGCTCTCCTGCCGCTCCCCCGATTCCGAGGCGAGGGCCCCTGGGGTGACGGTGTTGTCGACGTCGGAAAAGCGCTTCTGGACGTAAGAGCGCCAGCCCGTGATGGCGGTCAGATTGGCGACGCCGAAATCGTGGGTGTACGTCAAGGCGAGGCTCGACGTGTGCTGATTGTCGGTGCTGTTTTCCTGCGCCGTTTCGCGGGTGAACGGCCGGGGAGACAGCGCGCCGGAGATGTTGTCGTCGGCGGCGTAATCGCCTGTCAGCCGCGCGCTCCACATAGCCTCGGCGGGGGCCAGAACCAGCCCTGCCCGCACCATGCCGGACTCGCCGCTGCCCGCATATTCGCCCGTGGCGGTATTATAGACCGAGCCGCGATGCTCCTCGACGAACCCGCCGATCTGCACCCCCAGTGCGTCGGTGAGCGGCCCGCTGAGCGAAGCCCGCACGCGCGTTGTCTCATAATCGCCAATCTCGACGGCGGCGGAGCCCGCAAGCTCCCCGCCGGGTTCGCGGGTGGTGATGTTGAGGGCCCCCGCAGTTGTGTTGCGGCCAAACAAGGTGCCCTGGGGTCCGCGCAAAACCTCCACCCGCTCTACGTCGAGCAAGTCAAGATTCGCGACGTTTCGGCCCGGTACGTAGACGCCGTCCACAAACACGCCGACGGCCTCGGGCTGTCCCAGAATGATACTGGCGGCGGCGATCCCGCGCGAGGCGATGCGCGTGTCATTCGACGTGGCGCCCGATTCCAACACGAAGTTAGGAGCCAGATAGGACGCCTGCTCCAGATCCTGAACGCCCAGCGCCTCCAGGGTCGCTCCGGTATAGGCGCTGACGGCGAGGGGCACGTCCTGCAGATCAACCGCGCGCTTTTGTGCGGTGACGATGATGGTGTCGACCGCCACGTCCCGTTCCGCCGGAGCCTCCTGGGCCCAGACGCCGGACGCGCCGGCCAGGATGGCGGCGGGCGCCGCGCACGCGATCAAATGCAGAAAACGTTTCGTTTTCATGGTCCTCCCCTCAATCATTATCGTGTTTCGCGTCCGCGAAACTTATACGCCGCCCGGCTCGCGCGCCCGCTGGGCGGGCGCTTTGAAACGATCAACAGGGTTTGCATACCCAGCGGGTGTTTCGTAACAACACTAACATTCAAGCGCGCCCGGGCCGGAGACTAAAGGCTTGTCGGAACAATCGATCGCCGCCTAAGGTCGGGCCATGACCGCCACCTCCGCCGAACCGAAGTTTGAACGAAGCCCCCCGCTGATCGAGATCGCGCCCTTCGGCGGCGAGCACGGCTATCCCCGCTGCTGGTACCCCGTGGCGCTGGCGGACTCGGTCAAGCCCGGGCAAGTGCGGGAAGAGGAATTCCTGGACGGGATCGTGGCGGTGTTCCGAGGCGAGAGCGGGACGCCCTACGTCGTGTCTCCGTTTTGCCGCCATCTGGGCGCGCGCCTCACCGCCGGCGGGCGGGTGGTGGGCGAGAGGCTGCACTGCCCGTTCCATTTCTGGGGCTATGAGGGCGTTGACGGGCGCTGCACCCACCTTCCGACGCTCGCCGAAGGCGAGGCGATCCCGCCGAACGCCCGCGTGTTCGCGTACCCGACCGCCGAGCATGTCGGGCTGATCTGGGCGTTCAACGGCGTGGAGGCGGACTTGCCCCTGCCGCATTGGCCGACCCAGGGGGACCAGCGGCTGGACATCCAGGCCAAGCATGGCGGCTTCGAGGAGAATGACAGCTTCGTGCTGATCACCAACGCCATGGACGTGACCCATCTCGGCCATGTTCACGGCATCCCCTTCGCCTTGCAGGTGGGGCCGGTGGAGGTCGGCGTGGGCCGCATCGGCTATGACCAGCAGGCCGACATGCCGGGCGGGCAGTCCATGCGCTCGCGCATCGAGGTGTTCGGCGCCAACATCTTCACCTCGGGGCCGGTCGGGGAGACGCCGGACGGCATGGCGCTGCCCTTCTTTCTGGCCGCCAACTGCCCCATACCCGGCAACCGCAACAAGGTGTTCGATGTCGCCGGCGCATTGCTGCCCGATGACAGCCCCGCCGCGCGCGCGGCCGCGGACGCGGCCTTGGCCCAAGGCGCCGCGATCGGCGACAAGCTGAAGTCAGAAGACCGCCCGATCCTGAACACGATGCGCTTCCGGCCCGACGTGCTGACGGAGGCCGACGCCCCGATCCGGCGGTATCTTGAATATGTGCGCGACTTTCCCCGCAGCCATCCGGGGCGCGACTTTATAAAATGAGGCGCAAGGCGCGCCCGGGAAACGTCCAACGCCAAGCTGGAGCATGGCGCGCGGCCCGGGTGTTTTCTTAGGTTGGCAAAGCCCGCCGATAGCCTCAAACAGCGCGAACGCCATTCGCCAAGAGAGGAAGCAAACGATGAGCGCTCAGAAAACCACCGTCGAAAGCATGCTGGCCGCCCTGGAAGCCAAGGACCTGGACGGCGCGCTCGCCTATTTCACGGACGATGCGGTGCTGGAAAGCCCGATGGGCCCGCAGCAGGGCAAGGCCAAGATCCGCGGCATGTTCGACATGATGACGAAGATGCCCAGCGGCGGCGGCGCGCCCACCGTCGTGGAGGAGAACGGCGTCGTCATCGCCCGCGGCAAAGGCCCCATGGGCCCCGTGACCATGACCTTCGATTTCGCCGGAGACCTGATCTCCCGCCAAGCGGTGAAAATGGGCTGAAGCCTGCCGGGCGGCGCGTCGGCGCCGCCCGTTCGCCCCCCCGCTTGTCCCCTCGCTTCACCCGCAGGCGGAAAGTTTCAGGCGGCCTGGAGCACACCTTTTTCCTGCAGATAGGCCTGCAGCTCGCCGGTCTCGAACATTTCCTTGACGATATCGGCCCCGCCGACGAATTCGCCCTTCACATAAAGCTGGGGCACGGTGGGCCAGTCGGAGAAATCCTTCACCCCCTGGCGAATCTCGGGATCGGCCAGCACGTTCACGTCCTTGAAGTCCACGTCCAGATGGTCGAGCACGCGCACCACGAGGCTGGAAAAGCCGCATTGGGGAGCGTATTTGCCGCCCTTCATGAACAGCACGACTTCATTCTCGGCGATGAGCGCGCGGATGGCGGCGAAAACGGCAGGTTCGGACATCAGGGGGCGTGCTCCTCGTGCTGCGCCAGAAGTAGGCGGGCGGGCGGTCCGCATCAAGCGCGCACGTTTGGCCCCTCGCGCAGGGCGCTTCGCCGCGGCGTTGGGGACGGCCCGGGATCGGCTTATCTAAGCCCCGATGGCCGCCTCCGCCGATCACCCTCCCCTGCCGGACCTGACCGCCCTGCCGCCCGATGGCGATCAGGGCGCTGGCCTGCGCGGCCCCGCCCTCATTGGCGACTATCTGAAGCGCCTGCCCGCCAAGCCCGGCGTCTACCGCATGCTGGGGGCCGAGGGCGAGGTGCTCTATGTGGGCAAGGCCAAGAGCCTCAAGGCGCGCGTCGCGCAATACGCCCAAGGCCGCGGCCACGGCAACCATATCGCCCGCATGATCCAGCTAACGCAGGCGATGGAATTCGTGGTCACCGCCACCGAGACCGAGGCGCTGCTGCTGGAAGCCAATCTGATCAAGCGGCTGAAGCCGCGCTTCAACGTGCTGATGCGCGACGACAAGAGCTTCGCCCTGATCGCCATCCGCACCGACCATCCCGCCCCCGCCATCCAGAAGCATCGCGGCGCGCGGAGCTTCAAGGGCGAGTTCTTCGGCCCCTTCGCCTCCGCCGGGGCGGTTAACCGCACGCTAAACACGCTGCAGAAAGCCTTTCTGCTGCGCTCGTGCACCGACAGCGCGTACGCCGCCCGCACCCGGCCGTGCATGCTCTACCAGATCAAGCGCTGCTCGGGGCCGTGCACAGCCCTGATCGCGAGCGAGGACTATCAGCGCCTGGTGGCCGACGCCTCGGCCTTTCTGCGCGGGCGCTCCAGCGAGCTGCAGGAGGGCCTGGCGGCGCAGATGCGCGAGGCGTCCGAGCACATGGAGTTCGAGAAGGCCGCGCGCCTGCGCGATCGCATCCGCGCGCTGGCCGCCATCCGCGCCACGCAAGGGATCAATCCCCAGACCTTCGCGGAGGCCGATCTGTTCGCCATCCACGCCGAGGGCGGGCAGAGCTGCATCCAGGTGTTCTTCTTCCGCGCCGGCCAGAACTGGGGCAACCGCGCCTATTTCCCGCGCCACGAACGCGACGCCGACACCGCCGACATCCTCGAAAGCTTCATGGCGCAATTCTACGATGACAAGCCCCCGCCCGGACTGATCCTGGTTTCCGAGGCCCCGCGCGAATGCCCGCTGCTCGAGGCCGCGCTCAGCCTGAAGGCGGACCGCAGGGTTGAGATCCGCTGCGCCCAGCGGGGCGAGAAGAAGGAGATCGTCGATCAGGCGGTGATGAATGCGCGCGAAGCGCTGGGCCGGCGCATGGCGGAGGGCGCGAGCGTGGCGCGGCTGCTGGATGGGGTGGAGAAGGCCTTCGCCCTGCCCCGCACGCCGGAGCGGATCGAGGTGTACGACAATTCCCACATCCAGGGGACCAATGCGGTGGGCGCCTTCATCGTCGCGGGGCCTGAGGGATTCGAGAAAAGCCAGTACCGCAAGTTCAATATCCGCAGCGTCGATCTGACCCCCGGCGACGATTACGCCATGATGCGCGAAGTGCTGAAGCGGCGCTTCGCCCGCCTGTTGCGCGAGGCCGGCAAGGCCCCCCGCCCGGCGGATGACCACCGCCCCCCCGAAAGCGGCGAACGCGATGGCGGCGTCGATTTCTCGAAGGAGGAGAAGGGCGCGGCCTGGCCCGATCTGGTGGTGATCGATGGCGGGCAGGGACAATTGCAGGCCGCGCTCGAGACCCTGGCCGAGCTTGGCCTCACCCCGCGCGAGGTGCCCCTGGTGGCGATCGCCAAGGGCGAGGACCGCGACGCCGGCCGCGAGCGCTTCTTCCAGCCCGGCAAGCCGCCGTGGCGGATGGAGGAGAAAAGCCCGGTGCTTTATTACCTCCAGCGGCTGCGCGACGAGGCCCACCGCTTCGCCATCGGCGCCCACCGCGCCAAACGCGCGGGAGATATCCGCAAAAGCCCGCTTGACGAGATCGAGGGCGTCGGCCCCGCCCGCAAGCGCGCTCTTCTGGAGCGGTTCGGCTCCGCGCGGGGCGTCGCGCGCGCCAATATCGGGGAATTGGTGCAGGTGGAGGGCGTGAACGAGCCGCTCGCCCGGCGCATCCACGGCCATTTCCACGACAAGGGCTGAAGCCCCGGCCCCACGCCTATCTCGCAAAAGAAAAAGGCGTCGCGGAGCAGCCCGCGACGCCCTCTCTTTCGTTCCGACCGCGCTCAGCTCTTGCGGCGCGTTTCCGAGTTGGAGGACGGGCCGATCCCGGCCTGGTCCTGATCGGCGTGCTTGTCCGCGCCGATGCCGAGCATCCCGCTGAGCTTCACGCGCAGATTGTTCTGCACATGCTTCACCCCGGAGACCATCTCGGCCACGTCCTCGGCGCGGCGCTTGTCCGAGCGCTGGGCCACCGTCCCGGTGAGGGTCACCTCCCCGTTCTGGACCTGCACCTCGATGTCGGAGGCGTCGACGTCATGGTCCTCGGTCAGGCGATCGTTCACATCTTCGCGGATGCGGTCGTCGGAGCGAGTATAGCCCTTGGGCCCACGGCCGGCGTGCTGGGATTGTTGGCCGTAGCCGCCGTCAATGCCGTACTGGGCCGCCCCGCCGAGGCCGCCCTGACCGAAGTTCCCGCCCTGCCCGGACACGCCACGCCCATAGCCGCGTTGCCCATACGCGCCCTGGCCATAGGAGCCCTGCCCGTAGGAGCCTTGGCCATAGCCCCCCTGCCCGTAGGAGCCTTGCCCGTAGCCGCCTTGCCCGTAGGTTCCCTGACCAGAAGAGCCTTGGCCGTAACGCGACCCGGACCGGCCTTGGTCGGACCCAGCGCCCGAACCGTATTGTCCAGAGCCGTACTGGCCCCCGCCGTACTGATCCGCCCCGTACTGGCCGTACTCGCCGGATTGGGACGCCCGGGAATGGCCCGAGCGCGAGCCGGACTGGCCGCCGCGGCCGGATTGACCCCAGCTGTCGTTTCCGCCAGAGCGCCCTTGGCCTTCGCCGCCCTGGCTATAGGTGTTTTCCGGATCGACACCGCCGCCATAGCCGCCGTCTGTCTCGTCATAGCCGCCGCCCTGGCCGTAGCGCATTTGGCCACGGGCGCCGACGCCTTGTCGGCCGCGTTGGCCAAGGCCTTGATTGCGATGGCCTTGGTCCCGGCCATTGCTGTCGTCATCACGATCTTCCACCATCTGAGGTTCCTCGTTCGCACGTTATATTGCCCACCGCTGTCATCCCAACCCGAGCCCCATGGGGAAGTTCCCCTTCCAAGCGTTTCGGCCGCACCCGGAAAACCCCGCGTTTCGATGTACAAACCCGCTCCCGACGAACCCTGCCGCCGGCGGCGCCGATGACGCGGCCTTCCCTGCCCATGCTGCTGACGCTGGCGCGCCTGGCGGCTGCGCCCCTGGTGGCCTGCGCCATCTTGTGGGCGGACCGGCGCGTGTTCGTGGACGGGCTGGCCGATGCGGGCTGGACCTATCTCGGAGCGTTCGCGCTGTTCGCGGCCGCCGCGATAACCGACGCGCTGGACGGGGCGCTGGCGCGGGCCAAGGGGCAGACCTCGCCCCTCGGCGGCGCCCTCGACCACGCCGCCGACAAGGCCCTGACCACCTGCACGCTGGCGGCGCTGGCGGTCGCGGCGCTGCCCGGCGATCTGGTGTTCGCCGCGATCGCGATCATGGGGCGTGACGTGGCGGTGGCGGGCCTGCGCGAGGGCTTGGCTCTCGCCGGGCGCCGCTTGCCGGTGGACGCCCTGGGCAAGCTCAAGACCGGGGTTCTGATGGCTGGCGCCCTCTCAACGCTCGCGCTACAGGCCGGGCTTTATCTCGGCGCGCCGGCGGGCCTGCTGGAGCTGCTTTCGGCCGGATCCCGCTGGGGCTTGTGGGCGGCGGCGGCGCTCGCGCTCTGGAGCGGGGGCCGCTATCTGGCAGCCGCCTTCCGCGCGACGTAGAACTCTGTAACACAATTTTAGGTTGCATAGACTACGCTTAAGGCATGGCTCTACTGCATCCTTCCGAGCGTTCTCCGCAATTGCGCGCCATGGCGGGCATGACCGCTTCGGCGCTGGCGGGGGCGCTGATGAACAGCGAGCGGCGCTTTCAGGCCATCGCCGAGACCTCCCTGCAGGGCAAGCTCGTGCACCGCCGCTTCAAGCCGCTCTACGCCAATACCGCCTTCGCCTATCTGTGCGGCTGCGACCGGGCGGAGGACATCCTGGCCCGCGACACCGTGCTCGACCTGATGGACGAGGAGACCCGCGCGGCCCCGGACGCGGCCTGGGTGCGGCTGCTGCACGGGCCCACCTTCTACGGCCGGCGCACGCTGCTGCGCCGGGACGGCTCGCCCTACACCGGGGACCTTTACGCCCGGGCGGTGCACTGGGACGGCGAGCCCGCCATCGCGCTGGCCGTCGTCGACGTCACCGAGGAGGAGCGCGCCCAGCAGGCGCTGCGCGACGCCCAGGCCCAGGCCGAAGCCGCCGCGCGGGCCAAGCGGCGCTTCCTGGCGGCCGCCAGCCACGAATTGCGCACCCCCCTGCATGGCGCGCTGGGCCGGCTGGAGGTGCTCTGCGCCAATCTGGGCGACCCGCGCAACGAGGTGCTGGCGCGCGACGCGCTGGACGCCTGCCGGGACCTGTCGCGCCGGATCGACGACGTGCTGGACGCCGCCGCGCTCGAAAGCAGCGCCATGGTCTTCGCCCGCGAGCCGTTCGTGCTGACCCAGATTCTCAACGCCGCGCTCAGCGACGTGCGCCTGGCCGCGGAAGCCGCGCAGATCCGCCTGGCCGAACCGTTGGTGGACCCCGAGGCGCGGCTGATGGGCGATGCACGTGCGGTGCGCCGGATCGCGGCCACCTTGCTGGAAGCGGCGGTGCGCCGCCTGCCCAGCCGGTGCGTCTCCCTCGAAACCCAGACCGACGAGGCGGGCCTCGCCATTTCCGTGCGCGCGGAGGGGGTGTTGCGCGCCCCGCCCTATGGCGACGGCGAGGACATGACCTTCAACCCGCTGGCGACCGCCAAGCGCCTGACCCAGGCCCACGGCGGCGTGCTGGTGGAATGGGCCCAGACCCCCGAGGCATGGAGCGCATCGGCCTATCTGAAGCTCGAGCGCCTCGATACGCCCGCTGTCGCCACCCCCCGCGCGGCGCTCGAGGTTCTCGTGGTGGAGGACAATCCCGGCGCGCGCGGCTTGCTGAAGGTGGCGCTCGAGACGCTGGCGCATGCGCCCACGCTCGCCGCGGACGGCGCGGAGGCGCTGGCGCTGGTCAAGGCCCGGCCGTTCGACGTCGTGTTGATGGATCTGCACATGCCGGGCATGGACGGCTGCGAAACCGCGCGCGCCATCCGTGCGCTGAAGCGCCCCTGGGCGCGCCTTCCGATCGCGGCGCTCACCGCCTCTTCCGCGCAAGGCGTGCGTGAGCAGATCTCGGAGGCCGGCATGGACGCTTTCCTGCGCAAGCCCGTGGACATTCCCCACCTGGCCGAGACCATCGCCCTGTTGGCGCAGCGCTCAGTCGAGGCGGCGAAACGTGATCAGGTTCAGCGCGAAAATGAGCCCGATAAAGCCGGCGATAACGCCCAAAGCAACCACGACCGCTCCTCGCAATAAGGGCGGACACGCCGCCCAACCGCGCCGGCATACAGGACCCGGCCCAAACGCGCCAGACGTGGCCCGTGGGATGCGTTACGGCGCCCGCACTCGCCCCCCCTCGCCAATCCACGCCGAGCGCTTATTTTGCGCCCATGACCCAATTCGAAACCCCCGACGCCTCCACCCGCGACGCGTTCGCCGAAGCGGCGTTGCGCCTTGCGCGGGAACGCTCCCCGCGGCTCGTATGGTCCAAAATCACCCTGCACGACCTCGCCGCCGAGGCCGGGCGGCCGATTGCGGACTTCCACCCCCTGGCCCCCGCCGACGCCTTCCTCCTGGTGGAGGATTATTTCGACCGCGCCGCCGCTGCGGGCGCGACCGCGCCAGCGGGCGAGACCAGCCTGCGCGAGCGGGTGTTCGACGCCGCCATGCGCCGTTTCGAGGCGATGGAGCCCCATCGCGCGGGCGTGCTGGCGCTGGAGCGGGCGGGGGATGGCGATCCGGTCGCCTTGGCCGGGCGGGTGGTCAGCGAGGCGCGCACGGCGCGCTGGCTGCTGACCCTGGCGGGCGCGCCGCTCTACTACATTCCGGGGCTCGCCCTGGTGCTGGCGCGGGCCCGGGCCGGCTGGCGGCGGGACGAGGCCGGCGATTTCGCCGCCACCATGGCCGCGCTCGACAAGGGCTTGCGCGAGGGCGAGGACTTCCTGGGCAGCGTGGCGCGCGTCGGTGCGCGCCTCTGGGGCCCTTTCAAGCCGCGCGCTCGCTCCGAGCCGCCGGCAGACGCAGCGTCGCCCGCAGGCCCCCCAGCGGACTAGGCGACAGCACCACATCCCCGCCATGCCCGCGCGCCACGTCGCGCGCGATCGCAAGGCCAAGGCCTACCCCTTTCGGGTTACGGGTGCGCGTTTCATCGAGGCTCGAAAACGGCCGGAAGGCGTCCTCGTAGAGATCGGGCGCAATGCCCGGACCGTCATCATCGACCGTGATGGCGAGCCCGGAGCCGACCTTGCGCGCCTCGATCCGCACCTGTTCGCCGTGGGCGGCGGCGTTGTCGATAAGGTTGGCGAGCGCGCGCTTGAGCGCCCCGGCGCGCACGTTGGCGACAAGCTTTTCGTCCATGTTCAGGTCGATGCGCGCGCCCCCCCGGCCCGCCGCGCGCGCGGCTTCGCTGACGAGGGGGCGGATGTCGGTGGAGTCCGGGTCCTCGGCCCACTCCCCGCGCGCGAAGGCCAGATATTCCTCGAGCGTGTTCTCCATGTCGGCGAGATCGGCGGCGGCGGCGGCCAGTTCCTCGGAGGGCTTCATCAGGGCGAATTGCAGCTTCAGCCGCGTCAAGGGCGTGCGCAGATCGTGGCTGACCCCGGCCAGAAGCTGGGCGCGCTGATCGATATGGCGCCGGATGCGCCGCTGCATGTCGAGGAAGGCCGAAGCCGCCTCGCGCACCTCGCGCGCCCCGCGCGGACGGACGTAATCGCTGTCGATCCCGCGCCCGAACTTGTTCATCGCCGCCGCCAGGCGCTCGATCGGGCGGACCTGGTTGCGGATGAACACGACCGACACCGCCGTCAGCATCAACGTCGCGCCGAAGATCCACATCACGAACCACGGCCCCGAGCGCGCCTGCACCCGCTCCCGGAACGCCCGCACCGACAGCACCCCCTCCGCGATCGGGATCCGGATCTCCACCTGCGGCCCCGGGCAGGACGCGTCGTAGAAGATCGGGCGCCTCAATTCGCTCTCCAGCGCCGATTCCATGTAGCGATCCACGATCGTGCGGATCGGGAAGCAGGGCCGCTGCTCGAGCCGGCCGCCGCGCTCCAGCGTCACGTCGAGGCGCAACGGGCTCTTGGCCAAGCGCTGCATGTCGGCCAGCCGCTCGGGCGTGGGGTCGCGCTCATAGAGCTGGATCAGCAGGCCGACATCGGCGGCCACGCCCTGCCCCATGCGCTTGGAGGTGGCCCTCCAATGATCGTCCAGGAACACGATCGTGATCACGAGCTGCATCAAGGCCACCGGCGCCACGATGATCAGCAGCGAGCGCCAATAGAGGCCCTTGGGCAGGATGTCGCGAAGACGGCTCAGACGCATGCGGATCGGGCGGCCTCCTGGCGCGGCTAGGCCTTCGCCAAGCCGGCCTTCACCAAGCCGGCGTGTCACGCGCGCGTCAACCGCCTGCGCGCGCGGCGCTATTTGGCGCTGAGCAAGACACGTGCGATCGGGCGCTCGCCCGCGCCTTGTCCGTAATCCTCCACCGCCAACACCCAGTCCCGCGCGCGATCGCGGGAGCGGAACACGGTGGTGAAATAGGTCTGGCCGGCTTCTTCGCCGCGGGTGCGCGGCTGCACCTGGGCCATCGCGGGGTCCGCGCGCGCGGCCCAGTCCGCGGCCCCGCGCAGCACGTCCTCGGGCGGGGCCTTGGTGGAGATCACCACGAACGCGCACTCGATCTTGGGGTCGAACTCGTCGAGCGGCGCCTCGATGCGGGTATCGGCGTCCACGCGCTTCACGAAACCGGTCGCGCCCTTGCGAAAGCCGCCCGCCTGCAGCACGGCGCTGGCCGCCTCGCCCCGCAGCAGCGGCGTACACACCCGCTGGAGCACATCCTCGGTCGCGGCCGCCAGGGCCGCCGGCGGCGGCGCAGGCGCCGCACTCGCCGCTCCCGCCAGGGACCAAGCCAGCAGCGCGCCTACCGCAGTGTTTGGAGCTTTCCTCATTCGGAGCGGTTGCAGCACGAAAGCGGCGTCGGAATGGCGAAGGCTCAGAAGCGCTGCGTCGCGCCCAGGCTGAACACGAGCCCGGTCCCGGAAATCTCCGCGTCGAGCCCGGTCGTGGTCTCGGCGGCGGTTCCCTCGTACACCACGTCCTCGCGGCGCACCGCGGCGGTTTTCAGCAGCACCACCGCCGCGCCGACATCCACCACCGTGTTGGGGCGCGGGGCCCAGGAGGCGCCGGCGTTGAACCAGACGCGGTCGGAGTCCGGCACGCGCGTAGTGCGATAGCCGGGCCGGGTAGGCGTCTGCTCGATCATCACGCCGCCACGCAGCGTCCAGTCGGTCCATGTCTCGTGCTCGGCCCCGAGCGACACCGACACCGCGTCGCGGTAGCGCTGCTCGCTGACAAGATCGGCCGACCCCGGCGATTTCACCCGGATCTCCTCGAAATTGGACCAGCCGAACCAGTTGAACTGCGCCAGCAGGCGGAGCTTTTCTGTGGCGTCGAGCGCCGCGCCGAGCGAGGCGATGTCCGGCGTTTTGAGCTTGGCGGTTCCGGGCGCGAAACTGTTGGAGCCCGCCAGCGGCCCGACGAGGCCGGAGATGCGGCGGCTGCCGTCGAGCGTGTGGTCCACGGCCGAGCGATAATGCGCGCCGAAATGCAGCTCGGGGCTCGGCCGCCACGTCGCGCCGACATTCCAGCCGGGGGACCAATCATTGCCCTTGATCTGCAGGAAGCCGTCGGCGGTGGTGGTCAGGTTCGGCAGGGCGCTTTCAAGCACGGCTTCGGCGTACTGGACGTTCGCGCCCACCCCCACCGCAAACGTCGGGGTGATCGCGTAGGCGGCCGTGCCCTGGACATTGATGGTCAAAAGCTCGGTGCGGGTGCTGTCATAGCGGCCGAACCAACCCTGGTCGTAGCTCGTGACGAGGCCGAAGGGGGCGTTCACGGACAGGCCAAGCCGCAGCCGCTCGCCGACCGGCAACACCGCCGCAGATTGGGGCACAAGCGCAGGATCGAGCGACTCGCCGCCGTCGCCCCCGGTGAGGGCGCGGTCCGCCCCGCCGGTGGCGGCCGAGCGGATCGTGGAGCCCTGGTTCTCCAGGCTGCCGCTCGAATAGATGCCGGCAAGGCTCGACGTGATGGTGAGGCGGTCGAAATCGGCCGCGAGCGCGGGATTGTACCAAAGCGCGGATGCGTCCCCGCCCGTGGCGGTCTCGCCTGCGAAACCCCGGCCGAGGCCCACCGCGCTCTGCTCGTTGACGTAAAAGCCCGCTGCCCACGCCCCGCCGGGGGCGCACGCCAGAGCCAGCGTGGCGGCGACCGCCCGCAGGCCCTCTGCGCCCGCTCTGATCGCACTCTTGTTCATTTCCATCCCTTGCATCCCTCGCCCACCTGAACCGTAAAGCCGGCCCGGAAGTTCATTTCGGTTCTGCGCCGCCATCCTGTGTCGCGGAACTCACCCCACGCAAGTACGTTTGCGCACCACCACCTACAAGGAACACGCGATGAGCCGGCTGCGCATCCGCCACGAGAGCGTCTATGCCTATGACCGGCCGATCCGGCTCGGGGAGTGGCGCCTGATGATGCGCCCGACCGACAGCCACGCCGTGCGGGTGCTGGACGCGGGCCTCGCGCTCAGCCCCGCGGGGCAGACCCTGTGGACCTCCGACGTCTATGGCAACAGCGTGTGCCGCTACACGCCGGGCGCGGCGTCGGACCGGCTCAGCGTCGTCTCCACCCTGCTGATCGAGCGATTCCCTGCGCCCCTCATCGCGCGCCACTCCTCCCCGGCGACCATCGCCTACACGCCCGACGAGCGCGCTGCGCTGACCCCGTTCATGACGCCCGCGCTGCCCGCGGCGCGGGCGCATTTGGACTGGCTGCAGGGGCGCCTGCCCTACCGCGACGAGCAGGCGATCGACTATCTCCAGCGCATCAATTCCGACATCCACGCCGCCTTCACCTACGGGGTGCGCGAGGAGGAAGGCACCCAGAGCCCCGAGGAGACGATCGCCTCCGGCTCCGGGACCTGCCGCGATTTCGCCTGGCTGATGATCGAGACGGTGCGCCGGCAGGGCTATGCGGCGCGCTTCGTGAGCGGCTATCTCTATGCGCCGGCGGCCGCCTTGCGGGGGGCGGGCGCCACCCACGCCTGGTGCGAGATCTACTTGCCTGACATGGGCTGGCTGGAATTCGACCCTACCAATGGCCTGGCGGAATCGCCCGACCTGATCCGCGTGGCCGCCACCCGCCTGCCTTCGGAAGCCTCGCCCATGTCTGGGGTGGTGGAGGGGGATGCGCAGGCGGCGCTGACGGTCAATGTAGCGGTGACGCTGGAGCCGGAACCGGCCCCGTTCCAGTAGAACGCCGCCGATACAGCCCCCGCGGGCAAACTGGCGCGACACGCCGGCGCGCGCTATAGCCCGGCGATGACGCACCGCCACCTCGAGCCGGCCGACGCGGCGCTGGCGCTCCATTTCGGCCTTTCCGCGGAGGAGTGGGAGGCGGTGCTCCGCCATCTGGGCCGGGTCCCGAACGTCACCGAATTAGGGATTTTCTCGGTGATGTGGAGCGAGCATTGCTCCTACAAATCAAGCCGCCTCCACCTCGCCAAACTGCCCACCAGCGGCGCCTGCGTGATCCATGGGCCCGGCGAGAACGCCGGCGTGATCGATATCGGGGAGGGCTTGGCCTGCGTGTTCAAGATGGAGAGCCACAACCACCCATCCTTCATCGAGCCCTATCAGGGCGCGGCGACCGGGGTGGGCGGCATCCTGAGGGACGTGTTCACCATGGGCGCGCGGCCCGTCGCGCTGATGAACGCGCTGCGTTTCGGCGCCCCGGAGGACCCGCGGACGCGGCGGCTCGTGTCGGGGGTGGTTGGGGGGATTGCGGGCTACGGCAATTGCGTGGGCGTGCCCAATGTGGGCGGGGAAACCAATTTCCACCCCCGCTATAACGGCAACATCCTGGTGAACGTCCTGTGCGTCGGCGTGGCCGCCCGGGACGCGCTGTTCACCTCCGCCGCGCGGGGGCCGGGAGACCCGGTTCTGTATGTCGGGGCCAAGACCGGGCGCGACGGCATCCATGGCGCAACCATGGCCTCGGCTGCGTTCACCTCCGAGGTGGAAGCGGCCCGGCCGACGGTGCAGATGGGCGACCCCTTTCTGGAAAAGCTGCTGATCGAGGCCTGCCTCGAAGTGATGGCGGCCGACGCCATCGTCGCCATCCAGGACATGGGCGCGGCGGGGCTGACCTCCTCGGCGGTGGAGATGGCCTCGAAGGGCGGCGCGGGGATCGCGCTCGACCTCGACCGGGTGCCCGCGCGCGAGGCGGACATGAGCCCGTATGAGTTCATGCTGTCGGAAAGCCAGGAGCGCATGTTGATGGTGCTGAAGCCCGGCCGTGAGGCCGAGGCGATGGCGGTGTTCCACAAATGGGGCCTGGACGCGGTGGTTATCGGGGAAACCACCGATACCGGGCGCCTCGTGCTGCGCTGGCGCGGCGCGATCGCCGCCGACCTGCCGCTCGCGCCCTTGGCGGACGACGCCCCCCGCTATGACCGCCCCTACCACAGGCCAAAGCCGCAGGCCGCCCTGCCGGGCGATTTCGCGGGCCCGCACCCGCCCTTCGCCGAGGCTCTGCTGAAGATCATGGCCAGCCCCGACATGGCCTCCAAGCGCTGGATGTGGGAGCAATATGACCGCCACGTCATGGCCGACACCGCCGCCGACAGCGAGCATCTGGGCGCGGGCGTAGTGCGGCTGCACGGCTCGAACCGGGCGCTGGCGATGAGTTGCGACGTGACGCCCCGCTATGTCGAGGCCGACCCGTATGAGGGCGCCAAGCAGGCGGT
Source organism: Alphaproteobacteria bacterium (assembly GCA_031398975.1). Classification (GTDB taxonomy): domain Bacteria; phylum Pseudomonadota; class Alphaproteobacteria; order Caulobacterales; family Aquidulcibacteraceae; genus JAKFWI01. The sequence continues at coordinate 58,800 of JANNOI010000054.1, read as the reverse complement.
GGCCGAATGCTGGCGCAACCTGAGCGTGATGGGCGCACACCCCCTGGCGGTGACCGACAATCTCAATTTCGGCGACCCCTCCCGCCCCGCGGTCATGGGGCAGATCGTGGCCGCGATCGAGGGCCTGGTCGAGGCGTGCCGCGCGCTCGATTTCCCGGTCGTGAGCGGCAATGTGAGCCTCTATAACGACACCGACGGCCAAGCCATCCTGCCCACCCCCGCCATCGGCGGGGTGGGCCTGATCGAGGACATCGCCCGGATCTGCCGCCCGGGCGGCGCCCAGGAGGGCGACGTGCTGATCCTGATCGGGGCGGGCGCAGGCCATCTCGGCCAATCGCTCTATCTGCGCGAAGTGTTGGGGATGGAGGCCGGGGCCTGCCCGCCCGTCGAGCTCGCCGGCGAGCGCGCCGCGGGCCTCCTGGTGCGCGGCCTGATCCGGGACGGGATCTTGCGCGCCGCGCAAGACCTCTCCGACGGCGGCCTTGCCTGCGCGGCGGCGGAGATGGCGCTGGCGGGGGATATCGGCGTCGCGCTGCGCAACGAAACCGGCCTCAGCGATGGGGCGTTCGCGTTCGGCGAGGACCAGGGCCGCTACCTCCTGGCCGTTTCGGCCGAACGCGCCGACGCTGTCTACGACGCCGCCGACGCCGCCGGCGTGGCGGCCGAGCCGGTAGGGCTCGTGGGCGGCTGCGAGATCGCGCTGGGCGCGGAAGCCCTCGACCTCGCAGACCTGCGCCGCGCCTGGGAAGGCTGGATGCCCGCCTTCATGGGCGCCGGCGCCTGAGGATGCGCGCGCCGCCGCGATGCGCTAGGATCGGCGGATGAACGCGCCGAGCCGCCGATCCGATATCCGCCGCGCCACCCAGGCCGCCGAGGGGCTGGATCGCATGCATTGGACCAACGCCGACATCTGGAAGCTGGTGGAAGCGGGCGTGCTGCCCGAGGGCGCCCCGATCGAGCTGATCAAGGGAGAATTGGCGCCGATGGCGGCCGAACGCAGCCGGCACGCGAAGCTGCGCATGCGGATGGTCAAGCGCTTCATGGAGGCGGCGCCCTCCCACCTCTTTGTCGCCAGCGGCGTGAGCCTCTTTCTGGCCGACGACGTCGAAATTCAGCCTGATTTGCACATCATTCCCGAGTCGATGGCCACCGAAGACGCGCGCGGGCCCGACGTCGTGATCGCGATCGAAATCGCGGCCTCCACCCAGCACCGCGACCGCACGGTCAAGCCCCCGCTCTATGCCGAAGGCGGCGTGGGGGAGGTGTGGGTGATCGATCTCGACCGCTCGGAGACCTTGGTGCTGCGCGAGCCCGCCGCTCTGGGCTATCGCGCCGCCACCCTGCATCCTTTTGACGAAGCGCTGACGCCGCTGGGCCTGCCCGCGCTTTCCTTCCGTGTCGCAGATCATCTAGGCTGACCGCCATGGCCATGCACGCCGACGAGATCGAAGCCCTGCTCCGGCAAGCCTTCCCTGACGCCGAGATCGAGATCGTGGACCTCGCAGGCGACGGGGACCATTACAGGGCGATCGTCCGCACGGCCGCCTTCGCGGGCAAGACGCGGGTGGCGCAGCACCAGATGGTGTACGCCGCGCTGCAAGGGCGGATGGGCGGCGTCCTGCATGCGCTGGCGCTGGAGACGAAGCCGCTTTGAAGGTTCTGGTGGTCGGGGCGGGGCGGACGCTCGGGCGGGCGGTCGCGCTGGAGCTCCGCGCCGCCGGCCACGCCGTGACCGCCACCTTGCGCCGGCCCGACCCCCGCTCCGAGGCGGCGCTGCGCGAAGCGCACTGCGCCCTGGCTTATGCCGATCTGGAGCGCCCCGAGACGCTCAACGCCGCCGCCGGGTTCGACGCCGCGGTGCTGACGCCGATCCTCAGCCTTTCCGCCCGCGCGATCCCCACGCTGGAGGCCGCCGCGATCCCGCGCACGGTCTTCTTCTCCAGCAACAACGTGGCCCTAACCCCGGACGACCCGACCTATGCCCGCCTGCTGGCCGGGGAGGCGCAGGTGCGCGCCAGCCGCCTGGCCGCCACGATCGTGCGCCCGACGCTGATTTACGGGCAGGACCGCGCCTGCCCGCTGGCCGCCCTGATGCGCCTTTCGCGCCGCTTTCCGCTGCTGCCGCTGCCCGGACGGGGCCAAGCGCTGCAACAGCCTGTGCAGGTGGGCGATCTGGCGCGCGCCGCCGCCGGACTGGCGGCGGACAGCGCGCTGGCGGGGGAGACGGTCGCAATCGGCGGGCCGGACGTGGTGCGCCTCGCGGAATTATACGCCATGACCGCGCGGGCGGCGGGCGCTCGCACCCGCTTTTTCCCCACGCCCCTCGCGCTCCTGCAGCCCATCGCAGCCGCAGCCGCGACGCTCGGCCTCGATTTCCCGCTAAAACCCGCCCAGCTCAAGCGCGCCGATCTCGACAAGACGGCCGGGGCGGGGCCCGCCCTGCCCGCCGGCCTCGCGCCCCGCACCGCGCTGGCGCAGGGGCTCGCGGCGCTCGCCGCCGCTTTGGGCCTGAAGCCGGCTTAGACCGTTTCCCGAAAAGTGTTACGCGGTTTTCGGACGAGAAACGGTCTACCTTAAAGTGTAGAGCGGTTTTTCTCGATGGGATTGATTCAATCCAATCGAGAACCGCTCTAGCCGAAGGCGCGCCGCGGCTGGGCCACGTGCTCGCCGATCGCCTCCTCGTCGCCCTCCTCCATCTCCAGGAGCAGCACTTCATAGCCCCAGAGATCGGCCACGTGCTGGAGCACCCGCTCGGCGTCTTTTTCTTCCAGGGTTACGCCGTCGAGCACGCGGTGGTGGAGGATGAGGCGGCGGTCCCCCGCGAGGTCGACGTCGGCGATCTGAATGTCGGGGTCCCGCCGGGCGATGTCGTAATGGCGGGACAGCGCGCGCTTGATCTTGCGGTAGCCGCGCTCGTCATGGATCGATTCCACCCGCAGCTCGTCCTCGTCCTCATCGTCGCGCACATGGAAGAGGCCGAAGGAGCGGATCACCGCCGGGGAGAGGAATTGCGAGACGAAGCTCTCGTCCCGGTAATTGGCCCAGATGTCCTTCAGGACGTTGTAGGGATCTTTGGAGCCCGCGATCTCGGGCAGCCAGAGCCGGTCTTCCTCGGTGGGCGTGAGGCAGGCGCGCTCGATATCGCTCATCATCGCGAAGCCCAGCGCGTACGGATTTATCCCGGAAAAGCGCCGGTCGTTGAAGCGCGGCTGCAGCACGACATTGGTGTGGGAGTGCAGGAATTCGAGATAGGCGCCGTCGTCGATCAGGCCCTTGTCGTAGAGGCGCGAGAGGATGCGGTGATGGGTGAAGGTGGCGCAGCCCTCGTTCATCATCTTCGTCTGGCGCTGGGGATAAAAATATTGCGCGATCTGGCGGACGATGCGCAGCACTTCGCGCTGCCAGGGGGCCAGCCGCGGGGCGGTTTTCTCCAGGAAATAGAGAAGGTTCTCCTCGGGCACGCCCAGCAGGGCGCGGCGCCGTTCCTCGTCCTTCTGGCTTTTGACGCGCTTTTTGCCCTTGGGCACCGTGCGCCAGAGATCGTTGAACAGCCGCTCCCCGTGCAGGCGGCGTTCCTCCTCCCGCTTTTCCTCGCTGCGCAGGTCCGGCGCGCGCTTGCGGGGGAAACGGTGCACGCCATGGCTTTGCAAAGCGTGGGCGCTGTCGAGCAGCCGCTCCACTTCCGCCGGCCCATAGCGATCCTCGCACTTGGCGATGTAGCTCTTGGCGAAGTTCAAGTAATCGAGGATGCCGTCCGCGTCCGTCCATTGCTTGAAGACGTAATTGTTCTTGAAGAAGTGGTTGTGGCCGAACGCGGCGTGCGCGATCACCAGCGTCTGCATCGTGGCGGTGTTTTCCTCCATGATATAGACGATGCAGGGATTGGAATTGATCACGATCTCATAGGCGAGGCCCTGGAAGCCCTTGCGGTAGAGCGCCTCGTTGCGGGCGAATTGCTTGCCGAAGCTCCAGTGCTTGTAAAACAGCGGCATGCCCGTGGAAGCGTACGCGTCCAGCATCTGCTCGGACGTAATCACCTCGATCTGGTTGGGATAGATATCGAGGCCCATTTCACCTAAGCCGATCTCAGATACCGCGTCGTGCACGCGCTGGATCGTCTCGAAATCCCAATCCGCTCCGGTATATAGGAGCGAGGAGGCGCCAGGCGCCGCAGGCTTCGAACTCAGGTTCATGCGCTCTCCGCTTGGGCGTCGGCCTTGCGCTGGAACAGCTCGCGGAACACCGGGTAGATGTCCTGGCGGCGGCGCACCTTGCGCATGGCGATCGGGATGGTTTTGCTCGAGATCAGCGAATAGGTGCGCCACAGGCTCGAGGCCGCGCCCATCGCGTTCATGGGATGATCGTCATCGGAGCCTACTTCGAGGTAAGCGTAATATTGGCACAAAGGCAGGATCATATCCTGCAGCAGCGCCGCCGATTTTGGATTGTCGCTCGTCGTGTTGTCCCCGTCCGAGGCCTGGGCGGCGTAGATGTTCCATTCCTCCACCGGGAAGCGCAGCGCCACGATCTTGCCCATCTCTTCGAGCGCGGTGGAAACAACAGTGCCGCCGGTTTCGCGGGAATAGAAGAAGGTCTGCTCGTCGACCTCCTGGGCGGCATGGGTGTGACGAATGAACACCAGTTCGACGTGCTTGTACCGGCGCTTCAAGAACAGATAGAGCAGGGAATAGAAGCGCTTCGCCAGATCCTTCATGTGCTCCGTCATGGAGCCGGACACGTCCATCAGGCAGAACATCACCGCCTGCGCCACGGGCTTGGGCGTCGATTCGAGGCGCCGGAACCGGAGGTCGATCGGGTCGATATAGGGGATGAGCCGCAGGCGCCGCTCCAGGCGCGCGATCTCCTCGGCCAGCGCGGCCAGCGTCTCGGCGTCGGCGCCTTCCGCCTCGCGGGCGGCCAGCGCCTCCTTCAGCGCCTCGATCTCCACTGGCTTCGGGCGCTTCAGCGCCATGCGCCGGGACAGCGAATTGCGCATCGTGCGCTGCACGGAGAGGCTGGCGGGCGGCCCGGTGACGGAAAAGCCCGCCCGGCGCCATTGCACGATCGCCTCGCCGGTCACCTGCCGCTTGGCGAGATCGGGCAGTTCGAGATCCTCGAGGAACAGATCCAGGAACTCATCGTCGGAGAGCGCGAAGCGGAACTCGTCCTCGCCCTCCCCGCCCTGGCCCGGCCCGCCTGCCCCGCCCCCGCCCTCTTCCGGGCGCGGGATGGTGTCGCCCTCGATATATTCCTTGTTCCCGGGCAGCAGATAATCGCGCACGCCGCCCTGGGCCGAATGGCGGAAGCTAGGCTCATGCACGCCGTCCGACGGGATCGAAACCTCCCCGCCCTTGCCCATATCCTTGATCGAGCGCTTGGCGGAGGCGTCCGCGACCGCCCGGCGCACCTGCGCACGGGCGCGGCGGATGAAACGCTGCCGGTTGGCGAGGCTTTTGCCGCCGGGGTTCAGGCGCCGGTCGATGATATGCATGAACCTGCCGCCTCCCTTCCCAAAGCCGCCTACCCCGCCTGCTTCACCCGCATGTACCATTCCACCAGCCGGCGGACTTGGCGCTCGGTGTAGCCGCGCTCGACCATCCGCTGCACGAACTCGTCGTGCTTCTTCTCGGTGTCGCTGTCCTTTTTCGAGCCGAACGAGATCACCGGCAACAGGTCTTCGACCTGGGAGAACATGCGCCGTTCAATCACTTCGCGGATTTTTTCGTACGATGTCCAGGACGGGTTGCGACCGCCATGGCCGGCGCGTGCGCGCAAGGTGAATTTCACCACCTCGTTGCGGAAATCCTTCGGATTGGCGATCCCGGCGGGCTTCTCAATCTTGGAGAGTTCCTGGTTCAGCAATTCGCGGTTGAGGAGCTGGCCGGTGTCGGGGTCCTTGAAGTCCTGGTCTTCGATCCAGGCGTCGGCGTAATCGACATACCGGTCGAACAGGTTTTGGCCGTAATCGTGATAGCTTTCGAGATAAGCCTTCTGGATTTCGTGGCCGATGAACTCAGCATAGCGCAGCGCGAGTTCGCCCTTGATGAATTCCAGATAGGAATTCTCAACGTCCTGAGGGAACTGATCGCGCTTGATGCTTTGCTCAAGCACGTACATCAGGTGCACAGGGTCGGCGGCGACTTCCTGCGTGTCGTGGTTGAAGGTGGCGGCCAGCACCTTGAAGGCGAAGCGCGTAGAGATGCCGTCCATCCCCTCATCGACGCCGCCGGCGTCCTTGTATTCCTGCAAGGTGCGCGCCTTGGGATCGACCTCCTTGAGGCTCTCCCCGTTATAGACCCGCATCTTGGCGAACAGGTTGGAGTTTTCGTGCGGCTTCAGCCGGGACAAGACTGCAAAGCGCGCCAGCATCTCCAGCGTGCCCGGGGCGCACGGCGCGCTCGCCAGCTCGGAATTGCGCACCAGCTTTTCGTAGATCAGCTGCTCCTCGTTCACGCGCAGCGAATAGGGCACCTTGATCACGAAGATCCGATCGATGAAGGCCTCGTTGTTTTTGTTGTTCTTGAAGCTCTGCCATTCGGCCTCGTTGGAGTGCGCGAGCACCATGCCGGTGAACGGGATCGAGCCGATATTCTCGGTGCCCACATAATTGCTCTCCTGGGTGGCGGTGAGCAGCGGGTGCAGCATCTTGATCGGGGCTTTGAACATCTCGACGAATTCGAGCACGCCCTGGTTGGCGCGGTTCAGGCCGCCCGAATAGGAATAGGCGTCAGGGTCGTTCTGGGCGTAGGTCTCGAGCTTGCGGATATCGACCTTGCCGACCAGCGAGGAGACGTCCTGATTGTTCTCGTCGCCCGGCTCGGTCTTGGCGACGCCGATCTGGCGCAGCCGGGACGGCATGACCTTGGCGACGCGGAATTTGGTGATGTCGCCGCCATATTCGTCGAGCCGCTTAACCGCCCACGGGCTCATCAGCCCATGCAGGCGCCGGCGCGGGATGTTGTATTGCTTTTCCAGCACCTCGCCCATCGTCTCGGGGGAGAACAGGCCGAGCGGCGTCTCGAACACGGGCGAAAGCTGATCGCCGGCTTTCAGCACGTAGATCGGCTCATGCTCGATCAGCGCCTTGATCCGTTCCGCGAGCGAGGATTTGCCCCCGCCCACGGGGCCGAGCAGATAGAGGATCTGCTTGCGCTCCTCGAGGTTCTGGGCGGCGTGGCGGAAGAAGGAGACGATCCGCTCGATCGTTTCCTCCATGCCGTAAAATTCCGCGAACGCGGGATACACCCGCAGCGTCCGGTTCATGAAGATGCGCCCGAGGCGCGCATCTTTGGCGGTGTCGATCATTTGCGGCTCGCCGATGGCCGCCAGCAGGCGCTCGGGCGCGCCCGCATACATCATGGGATTGGTTTTGCACGCGGAGAGGAAGTCCTGAATGGACATCTCGCTCTCGCGCCGTTGCTCGAAAGCGCGGGAGTAGGTCGCGAACAGGTCGTCCGACATCGTGGCTCCACTCGTCACATGCGCCTTGACCCTTTGGGCTGTGCGCAAAAATCCAGGACTAACGACGCTTTACGTTTTTGCTGAGGCGCCGGGCGCGCGCCGCACGCCCTCCGAAAACTCCCGCTCCACCGCCGCCAGCATCGCATGAGTCCCGCCGAACGACGCACCATGGCGCACGACGCGGCTACGCCTATATGCCTCGCCCGACTCTGGCCGGCGACCCTTCCCCGTGCCCCGGCTTTTGGCGGCCGTGCCTAGAGGAGCGGCGATCTGCGATCTGCGCAATAAACCAGAAGTGTTATCCCTGAGACCTTTCGGCAAGTGTCTCCCTGGGGTCACGGGGGTCGGATAGCGCGCACCCGCCCCCAACCGCCCGATCAGACTTTAAGCAACAGATGGTCGCGCTCCCACGAGCTGATCACCCCCTCATAGGCGTCGAGCTCGCTCGACTTGATCAGGGTGAAGGCGCGGAAGAAGTCCTGGCCCAGAATGTCGATCGCCGGCTGGCACTGGGCGAAGCGGGCCAAGGCCTCGTCCAGGGTGCGCGGCAGCGTGCGCGCCTTCAGATAGGCGTTGCCGTCGATCATCGGGATCGGCTCGATCTTCTGTGTCATGCCGATATAGCCCGCAATCAGCTCGGCGGTGATGGCCAGATAGGGGTTGGCGTCCGCGCCCGGCAGGCGGTTCTCCACCCGCCGATTCTCCGCCCCGGCAATGGGCACGCGCAAGCCGCAGGAGCGGTTGTCATAGCCCCATTGCACGTTGATGGGGGCGGAATGGGACGGCCGCATGCGCCGGAAAGAGTTCACGTTCGGGGCGAAAAGCGGGGTGATCTCCGGCAACACCTGCTGCAGCCCGCCGATGAAATGGCGAAACAAAGCCGTGTTCGAGCCGTCGGGCGCGCCGAACAGGTTGCGCTTGCTCTCGGCGTCCTCCAGCGACAGGTGCAGGTGCATGGCGCTGCCGGGCTGGTGCTCCATCGGCTTGGCCATGAACGTGGCGTAGACCTGATGCTTCAGCGCCACCTGGCGTACGATCCGCTTGAACACGAGCACCTGGTCCGACAGCGCCACCGCGTCGCCATGGTTGAAATTGATCTCGAGTTGGGCCGCCCCGCTCTCATGGATCATCGTGTCGATCTCGAGGGCCGCGATCTCGGAATATTCGTAGATCATCTCGATCAGGTCTTCGAACTCGGTGATCGCCTCCAGGCCGTAGGGCTGGGGGGAGGTCTCCGAGCGGCCCGAGCGCCCGGCCGGGGGCAGCAGCGGCAAATCGGGATCGGTATTGATCTGGGTCAGGTAGAACTCAAGCTCCGGCGCCACGACCGGGCGCCAGCCCTTGTCCGCATAGAGCGCGAGCACCTTGCGCAGCAAATGGCGGGGGGAGATCTCGAACGGGCTCCCATCGGCGTGGAAGGCGTCCGCGAACACGAAGGCGGTGGGCGTCTTGTAGCCGGGGGCGACGCAGATGGTGGCGAAATCGGGCCGCAGGATCACGTCGGGATCCTTGAAGGCGGCCGCGTCGCTATCCTCGGGATATTCCCCGGTCACGGTCACGGCATAGATGCTGGACGGGATGCGCAGCGCGCCCTCCCGCTCCGATTGCAAAAACTTGGCGGCGGGCAGCACTTTGCCGCGCACCACCCCGTTCATGTCCGGCACCAGGCACTCCACCTCGCCGATGCCGTTCTGCTTGATCCAGGTCTCGAAAACCGAAGACATACGCCGCCTGTTGTTGGCGCCTCCGCGAGGCCGCCTTGCGATGGGAAAGGATCGCGTGCACGTTTGTGCGAAGTCAAGGCGCGCTCCCCCGCCCGGTCGCGGGCGGGGCGGGGGCGCCCAAGTCGACTATAAACCTTAAACCTGTCCGCCCGCCCCTGTCCTGTTTTACATGTCCTATTATATCCGCCTGCTGAGCCCCTCGCGCACCCCGGTCGGGATCGAAGCGCTGCGCGCCGCGCTCGCCGGCCTGGGCGCGGGCGATCTCGTGCTGATCCCGGAGGACGAGGGCGAGGACGGCGCGGCCGCCCCCGCCTGGGAGGCGCTCATCGCGTACACCGCCGAAGGCGATCCGATCGGCCTCCTTACCCGGGACGTGGTGACCGGGCGGGCCGAGGATCTGGCCGGCGACGAGATCGCGGAATTTAAAGAGGAGCTGGAAGAGGCCTTGCCCAAGAGCGGAGCGGCCTGGGTGAAAGCCTATCTCTCCCGGGTGGAGACCATCTACGCCCTGCAGATCATGGCCGCGGGCCTCGACGAACGCGCCGCCGGCGCGCCCGGGCTCATCCTTTCAGCGCTCCAGGAAGCGGCCGGCGGCATCATCCAGGCCGACGGCGAAGGCTTTTCCAACGAGGAGGGCGACCATGTGGTCTGGCAGTTCGACGACGACGCCGACGGGCCCCGCACGGCGGCGGTGCTGACCGGCAAGACCTGGACGGCCTTCCGCATGGACCTGGCCGATCCGGCCCACCGCGCCGCCTTCCTGGCCGGCCAGACGCCCCCCGGCGCCGAGATCGTGCCCTCCTGAAGCCTTCCCCAGCCGGGCGAGCGGGGCTTGAAGCGGCGCAGCCTCTGGTGTTAACCAAAATTAACGTGATCAGCGTGCGGCGGCGCTGCAGCGCAGGCGAGGGGTAGGGGCGATGCGGAACATGCTCATTGCGGCGGCGGCGGCGGCCGCGCTCGCCGCCTGCCAGACCACCCCGGGAGACGCCGCGCCGGCCGCCGCGACGCCCCCTCTCGCCGCCGCCGCCGCGGTGGCGCCCGCAATGACCCCGGAACAAGAATTGATCGAGGCGGATCGCCTGCTGGCCGCGCTCGCCGCCGCCAAAGGCCTGCCCCAGGCGCTGGCCGACACCGCAGACCCAACCCACGGCCTGGTTCTGCACAAATCCGGCGCATTCCAAGGCCCCCAGGCCATCGCTTCCGGCCTCGCGCCGGCCGCGAACGCCGGGCCGCTCTTCTGGCAGGCCGACCGCGCGTTCGTCGCCAAAAGCGGGGAATTCGGCTCAACCAGCGGGCGGTTCGTGCAGGTTTTGCGCGGCGAAGAGGCCCAGCAGGGCCGCTATATCACGGTGTGGCGCAAGGATGAGCAGGGCCGCTGGCGCGCCCTGTCCAACACCATCGTCGCAGACCCCGCCCCCGCGCTCGCGCCCGCGCCCGCAGCAGCCACCGCCCGGCCCCGCCCGGTCAAAAAGCGCCGCTAGGGCCTGATCGGTCGAGGCCGCCTCGCCTGCCGCATTTTTGGGAAAGCCCCCTGGCCGGAGGCGCGCGCCGGATCCATCTCTGGTGCGCCAATTCTCCAGGAGGAAAGCTCATGCGCGTCCCGTTCGCCGCCGGCCTCGCCCTGTTCCTGCTCGCAGGATCGGCGCTCGCCGCGCCGGTCACCGTCAAGCCGCTGGCGCTCAGCCCCGAGGCGCAGAAGGATTTCGCCGAAACCTATGGCGAGCGCGAGATCGCGGGCCTCTCCGACTATCTGACCAAGCAGCTCACCCGCACCCTCACCGCCGCCGGCGCCGAAATCACTCCGAACGCCCCGCTGACGATCGAGACCACGCTGACCGCCGCCAAGCCCAGCAAGCCGACGTTCAAACAGCTCTCCGACAAGCCGGGCCTCGATTATTTCCGCTCCGTATCCCTGGGCGGGGCGACGCTGGAGGCGCGGGTGCTCGACGGGCAAGGCAAGGTGATCCGCGAAGTGGGCTATCGCTGGTACGAGCACAGCCTCGCCAATTCCCGCGGCGTCGGCGCCTGGACGGATGCGGAGCGCGCGATGCGCCGCTTCGCTCGCGAGGTGGCCGCGGCCTACGCCGCCCAGCATCCCCGCCCCGCGGGCTGAGTCCAACGCCCCGCTTCAGGGGATGGCGAGAAATTTCTGCGTCTGCAGGCTTAGGCGCCAGCGCGGGTGGGCGAGGCAAAACGCGATCGCGGCGCGGGTGGCGGAGGCAAGGCTCGCGCCCGCCATCGGCTGCAGGAAGAAGTGGTCGAACGCCAGGCCCTCGAAGCCCTCCGGCGGGGCCTCGGCCTGGGGAAAAACGAGCTTCAGCTCGTCGCCCTCCTTCTGCTTCAGCGGCGCGCCCGCCTTGGGCGACACGCAGATCCAGTCGATATCCGGCGGGGCCGCGATCGTGCCGTTGGTCTCCACCGCGATCTCGAACCCAACCTGGTGCAGCGCCTCGATCATGGCGGGATCGAGCTGCAGCAGCGGCTCCCCGCCCGTGCACACCACGTACGGCGCCCCTCCGCCCGGCCACAGCGCCGCCGCCGCCGCAGCGAGGCTCGCCGCGTCCGCAAAGCGCGCCCCGCCCTTGTCCGGATCAAACCCCACGAAATCGGTGTCGCAGAAGGTGCATACCGCCCGCGCGCGATCCTCCTCGCGGCCGGACCATAGATTGCAGCCCGAAAACCGCACGAACACGGCCGGGCGCCCCGTACGCGCGCCTTCCCCTTGCAGGGAATAGAACATCTCTTTCACGGCGTACTGCATCGTGGGCTCAAACGCTGGAATAGGCCCGCCAGCCCTCGGCGCGCAAGGTGCAGGCCGGACACGTCCCGCACCCATACCCCCACGCAAAGCGCAGCGCTCTTTCCCCGCGATAGCAGGTGTGCGTCTCCTCGACGATCAGATCGCGCAGCGCCGCCCCGCCCAGCCGCTCGGCCAGCGCCCAGGTTTCGGCCTTGGTCAAGGCCATGAGCGGGGTCTCGACGCGCACCTCCGCCGCCAGCCCCAGGCGGAGCGCCTGCTCCATCGCCGCGATCGTTGTGGCCCGGCAATCGGGATAGCCTGCGAAATCGGTCTCGCACATGCCCGCCACCAGCACGCCCGTCCCGCGCCGGTAGGCGAGCGCCCCGGCATAGGCGAGGAAGGCGAGATTGCGCCCGGGGACGAAGGTCGTCGGCAGCCCGTCGGCGGCCATGCCGATCGCGCGGTCCGCGGTCAGCGCGCTATCGGCCAGCGCGCCGAAGCCGCGCATGTCCACCACATGGTCGGCCCCGAGCTTGGCGCCCCAGGCGGGAAACGCGGCCGCGATCGCCTCGCGCACCTTGGGCCGCTGGGTAAGCTCCACGGCGTGGCGCTGGCCGTAATCGAAGCCGATCGTCTCCACCCGCGCGAACCTATCGAGCGCCCAGGCGAGGCACGTGGTGGAATCCTGCCCCGCGGAAAAGAGAACAAGCGCGGCGTCCGGGCTCACGGGCTTCCTTCACTGCCTTTCACTGCGCCGGGGACTGCGCCGGGCAGGCCGCCGCGGCATTCAGTGCTGGCTCGCCGGCAGACGCACCACCAGCCCGTCCAGCGCGTCGCTCACCCGGATCTGGCAAGAAAGCCGCGAGGTCGGCTCCACCTCGTTTGCGAAGTCGAGCATGCTCTCCTCCATGCTGGAGGCCTTGCCGGTCTGCTCCACCCAGGCGGGATCGACATAGACGTGGCAGGTCGCGCACGCGCACGCGCCCCCGCAATCGGCGTCGATGCCGGGCACGAGATGCTTCACCGCGCCTTCCATGACGCTCATCCCCGACGCCACATCCACTTCATGCACCTGGCCGTTGTGCTCGATATAGGTGATCTTCGCCATACCCGTCCTCAACCCACCTTATGCTCGCGCGCGCCTTCAGCCGGCGTGCGCCGCGCCGGCCAGCGCCTCCGTCACGATCTGTTTCATGGATTTCCCCATGTCCTGCAACAGGGCCGGCGCGATCGTGGCGCCCTTCTGCAGGATCTGCTTGGCGCCGAGATATTCCCCAGGCCGGTTCACCGCATCCACCGCCAGGAGATGGGACCCGCGATAATAGAACAGCGCGAAGCTTCCCGCCTCCGGCGCGCCGCGCTGGACGATGGCGTCGTACCCGGCCGACAGGCCCGCCATGGTCAGCTTCAGATCGTACTGGTCGGACCAGAACCACGGGATTTCCTCGATCGGGGGGGCCGCGCCGGTGATCGTGGCGGCCGCGATCTTGGCCCCCTCGATGGCGTTGTGGACGCTTTCCAGCCGCATCAGACGCCCGCCGAAGCACGCGAGCGGGCGCCTCGCGCAATCGCCGATGGCGAACACCGCCGGATCGGAGGTGCGCGCCCCGCTATCGGTGACGACGCCGTCCTCGACCACGAGCCCCGAAAGCTCCGCGAGCTGCGTTTCCGGCGCGATGCCGACGCCCACGATCACGAGATCGGCCTCGACCGTGGTCCCGTCCGCGAGCGCCACGCCCGCCGCCGCCCCGTCCGGACCCGGCAGGATCGCCTCGGCCTGCACGCCAAGCGCGAAGCGCACGCCGCGCCCGGCGTGCCGATCCAGGAAAAACCCCGCCATTTCCGGGCTCGTGACCCGCGCCAGCGGCCGCTGCGCCGCCTCGATCACCGTGACGTGAAGCCCAAGCGTGCGCGCCACCGCCGCCACTTCAAGCCCGATATACCCCGCCCCGATGACCGCCAGCCGGGCGCCGGGCAAAAAGCGCGGGCGGATGAAATCGACATCGGCGGCGGTCCGCAGCGTGAACACGCCCACCAGGTCGATACCCGGCGTCGGGGGCCGCCGCGCGCGGCCGCCGGTGGCCAGGATCAGGGCGTCGTAGGGTATTTCCTGGCCGCCCTCCAGGCGCACGCGACGGGTCTGACGATCCAGCCAGATCACCTTGCGCCCCAACACCAGGCGCACGCCCTCCTCCGCATAGACTTCCGCCGGGCGGATCAGCAGGCGCTCCGCGCTCAGCGCGCCCGAGAGATAGGCTTTCGACAGCGGCGGGCGCTGATACGGCGCGAGCGGCTCCTCGCCGATCAGGGTGATGTCGCCGGCGAAGCCATGCGCGCGCAGCTGGCCCGCGGCTTCGCCGCCCGCGTGGCCCCCGCCCACGATCACCACGCGCTGAATGCCCGACATTAACGCTCCCCCGAAGCCCCTGCGCGCCAACGACCGGCCGCCCTTGAAGCGGGCCTGCGCCTGGGCCACGCTGCATCGCTGTGACACACCCTGCAAGGCCCGATTCGGCCTCCGTCCCGCTCTATCTGCCCGCCCCCGCCGACACCGCGGCGCTGGGCGCGCGGCTGTGCGGGGGCCTTGCGGTAGGCGACGTGGTGTTCTTGAACGGCGATCTCGGCGCCGGCAAGACCACGCTGGCGCGCGGGCTGATCAACGCCTGGACGGAAAGCCCCCAGGCCGCGCCCAGTCCGAGCTACACGTTGGTTCAGACCTATGAAGGCCCGCGCGGTGAACTCTGGCACCTCGATCTCTACCGCCTGGCCCACCCCGACGAGGTGCTGGAGCTGGGACTGGAAGACGCCTACGAGACCGCGCTCGTGGTGATCGAGTGGCCAAAGCGCATGGGCCCGCATGCGCCGGCGCGGCGCCTCGACATCACGCTGCGCATGGAAGGGCAGGGCCGCACCGCCTGCATCGCACCAATTGGAGGGGGGATCGCGCCGTGAACGCCGCCGACCGCGAGGACGCCCTCTCCCGCCTGCTGGGGCGGACGGGCTTCGCCCACGCGCAACGCTTCCCCCTCGCCGGCGACGCCTCCACCCGTCGCTATGAGCGCCTTTTCTGCGACGATCGCCGCGCCATCCTGATGGACGCCCCGCGCGCCAATGAAAGCCCCCCCTGCCCCCCCGACGCGACCGAGGCGGAGCGGCGCGCCCTGGGCTGGAACGCGGTGTCGCGCCTGGCCGCCTCGCGCGTGGAGGCGTTCGCGGCGGTGGCGGACCATCTGAAAACGCTGGGCCTGTCCGCGCCCGCGATCCTCGGCGTGGACGTCGAGGCCGGCTTCGGTCTGGTAGAGGATCTGGGCGACGCCCTGTTCGCCCAGGCGATCCCGGCCGGCGCCGACGAGATCGAGCTTTACGCCGCCGCCGGGGAGGCGCTGGCGCTGGCCCACCGCGATCCCCCGCCCGCGCAATTGCCCGCGCCCGACAGTCCGGACTGGCCGCTGCTGGACTATGACCGCCTCGCGCTCACCGCCAACGCCGACCTTTTCCTCGAATGGCTGCCCCAGGCGGAGCCGGGCGCGCAGGTGAGCGAGGCGGCGGTCCAGCTCTGGGAGCGCGCGCGCGACGCGCTGGTCGAGGAGGCGCTGACGTTCCCCCGCGCCTTCACCATCCGGGATTTCCACGCCGAAAACTTGATCTGGCTGCCCGAGCGGACGGGCGCCCAGCGCGTCGGCCTGCTCGACTTCCAGGACGCGGTGCGCGGCTGGCGGGCCTGGGATTTCTCCATGCTGTTGCACGATGCGCGTCGCGACGTGAGCCCGGCGGCGGGCGAGGCCGCGCTCGGGCGCTATTTCGCGCTGACCGGGGCCCCCGAGGCGCCGTTCCGGCGCGAGCTCGCCGTGCTCGGCGCGCTGAACACGCTGCGCATTATCGGCATCTTCTCCCGCCTGATCGCCCGGGACGCCAAGCCCCGCTACCGCGCCTTCCTGCCGCGGGAATGGGGCCATCTGAACGCGCTGTTCGCCCATCCCGCGCTTGCCGAGATGGGGGCGTTGGTGCGTGGAATAGCCGGCCCGGCGCTGCGGGCCGCCGCATGAGCGGGGCCCCGAAAACCGCCATGGTGCTCGCCGCCGGCCTCGGCACCCGGATGCGCCCCCTCACCAATGATCGCCCCAAACCGCTCGTGACCGTGGGCGGGCGGACCCTCCTCGACCACATGCTCGATCGCCTCGCGGACGCCGGCGTCGAGCGCGCGATCGTCAACGTGCATTATTTCGCCGATCAGATCGAAGCGCATGTGGCGCGTCGCGCCGCCCTCCAGCCCCGCCCCCACGTTCTGATCTCCGACGAGCGCGCGCATCTGCTCGAGACCGGCGGCGCGCTGGCGAAGGCCGCCCCGCTGCTGGGGGCCGCGCCGTTCTACGTCGTCAACACCGACCAAGTCTGGACGGAGCGGGGCGAGAGCGCGCTCGCCGCCCTCGGCGCGGCCTGGGACGGGGCGCGGATGGACGCCATGATGATGCTCGCGCCGCTCGACGATTGCCTGGGCTTCCACGGGCAAGGCGATTTCTTCCGCGACGGCGCGGGGCGCCTTGCGTGGCGGGGGGCGGCGGAGAGCGCGCCTTGGGTCTATGCGGGGGCCTATGTGATGCATCCGCGCCTGTTGGCGGGATTTGCGCCGGAGCGGTTTTCGGCGCTGCGCTTGTGGGAGCCTGCGGTGGCGGCGGGCCGTGTCTTCGGCCGGCCCCTGGACGGCTTCTGGATGCATGTGGGCGATCCCACCGCGCGCGCCGAAGCCGAGGCGCGCCTCAGCGTCGGCGCGCCGGCGCCCTGAGCGGGGCGGAAATGGCCGCAACCGCCCCGACCTTCGGCCTCTTCGCCGGACCTTCCCCCCGGGTGCGCACCATCCCCCCGGGCGCGCCGTTCCTCGCCCTGCTGGCCCAGCATCTGCAGAGCGAACGCGCCGGGCCCGACCCGTTCGCGCTGGCCGACGCGCTGGTGCTGACGCCCAATCGCCGCGCCGCGCGCGCGCTGGGCGAGGCGTTGGCCGCGGGCGCGCCGGCGATGCTGCTGCCCTCCATCCGACCGCTGGGCGATCTGAGCGAGGAGGAGGATTTCTCCAGGCTTGAGCCCATCGGCCCCGAAGCCGCCGCGCTCGATCTGCCCCCGGCGATCGACCCGCTGCGGCGGCGGCTGGAGCTTGCGGCGCTGCTGCGCGCGCGCGGCGAAGCCGAAGGCGGCGCCGCCGACCCCGCCCACGCGCTCGCGGCCGCGGACGCGCTGTGCGCGCTGCTCGATTCCGCCCCCGCCGGCGCGGCGGTGCGCTGGGAGCGGCTGTCCGATCTGGTGCGCGAACAGGATCTGGCCGAGCATTGGCGCGGGTCCGCGCGCTTCCTGCAGATCATCGCCGCCTATTGGCCGCAGCGTCTGGCGGCCGAAGGCCTGAGCGATCCCGCCGCGCGCCGCGCCGCCCTTTTGTACAAGTTGGCGGACCGCTGGGAGCAGCGCCCGCCGGCCCATCCGGTGATCATCGCGGGCTCCACCGGGTCGCTGGCCCCCGTGCGGCGGCTGATGCAGGTGGTGGCGGGCGCCCCGCGGGGGGTGGTGGTGTTGCCGGGGCTTGACGTCGATCTCGACGAGGCGGCGTGGGCGCGCCTCGGCGAGCAGCACCCCCAGGCCGCCCTTAAGGAGACGCTCGAGGCGTTAAGCCTCGACCGCGCCGCGGTGGGGACGCTCCCGGGCTGGCGCGAAAGCCCGCGCGCGGCCGCCCGTCGCGTACTTGTGCGCGAGGCGATGGCCCCGGCCGCCGCCACCGCGGACTGGACGGCCCGCGTGGCCGAGGCCGCCGCCCCCTGGGGCTCGCCCGCAGCCTTTATCGAAACCGCCTGCCAGGGCCTGCGCCTCATCGTGTCTCGCACGGAAGAAGAGGAGGCCGCGGTCGCGGCCCTGCTGCTGCGCCAGACCCTCGAAACGCCCGACCGGACCGCCGCCCTGGTGACGCCCGACCCCGCGCTCGCGCGCCGGGTTTCAGCCAAGCTTTCGCGGTGGGGGATCGAGGCCCCGGTTTCGGCGGGCGCGCCGCTGGCGGAGACCCCGATCGGGGTGCTGCTCGCGCTCCTGGCCGCCCTCGCCGCAGACGACGGCGACCCTGTGGCGCTCGCCGCGCTCGTCGCCCACCCCCTGGCCGATTTCGCGCCCGAAACCGCCCTGCGCCGCCTGACGGACAGGCACCTGCGCGGCCCACGCCGGCACACGGATTTGCAAGCGCTGGCCCAAGCGCGGGACGAAAGCGCGGCCCCGGCGCTGCGCGCGCTGACGGCGCATCTGACCCCGCTGCGAGCCGCCTTCCTCGACGGGCAGGCGACTGCCGGGGCGTTTGCGGAGGCGCTGGCGGCTTCCGCGGAGGGCGTCTGCGGGGGCCCCGCCGCGTGGGCGGGGGCGGCGGGTGAAGCGGCAGGCGCGTTCCTCACGGGCCTCGCCGCGTGCGAGGACGCGCTCGGGCGGCTTGAGAAGCGCCAGGGCCCGCGTGTGCTGGCGTCGCTGCTGGCGGGCAAAGTCGTGGCGCCGGAGGGCTCGGGCCATCCCCGCATCGCGCTATGGGGGCCGCTGGAGGCGCGCCTGCAGCGGCGCGACCTGATGATCCTGTCCGGCCTGAACGAGGGTGTGTGGCCGGCGCTCCCGGCGGAGGATCCGTTCCTCTCCCGATCCATGCGCGCCGAGTTGGGCCTGCCCCGCCTGGAAGCTCGGATTGGCCTCGCCGCGCACGATTTCGTGCAATTCGCCAACGCCCCGGACGTGGTGCTCACCCGGGCCGAGCGCGCCGGCGGCGCCCCGAGCGTGGCCTCCCGCTGGGTGTGGCGGCTCGAAACGCTGACGCGCGGGGCGAGCCCCGACGCCTTGGCGGTCCCGCCGGAGGATGACCCCCGCCTGTGGGCGCGCGCGCTCGACGCCCCGCAAAGCCTACGCCCGGTTGCGCCGCCGCGCCCGACGCCGGCCGCGCGGGGGCTGACGTTGAAGGCGCTTTCGGTGACGGACGTGGGCCTCCTGGCGCGGGACCCCTACGCGGTCTACGCCAAGCGGATCCTGCGCCTGCGCCCGAAGGACGCCGTCGGCGCAGCCCCCGAGGCCGGCGAACGGGGCCAGGCCATCCACGCCGCGCTCGAAACGCTGCACCCGGGCGACGACGTGGCCGCCTTGCTGGCGCGGCTGGACGCGGCGCTGGCGGCGGAGGGCTTCTCCCCGGCGCGGCGCATCGCCGAGCGCGCGCGCCTCCGCGCGGCCGCCGCGGCGATCATCGCCTGGGAGCAGGCGCGCGCCGCCTATACGAGCTTCCGGGAGCGGTCGGGCGCGCTCGCGCTTGCCGGCCTCACCCTGACGGGCCGCGCCGACCGCATCGACATCCGCCCCGACGGCGGGGCCGAAATCATCGATTACAAAAGCGGCGCGGCGCCGAGCGCGCGCGAGGTGAAATCCGGCTTTGCGCCGCAATTGCCGCTGGAGGCGGCGATGATGAAAGCCGGCGCGTTCGAAGGCTTGGCCGCCGCGACGCCCGACGTGCTGCTCTATTGGCGGTTCGCGGGATCGCAGGCGGGGGTGCGCGCGGTGGCGCTGGAGCAGAGCGTGGCGGACGCCGCCGACGAGGCGATCGCAAACCTGAAGGACAAGCTCACCCGCTACGCCGAGCCCGGCCAGCCCTTCCTGTCCCGCCCGCATGTGAAATTCCTGGCCGAGCGCGGCGAATACGACCATCTGGCCCGCCGCAAGGAATGGGCGGAGAGCGGGGAGGAATGAGCGCTTCGGCCTATGCGCGCGCGCAAGCGGCCCAGCGCGCCGCCGCCGACCCGCGCGCCTCGGTGTTCGTCACCGCCAATGCGGGCTCGGGCAAAACCAAGGTCCTGATCGACCGGGTGGCGCGGCTGCTGCTCACGCCGGGGGCCGAGCCCGCCTGCTTCCTCTGCATCACCTACACCAAGGCGGCGGCGGCGGAGATGCAGCGGCGCCTGTTCGAGCGGCTGGGGGCCTGGTGCGTCGCCGATGACGACAGGCTGCGCGCCACGCTCGCCGAGCTTCTGGGCCGCGACACGATCGTGCGCGCCCAGGACCTTGCGCGCGCGCGGGGCCTGTTCGCGCGCGCGCTCGAGACCCCGGGCGGGCTGAAAATCCAAACCATCCACGCCTTCTGCGAACGCCTGCTGCGGCGGTTTCCGCTGGAGTCCGGGGTCGCCGCCGGCTTCACGATCGCCGACGAGGAGACCACCCGCGCGCTGCTGGAGGAGGCCTGGGCCGAAGCCGCAGAAGACCCGCGCGCCGCCGAAGGGATCGCTCGCTTCGCCGAACGCCTCGATGCGCCCACGCTTTCGGCCCTGTTCCAGGCGCTCACCACCAAACGCGCCGCGCTGGAGGCGCTGACCGGCCAGGCCGGGGGCCTCAACGCGGCGCGGGCGAGCCTGCTGGCGCGCCACGGCGCGCGCGAGGATCGCGCGGGGTTCGTGCACCGCCTGCTCGCCGAGATCCCGTGGCCGGCGCTGCGGGAGGCGGGCGCGGCGCTGGCGGCGGGCGGCGAGCGGGACCGCGAGTGCGCGGCGCGCATCGCCGCGGCCGAGCGCGCGCCTCCCGAACGCCGCGCGGAAGCCTATTTCGCCATCTTCCAGACCGCCAAGGGCGGCCCCCGCGCCCACCTCGCCGGCAAAGCCGTGCGCGCGCGCGCCCCGGGCCTCGAAACGTTCCTGCGCGCCCAGGCCGACCATGCCGAGCACGCCTGCAAGACCCTGCGCGCGATCGACCGCGCCGAGGACGCGATCGCGCTGGCGGCCGTCGGCGCGGCGCTGAACCGGGCGTATGCGAAAGCCAAACGCGCCGCCGGCGTGCTCGATTTCGAAGACCTCATCGTCAAGGCGCGCGCGCTGCTCGAGCGTTCGGCCTCCGCCGCCTGGGTGCTCTACAAGCTCGACGGCGGCATCGACCACATCCTCATCGACGAAGGCCAGGATACGAGCCCGGACCAGTGGGCGCTGCTCGCGCCGCTGCGCGCGGAATTCTTCGCCGGACGCGGAGCCCGGGAAAAGGCGCGCACCGTGTTCGCCGTGGGCGATCCCAAACAGAGCATCTACTCCTTCCAAGGCGCGGACCCCGCCCGCTTTTCCGCCGAGGCGCGCGCGCTTGCGCTGGAGGCCGCCGCCGCCGACCGCGCCTTCGCCGCGCCGGGGATGGCGATGTCGTTCCGCTCCACGCCTACGGTGCTGGCGCTGGTGGATGGGGTGTTTGAGGATCTCCCGCTCGGCGGGGACGAGGCCTCGGCGAGCGAGATCCTGCGCCACGATTGCAAGCGCGTGGACCAGCCTGGCGTTGTCGAGCTTTGGCCGCTTGCGCTTGCGCCGGAAAGGCCCGAGCCCCAGGCCTGGGACGCGCCCCGCGATGCGGGCCGCGCGCAGACCGCCCCGGCAGTGCTGGCGGAGGGGCTGGCCCGCCGGGTGCGGGAATGGATCGCCTCCGGTGTGAGCGTGTGGGGCCCGGACGGTCCCCGCCCGATGCGCCCGGGCGACGTGATCGCCCTGGTGCGCCAGCGCGGGCCGCTGTTCGAGCAGATGCTGAAAGCCTTCAAGGGCGCGGGCCTGCCGGTGGCAGGCGCGGACCGGATGGTGCTGCGGGAGGAATTGGCGGTGGAGGACCTGCTGGCGCTGATGCGCGTGGCGCTCGACCCGTCGGACGATCTCTCGCTCGCCTGCGCGCTCAAGGGCCCGTTCATCGGGCTGGACGACGACGATTTGATGGAGCTGTGCGCGGCGCGCGAACCGGGGATCGGGGTGATCGACCGCCTCCGCGGCGCGGAAAATCCCCGCTGGCGCGCGGCCTATGCGGAGATCGCCCATGCGCTCCGCCGGCGCGGGGACCACCCGCATGACTTCCTCGCCGCCATTCTCGAACGCGAGGTAGACGGCGTTTCCGGCTGGGGTCGTTTGCTCGCGCGGCTGGGCGTGGCCGCGCGCGACCCAACCGAAGCGCTGCTCGCGCGCGCGCTCGAAGCCCACGCGCTGCCGGCCGCGAGCCTGCATCACTTCCTGCACGCCATCGCCCAGGACGAGGCGGCCCTGAAGCGGGAGATGGACACGGGCGGGGACGCGATCCGGGTGATGACCGTGCACGGCGCCAAGGGCCTCGAGGCGCCGGTGGTGATCCTGGCGGACACGACCGGGCCGGCGGAGGGGCGCAATCCTTCCGGCCTCCTGACGCAGGGCGACGCTCTGTTCTGGTCCCCCGGCAAGGGCGAGGATGACGACGCCGCCGGCCAGGCGCGCGCAGCGATGGCGCAGGCGGCCGAGGCCGAACATCTGCGGCTGCTTTATGTAGGCCTCACGCGCGCGCGCGACCGGCTGATCGTGTGCGGGGCCGCGCGCGGCAATCTAGCGGGGGGGCGCGCGGCGCGGTGCTGGCATCAGCTGGTGGAGCAAGGCTTCGCCCGGCTGCCCGAAGCGCTGCCCTGCGAGACCCCGTTCGGAGAGGGCCTTCGCCTGGGTGCGCCCCTCCATGCCCCCGCCCCCAGAGCCGCCCACGCCGTACTCGCGCCGGCCCCGGCCTGGGCGCGCAGACCGGCCACGGAGGAGCCAAGCGCCGCCCGCCCGCTCGCCCCCTCCGCCCACGCCGCGCGACCGCCCCCCGCCTTTTCACCCTCGGCCGAGGGGCGGCGGCGGTTCCACCGCGGGCGGATGATCCACGCTTTACTGCAGCGGCTGCCGGAAGTGGTCCCGCCCGCGCGCCACGGGACCGCGCTGAGATGGCTAGAGGGGCAAGGGGTGGCGCCGGAGGCGGCCGCCGCGTTCGCGGCCGAAGCGCTCGGCGTGCTGGAGCATGCGGAATTCGCGCCCGTATTCGGCCCAGGCTCGCGCGCGGAGGCCCAGGTCACGGGGCTGATAGGCGGGCGCAGGGTCACCGGGGCGGTGGACCGGCTGGTGGTGCGCGCGACGGAGATCCTGGTGGTCGATTTCAAGACCGACCGCCCCGCGCCCGCCGATCCCGAAGACATGCCCGAGGCGTACGTCGCGCAATTGTGCGCCTATCGGGCGGTGCTGGCGCAGGCCTTTCCCGGACGCCTGGTGCGCTGCGCGCTGATCTGGACGGAAGGTCCGGTCCTGACGGAAGCCTCCACCGCCCGGCTCGACGCGGCGCAGGCGCGCTTGTTCCAGTAAAGGCCTGGTTCCGTTGAGCCCATGCTCCGTTGCAGCAGGGCGCGGGGCTGCATACATCGCGTCCACCGGGTTCGGTCCTTATGGAGGCGTGCATGGCCAGCGTGAAAATCACCGACGACAGCTTCGAAGCCGATGTCTTGAAGGCCGACGCGCCGGTCCTGGTGGATTTCTGGGCCGAGTGGTGCGGGCCGTGCAAGCAGATCGGCCCCGCGCTCGAAGAGATCGCTGACGAGATGGCCGGCAAGGTCCAGATCGCGAAGCTCAATATCGACGACAACCCGATGACGCCCGGCCGCTACGGCGTGCGCGGGGTGCCGACCTTGATGCTGTTCCGCAACGGCAAGGTAGCCGCGACCCGCGTGGGCGCGCTGCCGAAGAGCAAGATCGTGGAATGGCTGAACGAGACGGTCGCCACCGCCTGAAGCCTCAGAGCGGCGCGGCGCCCGACAGCGCGAGCGCTTCCCCCGCCATGTAAAGCGACCCGCAAAGGACGATGCGCGGGCGGGATGCAAGGCGCAGCGTCGCTGCGATCGCGTCCTGGAGCGAGTGCGCGGGGCTCGCTTTGAAGCCTTGCGCGGCGGCGATGGCGCAGAGGTCCTCCGGGGGCAGCGCCGCGCGGGAGGACCGCACGGGGACCGCTACCAGATCGCTCGCCGCGGCCCGCAGGGGCGCGAGGTAGCCGGCCTGGTCCTTGTTGGCCAGCATGGCGCAAATCAGCACGACCGGCGCAGGCCGCACGCGCGAGAGCGCCGCGAGCGTGGCCGCCAGCGCGCGCCCGGCATGGGGGTTGTGGCCGCCGTCGAGCCAGAGCTCCCCGCCCGCGGCCAGCACCGGCTCCGCCAGGGGGCCGGCGGTCAGGTTCTGCATGCGCGCAGGCCAGTGCGCGCCGGCGACGCCCCGCCCGATCGCGCTTTCGGTGATCCGCCCATCGCCGAGCGCCAAGGCCGCGCGCGCCGCAAGGCCCGCATTCTCGATCTGGTGGGGACCGACGAGCGCAGGCAAAGGCAGATCGAGCAGGCGCTCCTGCGTCTGCACTAAAAGCCGCCCGCCGGCCGCCCAGGCGTCCCATTCCTCCCCGCACACCAGCAGCGGCGCACCTATCGCGGACGCGCGCGCGACCAGGGCGGCGTGCGCGGCGGGCGGCTGGCGGGCGAGAAGCGCGGGCCGGCCCGGCTTCAAGATCCCCGCCTTCTCGCGCGCGATCGCGCCGACATCGGGGCCCAGAAGGTGGGCATGGTCCAGCGCGATCGGGGTGATCACGCAGAGCGCGGGATCGACCACGTTCGTGGCGTCCACCCGCCCGCCGAGGCCCGTCTCGAGGATTACAAGGTCGGCGGGGGTGCGCGCAAACAGGTCGAAGGCCGCCGCCGTGATCGCCTCGAAATAGGTGATCTCCCCGCCCGCCGCCGCCACCCGATCCAGCGCGTCCAGGAATTCCTCGTCCGTGACCAGACGCCCGGCCAGGCGGATGCGCTCGTGCACGCGCACCAGATGGGGCGAGGTGAAGACGTGCGCACGCAGGCCCGCGGCCTCGGCGATCGCGCGCAGGAAGGCGCAAACCGAGCCCTTCCCGTTGGTGCCCGCCACATGGATGATCGGGGGCAGCCGATCCTGGGGCCGGCCCATCCGTTCGAGCGCCGCCTCGATGCGCGCCAGCTCCAGGGCGTGGCCGTGGCCGAATTCCTGGCCTATCTCGCCCAGCCGGCGCGTGATCGGGTCCTGCGCCTCGGCGCCCGGGACGAAGAGGATCGAGGCCACCCTACTCGGCGGCGCGCGCGCGCGGCCGCGGCGGCGCCGCTTTGCGCACAGGCTCGAGCTTTTCGATTTCGCCCTCGCCCACGCCGATGCGGCGGCGCGACATCAGCAGGCCCAGAACCGTCGCCAAGGTCTTTTTCAGGGCGCGCCGGTCCACCACGATATCCACCATGCCCTTGTCACGCAGGAATTCGGCGCGCTGGAAGCCCTCGGGCAGCTTCTGGCGGATCGTCTGCTCGATGACGCGGGGGCCGGACAGGCCGATCAGCGCGTCGGGCTCGGCGATATGGATGTCGCCCAGCATGGCGTAGGAGGCGGTGACGCCCCCGGTGGTGGGATCGGTAAGCACGACGATGTAGGGCAGGCCCGTCTCGCGTAATTCCTGGATCGCCAGCGTGGTGCGCGGCATCTGCATCAGGGACAGCACGCCCTCCTGCATGCGCGCGCCGCCCGAGGCGGTGACGCAGATCAGCGCGGCGCCCTTGGCGATCGCGTGATGGGCGGCGGTCACGAACGCTTCGCCCGCGGCCATGCCTAGCGAGCCGCCCATGAACTCGAAATCCTGCACCAGCACCACCGCCGGCGCGCCCCCGATCGCCCCCCAGGCGGCCTCCATGCAATCCTGGCGGCCGGACTTGGCGCGCGCAGCCTTCAGGCGGTCCACGTAGCGTTTGTCGTCCTTGAAGCGCAGCGGGTCGCGGGGCGCCTCGGGCAGCGGGATGGGGGTGCTGAGGCCGTCGTCGAACAAGTAGCGGAAGCGCTTTTCGGGACCGATCCGCATGTGGAAGCCCGCGGGCGTCACCCAGCAGGAGGCGTCCAGATCGCCCTGGAAGATGAGCTCCCCCGTGCGTGGGCATTTGATCCACAGATTGTCCGGGGTTTCGCTCTCGCGCTTTTCAACACGCTTTTTGAGGCCCGGGCGGGCCAGATTGGATAGCCAGTTCATGCCTTAATCCAGCCTTGTCTTGGAACCCGGGCCGATCGCGGAGCCGATCCTGTCGGTGCGGGATCAAGTCTTGCCATGTTCGATCTCAAGCGTACGCCGATAAAGCGGGCCGGTTCTGGCGCCGCGGACAGCCTCGGCCAGCTTTTCCACGCTGGCGGCCACCTTCCCGGGGGCCGCCTGCAGGGCCCCGTCCTCTACGCAGGCGCCGATGACGTCCACCAGCGCGGAGCCCACGACGACCGCGTCAGCGGCCTCGGCGATCGCGGCGGCGGCCTCCGGCGTGCGCACCCCGAACCCGACCGCCACCGGCAGATCGGACGCCGCCTTCAGCCGCGCCACGGCGGCGCGGGCCGCCCCGATCCCGATCGCGCGGGTCCCGGTCACGCCCGTCACCGATACGTAATACAAAAAGCCCCCGGCGCCATCGAGCACCCGGCCGAGGCGCGCGGCGTCTGTCGTGGGCGTCGCCAGGCGGATCAGCGCAAGCCCCTCGTGGGCGAAATGGCCGCGCAATTCGCCATCCTCCTCCGGGGGCAGGTCCACCAGGATCGCGCCGTCCGCCCCGGCCGCGGCTAGACCTTGCGCGAAGGCGGCATAGCCCATCTGCTCCACCGGGTTGCAATAACCCATGAGGATGAGCGGGGTCGTCTGGTCCTCGGCGCGGAAACGGGCGGCGAGCGCAAGGGTGGCGCGCAGGGAGCCCCCGGCCTTGAGCGCCCGCTCCCCCGCGCGCTGGATGGAGAGGCCGTCCGCCATCGGGTCGGAGAACGGAAAGCCTAGCTCGATGAGATCCGCCCCCGCGCCGGCTAGGCGCCGCAGGATCTCGAAACTGGTTTCGGGATCGGGGTCGCTCGCCATCACATAGACGATCAGCCCGGCGCGGCCTTGGCCCTGAAGCTGCGCAAAACGCCGGGCGATGCGACCGCTCACAGCGCGCGCTCCAGCGCCGCCGCGACGGTAAAGACATCCTTGTCCCCGCGCCCGCACAAATTCACCACGATCAGCCCCGAAGGCCCGAGTTCGCGTGCGAGATCGCCGGTGCGTGCCAGCGCGTGGGCCGGCTCCAGCGCGGGAATGACGCCCTCCACGCGCGAGCAGAGCTGAAACGCCTCCAGCGCCTCTGTGTCGGTGGCCGCGACATATTCCGCCCGCCCGCTCTCTTTCAGCCACGCATGCTCGGGGCCGACGCCGGGATAATCGAGGCCGGCGGAGATGGAGTGCGCGTCCTGGATCTGGCCGTCCTCGCTCTGGAGCAGATAGGTGCGGTTGCCGTGCAGCACTCCGGGGCGCCCGCCGCTCAAGGCCGCGGCGTGCTGGCCGGAGGCGAGGCCGTGGCCGGCCGCCTCCACCCCGATCAGGCGCACGCTGTGATCGTCGAGGAAGGGGTGGAACAGGCCGATTGCGTTCGAGCCCCCGCCCACCGCCGCCACCAGCGCGTCCGGCAGGCGGCCTTCACGCTCAAGGATCTGGGCGCGCGCCTCGCGGCCGATCACGCTTTGGAAGTCGCGGACCATTTCGGGATAGGGGTGGGGGCCGGCGGCGGTGCCGATGCAGTAGAACGTGTCTTCGACACTGCTCACCCAGTCGCGAAGCGCCTCGTTCATGGCGTCTTTCAGCGTGCCCGCGCCGGCGGTGACGGGGCGCACTTCGGCCCCCAGAAGCTGCATGCGGAACACGTTCGGCTTCTGGCGCTCGATGTCGGTGGCGCCCATGAACACCACGCACGGCAGCCCGAAACGCGCCGCCACCGTGGCGGTGGCCACGCCGTGCTGGCCGGCGCCGGTCTCGGCGATAATGCGCGTCTTGCCCATCCGCAGGGCCAGCAAGATCTGGCCGATACAATTATTGATCTTGTGCGAGCCGGTATGGTTAAGCTCGTCGCGCTTGAAGTAAATCTTCGCGCCGCCGTAATGGGCGCTGAGGCGCTCGGCGAAATAGAGCGGGCTTGGCCGCCCTACATAATCGCGCGCGAACGCGTCGATGCGGGCCTGGAAGGCGGGATCTGCCTGGGCGGCCCGGTAGGCCCGCTCCAGTTCCAGCACAAGCGGCATCAGCGTTTCCGCGACGAACCGCCCGCCGAATGTCCCAAAACGGCCGTGTTCGTCCGGCATTGCGTTGCGCCGGGCCCCGGCTAGGGCAGGCTCGAGAGAGGGCGTTGGGGGCATCGCCATCCGCTTCAACCGGGTGCGCGTTGGGCGGCGCTGAGGAATTCCGCGACGCGGGAACGGTCCTTTACCCCCGGCGCGCGCTCCACGCCAGAGGAGACGTCCACCGCGCGTGCGCCGGAGGCGGCGATGGCGGCCGCCACATTGCCGGCGTGCAGCCCCCCCGATAACAGCCAGGGTCGTGCAAACGTCCGCCCGGCCAGGATCGCCCAGTCGAACGCCGCCCCGTTGCCGCCGGGCCGATTCGCGCCCGCAGGGGCCTTGGCGTCGAACAGGAAGAGGTCTGCGATGGTCGCGTAGGCGGCAGCGGCTTCAAGGTCTGCGCTACGCGCGACCGACAGCGCCTTGATCACGCCTTTGCGGGCGAAGCGGCGGGCCGCCTGCGCGCGGGCGGGCGTCTCCGCGCCATGGAGCTGGATGTAATCGGGCGCGAGGGCGCGGGCGACGGCCTCCAGCGCAACATCGTCGGCGTCCACGGTCACCGCCACGATTTCGGCCCGGTCCCGCGCCGGGCGCGCGAGCGCCTCAGCGCGTTCGGGCGTGACATGACGCGGGCTCATTGGAAAAAACACAAAGCCAAGATAGCGCGCGCCGGCCTCCAGGGCCCCCGCCACACCCCCGGCCTCCGTCAACCCGCAGATTTTCACGTCCGTCATCGCCTGCGATTTAGTATGTCCGCGCCCGGACGCAAAGCCATGCCGATCAGGGCGCGCGACGGGCCAGCAGGTCGCGGATCTCCATCAGCAGTTTTTCCTCCCCGCTTGGCCCCACGGGCGTGGCGGCTTCTTTTTTCTTGAGACTATTCATGGCCTTGACGATCAAGAACATCGCCCACGCCACGATCACGAAACTGATGCAGGCATTGATGAACTTGCCATAGCCGATCACCACAGCAGGCTTCACCGCGCCATCCGGCAGCGTCGCGGCGGGCGCGATCTCAATCGCCAGTTTGGAGAAATCGATGCCGCCCACCGCCCAGCCGATCGGGGGCATCAGAATGTCGTTCACCAGCGAGGTGACGATGGAGCCGAACGCCGCCCCGATGATCACGCCGATGGCGAGATCGACGACATTGCCCCGCATCGCGAAATCGCGGAATTCCTTCAGCACGGCAGCCTCCCTAGCCGGCGCAGCGCCTCATTCGTCAGCGTCCGAACCATTGTTCACCCGCGCACGCATTTCCTTGCCTGCCTTGAAAAAGGGCACGCGCTTGGCGCTCACGCCCACAGGCTCGCCGGTGCGGGGATTGCGCCCGACCCGGGCGTGGCGCTCGCGCACGGAAAAGGCCCCGAAGCCGCGGATCTCCACCCGATCGCCGCGCTCCAGCGCCGCCGCGATCTCCTCGAGGACCACGTCCACCATATGCTCCACCTCCGCGGAGCGCCAATGGCGATACGTATTTTGAAGCCGCATCACGAGCTCCGAACGCAGCATCGTGTCCTCCCAACCCGCCGGGCAGGGCAAATCAAGACGCTGAGTTGACGGATTCGTCAAGAACGCCAACAAAAACAGCACAAAAGAATTGGCCGGCGCCCAATCCGGCGCCGGTTGCGGCTAAAACGAGGTTAACCGCCGCTCAGCTCTTTTTCTGATCGCGGAGCGCCGCGCCCAGAATGTCGCCCAGGGAGGCGCCGGAATCCGAGGACCCGAATTGCGCGATCGCCTCCTTCTCCTCGGCCATCTCCAACGCTTTCACCGAAAGCGAGACGCGGCGGGAGGTTTTCTCGAACGCGGTGACCATGGCGTCCAGGCGATCGCCCACGGCGAACCGCTCGGGCCGCTGATCGGCGCGCTCGCGCGAGAGATCGGATTTGCGCACGAAGCTGCGCATCTGGTTGCCCTCGCCGAACACCACTTCGAGGCCCCCGGTGGTGACTTCGGCGACTTCCACGGTGATGGTCTGGCCTTTGCGATACTCGCCCACGCCGATCGGGTCGGACTTGGCCTGCTTGATGCCCAGCGCGATGCGCTCTTTGTCGACATCGACGTCGAGCACCTTGGCCTGGACGATGTCGCCCTTGTTGTAGCGGGCGAGCGCCTCTTCGCCTTGGGCGTCCCAGGCGATGTCGGAGAGGTGGACCATGCCGTCCAGCTCCGCATTCAGGCCGATGAACAGCCCGAACTCCGTGATGTTCTTGACTTCGCCCTCGATCACCGAACCGACCGGATGCTCAGCCACGAAGGCGTCCCACGGATTGTGCATGACCTGCTTCAGGCCAAGCGAAATCCGCCGCTTCTCGCCGTCCACGTCGAGGATCATCACCTCGACCTCCTGGCTCGTGGAGATGAGCTTGCCGGGATGGACGTTCTTCTTGGTCCATGACATCTCCGAGACGTGAACGAGGCCCTCCACGCCCGGCTCCAGCTCCACGAAGGCGCCGTAATCGGTGATGTTGGTGACCCGGCCGGTGAACTTGCCGTTCGGGGGATATTTCGCCTCCACACCGTCCCACGGGTCCGATTGCAGCTGCTTCATGCCCAGGCTGATGCGCTGGGTGTCCGGGTTGATCTTGACGATCTGCACCCGCACCGTATCGCCAACATTGAGAACCTGGCTCGGATGCGAGATGCGCTTCCAGCTCATATCGGTGACGTGCAGCAGCCCGTCGATCCCGCCGAGGTCCACGAACGCGCCGTAATCGGTGATGTTTTTGACCACGCCCTCTCGGATCTCGTTTTCCTGTAGCTGGCCCACGATCTCGGAGCGTTCGGCGGCGCGCGTCTCCTCCAGCACGGCGCGGCGGGATACGACGATATTGCCGCGCGCGCGGTCCATCTTCAGGATCGCGAAGGGCTGCTCGATATTCATGAGCGGGCCCACGTCGCGGACGGGGCGAATGTCCACCTGGCTGCCGGGCAGGAAGGCGTTGGCGCCGCCGAGATCGACGGTGAAGCCGCCCTTCACCCGGCCCACCAGCGCGCCCATGACGCTCTCGCCGGCGGCGAAGCTCTTTTCGAGCCGCGTCCAGGCCTCTTCCCGGCGCGCCTTCTCCCGGCTGACGACCGCATCGCCCAGCGCGTTTTCGATCCGATCGAGGTAAACCTCCACGATCTCGCCCGGGCGGGGCCCCCGCCCGTCCCCGTCGAGGGCGAATTCCCGCAAGGGGATGCGCCCCTCGGTTTTCAGCCCGACATCGACGACCGCGAAATCGTTTTCGATCGCCACCACCGTGGCGGGCACGACGCGTCCCTCGATCATGCCCCGGCCCGCGAGGCTTTCCTCGAGCATGGCCGCGAAATCGGATTGGGAGGGATTAAGCGTGGACGTTTGCACCAAGAGGGCTTCTCCGAAAACTGACTGAACAGGCCGGCCGGTTGGCTCCGGCGGTCTCAACGGAGGCGAACAGCCGCCCCCGCCCGATAAACATATGCAGCCCCGCTGCGGGTCGCCCCCGGCCGGTGAGGGCGGATGAGCGGCGCGAAGCAGGGGGTCCCGCACTGGCGGAAGCGGCGTCCGGCCCGTTCGGGGCCTTCCACTGACGACCGCGGCGCCTCTAAGCTCATGACCTGTGGGCCAGGGCGCGCGGCGTCAACGCGCCGCGTCGATAAATCGGCGGGCGGCTGCGACCGCGTCTTCTATAGAAAGAGACGTGGTGTCGAGCAAGTGCGCATCCGGGGCCCGGCGCAGGGGGGCGATCGGACGCGCGGCGTCGCGCTGGTCGCGCGCCTCGATCTGGGCCTTCAGCGTCTCGAAGGCGATGTCCTGCCCGCGCGACAGCAATTCAGCGTGGCGCCGGCGGGCGCGCGCCTCAAGATCGGCGGTCACGAAGATCTTCACGTCCGCCATGGGGCAGACGAGGGTGGCGATGTCGCGCCCGTCCAGCACCGCCCCGCCCGGCTGGGCCGCGAACGCCCGCTGCGCGGCAAGCAAGGCCGCCCGCACCCCCGGCAGCGCCGCCACGCGGGACGCCGCCGCCCCCACCTCCGCGGAGCGGATGCGCCCCTCGTCGATGGCGGTGAGATCGAGCCCGCGCGCGGCGGCCTCCGCGACGTCCTCGGCGTCCAGATCGCCCCCGCCGTCCAATACCTGGAGCGCCACCGCGCGGTAGAGCGCCCCGGTATCCAGCCGCGGCAGGCCGTATAGTTCAGCGAGCCGTTTCGCCAGCGTGCCCTTGCCGGAGGCGGTGGGACCGTCAATAGCGATCAGCATGGGGGCGCAATCAGCATGGCGGCGCGATCAGCATGCGAGAAGGATCTGCAAGAGGCCTCATTCCCCCAGGAACACGGCCCGCAGATCGACGGTGGAGCGCTTGCCGAGATCGTCATAATGGGCGGTGAGCCAGGCCTCCGTCGAGGCGCGGCCCTTCTCGAACAACCCCTCCAGAAAAGGCAGGTCGGTCGCGTATTTCGAGGCCTCGCCCAGCTCGATCATGCCGGGATCGTCCTTGATCACATGCACCAGCATGTAGCGGTAGCGCGGATCGTCGAGGCGCCCCTCGTCCTTCAGGCGGTGCACGAAATGGATCGCGCGCAGCTCGCTCAAGAGGCTTGCGTTGAAATTGATCTCGTTCATCCGATCGAGGATCTCGCGCGCCGTGCGCGGCGTGCCGGGGCGGTCAATCGGATTGATCTGGACGATGATCATGTCGTCCGTGGGCGTGGCGCCGAACAGCGGCCAGAGCGCCGGATTGCCCAGATAGCCGCCGTCCCAATAGGGCGCGCCATCGATCTCCACCGCCTGGAACAGGAGCGGCAGGCAGGCCGAGGCCATCACGTGATCGACCGTCAGCTTCTCGCGCGGAAACACCCGCGCCCGCCCGCTCTCCACATGCGTGGCCGAGACGAACACCTTCATCGCCTCCCCCTCCCGCAGGCGCTGGAAATCGACGTGCGATTCCAGCAGGTCCCGGATCGGGTTCCAGTTCAGGGGGTTCAGGTCGTAGGGGCTCGCCACGCGGGAGAGGATGTCGAAAAATTGGAAATAGGGCGAGGTCTCGCGCTTCCAGGCCCCCATCAGCGCCTCCCACGGCCCGCGGTGGAAGGGCGAGATGCTGGTGGCCGAGGCGAGCCCCCGCCAGAAGCCGGCGAGCGCGGCCCGCGCGCCCTCTGTCCCGCCCGCGATGAACCCGTCGGTGGCGACCACCGCATTCATCGCCCCGGCCGACGCGCCCGAGATCGCCGCGATCGACAACCGCTCGTCTTCCAGAAGCCGGTCCAGTACGCCCCAGGTGAAGGCGCCGTGCGCGCCCCCGCCCTGCAGCGCGAGCGTGATCAGCTTCGGCGCGCGCTTGGCCATTATTCCGCGACCCAGCCGCCGTCGATGGAGAGCGCCGCGCCGTTGATCTGGTCCCCCGCCGGGCTGGTCAGGAACACGACATAGGCGGCGATATCCTCGGGCTTGACGAATTCCTTGGTCGGCTGGGCCGCGAGCAGGACGTCGTTGATCACCTGTTCGCGCGTCATGGAGCGGGACTTCATGGTGTCCGGGATCTGGCTCTCCACCAGCGGCGTCAGCACATAGCCGGGGCAGATCGCGTTGCAGCGGACATTGAAGCGCGCCCCCTCCAGCGCCACCGTCTTCGTCAGCCCCACCACCCCGTGTTTGGCCGCGACATAGGCCGATTTGAACGGCGAGGCCACAAGCCCGTGCGCGGAGGCGATATTGATGATGCGGCCGTACTTGCGCGCCTTCATGCCGGCCATGGCGGCGCGGATGGCGTGGAAAGCGGCGGAAAGGTTCAGCGCGAGGATCGCGTCCCACTTTTCCAGAGGAAATTCTTCGATCGGGGCCACGTGCTGGATGCCCGCATTATTGACGAGCACATCAACCTTGCCGAACGCCGCGGTCGCGGCCGCCACCAGCGCCTCGACGTCGGCCGCCTTGGTCAGGTCCCCGCCCTGAAACCGCACGTCCACGCCCGTTTCCGCGCTGAGGGCGGCGCGCTGGCGCTCGATCTCGCCCGCATCGCCCAGGCCGTTCAGCATCACGTTCATCCCCGCCTGCGCGAGCGCGCGGGCGGCCGCCAAGCCGATCCCGCTGGTGGAGCCGGTGACGATGGCGGACTTTCGATCGGTCATGAGGCTTCTCCGGTGTGGGGCGACGCTTGACGCGTATTGAGACTAAGAGCTAGGCCGCCTTGTTCTTTTCGGGAGGCGGACGGCATGGAATTGGCGGCGGTTCAAGCGTTCATCTCCGGCTTCGACGACTTTTTGATCCAGTTGGGGGTGGCGCTCGGCCTCTTCATCGTCGCGCTCATGACATATGTCGTTTTGACGCCGCACAAGGAGTTGGACCTCATTCGCGAAGGCAACCCTTCGGCGGCCGTGGCGCTCGGGGGGGTGGTGGTGGGGCTGGCTATCCCGCTGGGGGCGTGCCTGGCCCATTCCTTTGGCGTCATCGACCTTGTGATCTGGGGGGTGGTCATTCTGTTGTTGCAGCTGATCGCGTTCCGGATCACGGACATGATCCTGCACGGCCTGCCGGTGCGCATCGCCGAGGGAGATGTGGCGGCCGCGATCATGGTGATGAGCATCAAGGTGGCGGTGGGCCTCATTTTGGCCGGCGCGGTGGCCGATCCTTCGCTCAACATGTTCCGCGCGAACTGAAAGGGCTCGATGCCGCGCTTTCCGGACTGGCTGCTTTATTTCCTCGTGCTCGGGGCGGTGCTGTTCGTCCTGTTCCGGGCCGATGAGCGCGCCGACGCCCCGCCCGCCCCCCCGGGTCGCGAAAGCGAGGTCGTCGGCCCGCTCCTGCCCCCGCCCTCGGCGTTCGATCCGGAGGTTCTGGTGGAGGTGGGCCCGGTCGCGTCTGGGGTAGGCACGGCGTTTGCGATCCGCGAGGACGGCTGGTGGCTGACCGCCCGCCATGTCGTGGACGCCTGCGCCCGGGTGGGCGTGGTGGTGGGCCGCGGCGCCGCGATCGCGGCCAAGGACGTGCGCGTGGCCCGCTTCGCCGACATCGCGCTGCTGCGCACCGAGCACGCCCCCGCCCCCCTCGCGCTCGATCTGGACGAAAGCACCTTCCGGCTCGGCCAATCGGCCTTCCACATGGGCTATCCCCAGGGCAATCCGGGCGAGGCCGCTTCGCGCCTGATGGGGCGGGAAAAGCTGATCGCGCGCGGCCGCTACAATCTGGAGGAGCCGGTGCTCGCCTGGGCCGAACTCGGGCGCACCGGGGGGCTGCACGGAACGCTGGCCGGCATGAGCGGGGGCCCGGTGCTGGACGCGAAAGGCCGCGTGGTGGGCGTCACCGTGGCCGAAAGCGCGCGCCGCGGGCGCATCTATACCGCAGCCCCCTCCTCCATCACCGAATTGCTGCGGATCGAGGGGGTGACCCCCGAGGGCGACAGCGTGGGCCGGCTCACGCTCGCCAATTACGGGCCGGAGGCCGACAAATTGCGCCGGGAGCTCGCCGTGGCGCAGGTCGTGTGTGTAGCGGGCGAGACCGGTTGAGGCGATACTGCCCGCGCCTGCCGCCGCCTGGGGAGCACACGCCATGGCCACGTACCGCGCGCGCCTGCTGGATTCGCTGACCGGCAATGAAGGCGCCTATGAATTCGAGGACCGGGAAGAGCTGATGGCGGGCCCCGCGGACGACGTGGTGCACGCCTTCTTCCTGTACGCCGAGCGCGCGCTCTTTCGCCGCGATCACGTCCAGTACGAACTGAACGGGGTGGTGAAGAACGCCGAGCAGAACACGGTCGTGGCCATCGGCCAGATGTACATGCTAGGCGACGAGGACCGCCCGAGCACGCCCTTCACCCTGTTCATCGGCCAGGCCCCATGAGCGCCGCGCCGTTCGCGGACCGCGCGATCGCGGCGCTGCGCGCGAAAGGCTCCCCGCTCTGCGTGGGCCTCGATCCGTTTCCGGACCGGATTCCCGCCCTGTTCGGGAACGCGCGCGCCGATCCGGGCGCGGTCGAGCGGTTCATCGGCGAGATCGTCGCGCTGGCGGGCGAGGCGGCGAGCGCGGTGAAGCTTCAATTGGGCCTCTTCGAGCCCTATGGCGCCCAGGGCGTTGCGGCCGCGGAGCGGCTGTGCGCGCAGGCGCGAGACCAGGGCCTGATCGTGATCCTGGACGCCAAGCGCGGCGATATCGCCTCCACCGCCGAGGGGTACGCCCGCGCCGCGCTCGGCCCGCCCCCAGGCTTCGACGCCGACGCCGTGACGGTGAGCCCCTATCTGGGCCTCGACTCGCTGCAGCCCTTCATCGTCGCCGCGCAAGCCTACGCCAAGGGCGTGGCCCTGCTAGTGCGCACCTCCAATCCCGGCGCGCGCGATCTGCAGGACCTGCCGGTGGAGGGCCGCCCGCTCTGGGAGCGGGTGGGGGAGATGGCGGCGACGCTGGAGCCTGCCCTGATGGGCGCGTCGGGATGGTCCGGCCTGATGGCGGTGGCGGGAGCGACCTATCCGGAAGAAGCCCGCCGGCTGCGCGCGATCCTGCCCCACGCGCTGTTCCTGGTCCCGGGCTATGGCGCGCAGGGCGCAAGCGCGGACGCGGCTGTCGCCGGCTTCGCGCGGGGGCCGCGGGGCCTGGAAGGCGGGTTCGTCAATAGTGGGCGCTCGGTCCTTTACCCCCCGGGCGCGGAGCGGGCGGGCGCCCTGGCGCCCTGGCGCGCCCTCGTGCGCGCCGCCCTGACAGACGCCGCCGAGGATTTGCGCCGGGCCTGCGCGGGGTAAAGCGCGCTGCGAAAGCCGGGCCGGCGCTGAGCCGGCGCGTGGGACTTTCGTTGATTTATGGTTAAGATGACCCTTGTGGGACGGCGGCGGGCTAAAGCCCGCCCGCTCGGCGTGCGGAGGGGACGGATGACAGGCGGCTTAAGGGCGGCGTTGGCGGGGCTTGCGCTGCTGGCGGCGGCGGGCGCGACCACCCTCGCAGGGTATTGGCTGGGCCAGGAGGACACCGCCTTCGCCGACGGCGCCGCCACCCGCATGACGCCCGCCGAAATCAAAGCCGCCAAGGGAGTTACCGAGGAAATCCCCCTGAAGGGCGGGCAGATTCTGCTGTCGCTCACCCAGGGCTACGCATTCATACCCGCAAAGGAGGTCCCCGCCCGCCTCAAAAGCCTTGGCGCGGCGCCGCCCCCCGGGGAGGTGCTGGGCGGGGTGGCCCTAAGCGGCGCGGACGCGACCTGGGCGTTCACGATCGGGTATGAGGAGATCGGGCGCGTGCCGGAGCGGGGGGCGGACCGGATCGGCTCGATCGCGTTTTTCGGCGAAGTGCAGGCCGCGCGCGCCGCGCAGGGCAAAAGCCTCACCGGGTTTGCGGTCACCCCCGCCTACGACCAGAAGGGCAAGGCGCTTACCTGGGCCGAAACCGAGAGTGCGGCCGATCTGCGCTACGAGCAGCGCCTGCTGGGCCGGTTCGGCGCGGCGGGGCTGACGGGCGCGGGGCGCACTAGCGACCTCGAAACCCTGCGCAAACAGGCGCCCAAAGTGCTCGCCATGCTCGCCTTCACCGAAGGCAGCCGCTACCAGGACTTCGATCCCAGCGCCGACCGCGTCTCCGCCTACGATCTGCCGGGCCTGATCGCCGGCCAGCGCAAAGCCGGCCCCGCCGCCGCGCCCGCGCCTGTGATCGACGCCGAGGCAAGCCCGGGCGCGCGACCGGCGCTTAAGCAGCGCGCTGCGGCCTCACCCTCGGGGATCCTCTCCAGCGACGCGCTCGCGCCCTGGTTCCAGTGGCTCGCCTTCGCGATGGTGGCGGCCGCGTGCCTGCCTTATGTGAGCTTCAACCGGGAATTGCGCGACGCGCTCTGAGGGGGCGTTCACGCTCTTTTAGGCGCGCGGGCGCAAGCTCCGGCCATGCTCCACGCCCGCGCCTGCGTCATGACGATCGCCGCCGCTTCGTGCCTGGCCTTCAGCGGCGCAGACGCCCTGGCC
Organism: Alphaproteobacteria bacterium; assembly: GCA_031398975.1. Taxonomy (GTDB): domain Bacteria; phylum Pseudomonadota; class Alphaproteobacteria; order Caulobacterales; family Aquidulcibacteraceae; genus JAKFWI01. Next base: position 21,055 of record JANNOI010000054.1, on the reverse strand, counting down.
GCCGGCGGGAAGAGCGCGCCGGAGCCGCGCGGGCAGCGGCGCCTGACCTCCTCGCCGGCCTACGTGCCGGCGCCCACCCTTTCTGCGCCCCTCACGAGCGGCTATCGCTTCGCGGGATTGCTGGTGGTGGACGTGGGCTTCGACGTGCCCGATGCGAAGCTGCGCGCCCGGGTCGAGCGGATGCAGCCGCGCCTCACCGACGCCCTGCGGACCGCGCTCGCCGACTACGCCAGCACGCGCTTCCACGTCGGCGCAGCCCCCGACGCGGACAAGATCGCGCGGACGCTGCAGGCCGCGACCGACCGCGCCTTGGCGGAGCCCGGGGCCCGGGTGCTGCTGGCCAATGTGATGGTGCAACAGAGCCGGTGAGCCGCGACTATTGCGCCCGGCAGGCCGTGGGCTGGACAAGGGCCGCAGGCCCCCCCGCCGCGATCGGGCGCCAATCGGTTTCCGCCGCGGGCGGGGTCGCGAACCGCTCCGCAACCCCCTCCCCGCTCGACATGATCTGGCGCTCCACCAGCGCGAACGTGCCTTGCGCACAGCGGAACCGGTACTGGAAGCGCTCTACCGTATAAGAGGTCTCGCTGCGGGTGGTCGTGTCCTCGGAGACATAGGTCTGGGGCGCGCCGTGGCGGATCTGCACCCAGATGTCTGCGCTGGCGGCGCCCGCGTCGCGGGTGATGGTTTTGGGATTGAAGAATACCTCCCCCCCATCCCGGGTGCGCGCGATCTCGACCCAGTCCGGCAAGGTGGCGGCGCGCTCCTTGAACCAGGCCGGCGCCGAAGCGCTGGCGCCTGGGTCCTCCGGCGCAGGCCCACACGCCGAAACGAGCGCCAGCGCCGCCGGGATCGCCGCCCATTTCCTCACCATCCGCGCCTCCGAACTTGCCGCCCTGGATGTCGGTTCTCCCATCGCCGCCCGCAAGCGCTGCGGCCAACCGGCGCGCGCGTGGCCGCCGCATAGGCGCGGGGCCGCCCCCGCCTCATGTAAGAAACGCAAGTCAAGGAGACGGCGGTGATGGACTGGGATGCAGTGCTGCTGTCGCGGATCCAATTCGCGTTCACGATCGGCTTCCACATCATCTTCCCGGCCTTCACCATCGGCCTCGCGAGCTTTCTGGCCGTGCTCGAAGGCGCGTGGCTGCGCACCCGGCGGGAGGCGTTCAAGACGCTCTATCTCTTCTGGGTGAAGATCTTCGCGCTCTCCTTCGGCATGGGCGTCGTGTCGGGGGTGGTGATGAGCTACCAGTTCGGCACCAATTGGAGCGTCTTCTCCGCCCATGTCGGCAGCGTGATCGGCCCGCTGATGGGCTATGAGGTCCTGACGGCGTTTTTCCTCGAAGCCTCGTTCCTGGGCGTGATGCTGTTCGGCTGGCGCCGCGTGGGGCCGGGCCTGCACTTCGCCGCCACCACGATCGTGGCGGTGGGCACGCTGATCTCGGCCTTCTGGATCCTTGCGGCCAATTCCTGGATGCAGACGCCGCAGGGCTTCGCGGTGGGCCCGGACGGGCGTCTCATCGCCACCGATTACATGCAGGTGATCTTCAACCCCTCCTTTCCTACGCGCTTCGCGCACATGGTGCTCGCCGCCTATTTGACGACGGCGATGGTGGTGGCGGCGGCGTGCGCCTACCAGCTCCTGAAGGGCAAAAAAACGCCGGAGAACCGCATCGCGCTGCGCATGGCGGTGGCGATGATGGCGCTGGTCACGCCGCTGCAGGTGATCGTGGGCCACGAGAGCGGCGCGGTCGCGCTCGAGCATCAGCCCGCCAAGATCGCCGCCATGGAAGGCTGGTGGAAAACGCAAGCCAGCCAGCCCACCATCCTCTTCGCCGCCCCCGATCGGAAGGCCGAGAAGAACCATTTCGAACTCGCCGTCCCCGGCGCGGGCAGCCTGATCTTCGGCGTGGGCCCAGAGGAGGAGCTGCCCGGGCTTGACCAGTTCCGCCCCGAGGATCGCCCGCCCGTTTTCATCGTCTTCTGGGCGTTTCGGGTGATGGTGGGCTTGGGGCTGATCATGCTGGGTCTGGGGCTTTGGGGCGGCGCGCTCTGGGCGATGGGCCGGCTTGACGCCGCAAGGCTCTATCACCGCGCGCTGGTGGCCGCGGGGCCTTCGGGCTTCATCGCCGTGCTGGCGGGCTGGATCGCGGCCGAAACCGGGCGCCAACCCTACGTGGTTTACGGGGTGATGCGCACGGCCGACGCCGTCTCCCCGATCGCGGCGGGCCAGGTGGCGACGTCGCTGCTCGTGTTCATGGTCGTCTACGCCGTCGTGTTCAGCGCCGGCGCGCTCTACATCCTGCGCCTGATCGCGCGCGGGCCCGAGCCGGAGGAGCAGGCGCCGCCGCCACCGACGGAGATGCCCGGGACCCCCCTATCCGCGGGCGTGGGGCCCGCTGCGGAGCGCCCATGACGCTCGATCTTCCCACCGCCTGGGCGTTCCTGCTGGCGCTGGCGGTGTTTTTGTATGTGGCGCTGGACGGGTTCGACCTCGGCGTCGGCATCCTCTTTCCCTTCGCCCGCGGCGCGCGCGAGCGGGACCAGATGGTCGCCGCGATCGCGCCGGTCTGGGACGGGAACGAGACCTGGCTCGTCCTGGGCGGGGGCGGGCTCCTGGCGGCGTTTCCGCTGGCCTATTCGGTGATCATGCCCGCCTTCTACCTGCCCGTGGGCGTGATGCTGACGGCGCTGATCTTCCGCGGCGTCGCCTTCGAGTTCCGCCATCACGGGCGCGGCCGCGGCAAGAAATTCTGGACGGCGGCGTTCTTCGGCGGCTCGCTCACGGCGGCGCTGGCGCAAGGCGCGATCCTCGGCGGCTTCATCCAGGGCGTGGAGGTGGCCGACGGCGCGTTCGCCGGCGGCCAGTTCGACTGGGCGAGCCCGTTCACGCTGCTCGTCATGGCGTCGCTGGCGATCGGCTATGCGCTCCTGGGCGCGACGTGGCTCGTGTTCAAGCTCGAAGGCCCGCTCCTCGCGCGCGCGCGGCTCTGGTCGCGCCGGCTCGCCGTTGCGGCCGCGGGCGCGATGGCGTGCGTGAGCGTGGCGACTTTGGCGGTCGACCCGATCGTAACGGCGCGCTGGGGCGTCTCGCTGAACCGGGTGGATTGGGGTCAATTCCTGCGCGTGGCGCCCTTACCCCTGGCGGCAGCGGCCTGCGCTGTCGCAATCGTGGTGCGCGCGCCCACGGCCCGTGGGCCGCTGCCGTATGCGCTCGCCGTGGGCCTCTTCGCGGCCGGCTATGGCGGGCTCGCCGTGAGCCTTTGGCCCTATATCGTGCCGTTCGCGCTGACGCCGCATCAGGCCGCCGCCGCCGACAATGCGCTCGCGCTGCTGCTTGCGGGCGCGGTGGTTCTGCTGCCGCTGATCCTGTCCTACACCGCCTATTCCTATTGGCTGTTCCGCGCGAAGGTGAACCCCGATGGCGCCGATCATTGAGGGCCCGCCCGGCGAGGGGGCCCCGCCCCCGCCGCTGCGACGCCGTCTGCTCTGGTTCGCGGGGCTCTGGCTCGCGGGCCTGCTCGCCACCGCCGCGGCCGCCTACGCCCTGCGCGCGCTGATCCTGTAGCGCCGGGCCACGCCCCCGGCGGCGGGGCATGCGGGCGGAACAGGCCCCGGGACGAATTGGTTTCTGCTCGCGGCCGCTCGCCCGCCCGGAGGCCTTCCCAATGCCCGCGATCTTCATCCTTCGCCTGCTGTTTGGACTGGCGTCCCTGGCCGTGCTGGCGCTTGGCGGCTATCTCTTGTGGAGTTGGTATGAGGGCGATGTTTTCCGCACCGACGCGGGCGATCTCGCGCGGGTCCACGAGGACTGGCGCCTGTGGAGCGCGATCGCGCTGCTCGCATTCTCCGCATTCGGACGGTTCTTGGTGACGCCGCTGCTCGCCCGGCCCGACCCTACGCCCTACAAGCCCTCCCCCCGCACCGGGACCATGATCGCAAGCCCAACCGGCGCCTCACTCTATGTCGAAGACCACGGGCCCGCCGACGGGCCGACGCTTCTGTTCACGCACGGCTGGGGCCTTGACAGCACGATCTGGACGCTCGCCAAGCGCGACCTTGGCGCGCGCTATCGTCTTGTGTCATGGGATCTTCCCGGCCTCGGACGCTCCAAAGCGGGCCCGAAGGGCATAGGGCTTACCGCCTTCGCCGCTGACCTCGAAGCCGTGATGGCTTGGGCGGGGCGCACGCCCCCGATCCTGATCGGCCATAGCATCGGCGGGATGACGATTGAGACTTTGGCGCGCGACCGGCCCGACAGGATCAACTTTAACGTTGCCGGCGTCGTGCTGATCAACACGACCTATACCGATCCGCTGAAGACCATGGCGTTCTCCGGCCTCGCCCAGGCGCTGCGCGGACCGCTGCTCGAGCCAGCGATGTGGTTGACGAAATGGCTTTCACCGCTGGCGCAATTGAGTGCGTGGCAAAGTTATCTGAGCGGCGGCGCGCACATGGCCACGCGCTTCCAGTTCGGGCCCGACGTGACACGGGCGCGCCTCGAACACACGACGTTGCTGGGCGTCAAAAACTCCCAAGGCGCGATCGCGCGCGGCGATCTGGCGATGTTTCGCTGGGACGCGACGGGGGCGATGAAGGCCGTCACGCGGCCGATCCTGGTGCTGGGCGGGGATTTGGATATCGTCACCAAGCCGGAGGCGGGCCGCGCCATCGCCGCCAGCGCCAACCGGGCCGATCTCAAAACCTTCGCCAGGGCCAATCACATGGGCTTTCTGGAGAAAGCCGAAGAGTATAACGCCGCCATCGATCGCTTCGCGACGTCGCTTGAGGCCAACGCGCCCGCGCCTGCCGCACCCAGGGTGACGACCTGACAAGGAAAAACGCCGCCGGGGAACCGACGACGCGTTCCTGTTCCAACCGCGTCCGATATAGACGCCGGGGACCGACACCCGCCCGCCCTTCCGGCACGCCATAATTGCGCGCCGAACGGTCGGCGCTTTTAGGGCTGCGTCTTGGTGGCGTCGCGATACACCGGGCTCTGCGCGGGCGCGCCTTGAGTCGGCGTTTGACTCGTCATAGTAGCCGGCGGCTGCGGCTTGGGCGGGGAAGGCTTGCTCGCCTCCTCCTCGACCTTGCCCAAGAGGCGCTGGACCGCCCTGCCCGCAGGCTCACGCCCGCCGAGGCCAACGGCCAGCGCGAAGGCGATCGCCAGCGCGCCCAGGATAAGCCCGAAGGCGAGGTTGATGATATCATCGGCAAGCCCCATGAACCGGAGCCCGATCGCTGCGCCCAGAACGATGATCGCGATGCGCGTCAGGGAGGCGGTTAATTCCGCGCTTGCGCCCCCACTCGCCTCGATCGTCTTGGCGACCAGCCGCGCGATGGCGACAGCGGCCGCGATAATCACCGCGCCAAAAACGACCTGGCCGAACAGAGTCAGCACCTCTGACAGGATGCGCGAGCCGTACGTGAAGTTGAGCTGGCGGAACGCCTCCATCATCCCGAAGATCACAATCGCCACGAACACGCCCGATCCGATCAGTTTGGACGCCGTGACCGGGGCCGCTCCCGAGGGCGAGACAGAGGGAGAGACCGAGGTCTGCGACCGTCCGCTCGCGGGGTCGATCGCGGTGGACTGGACCGCCGACCCCTGCGGAAACAAGCCCAGCGCGCCGAACGCCCGGTCGACGCCGGTCGTGGCGAGGAATTGGGTCAGCAGCTTCGCGGCGAACTTGCCGATATAAAAGGCCAGAGTGAGGATGATGGCGGCCGCGATCACGTGGGGGATGGCGTCCAGGATGATCCGCAGCATGGCCGTCGCCGGTTGCGAGATCGCGGCGATGTTGAGCGTGTCAAGCGCGGCGATCGCGACGGGGATCATGATCAGCGCAAACACGACCCCACCCAGCGCCCGCGGCAAGGCGGCGGGATCGGTCGGCGCCGCAGCGCCCACATGATCAGACAATCGCTCGACATGGCTCGCGGTGACCACCGCCTCGACAGCTTTTTTCGCGATACTGGCGAGGATCGAGCCGAGGAACAGGATCAGGCCCGCGCCGACGATCCGGGGAACCGCCTGGCCGAAGCCGTTCAGCATGTCTGCGAGCGGTCCGGTGGCGCTCGCAAGGCCCAGAGGCTGCGCCGCGAGGAAGAACGCCACCAACAGCACGATCCAGAACGCCACGTCGCCGATCTGGGCGCCGATGGTGGACTTGTCCCGCGGGGGATGGTTGGGGCGGTTGGCTTGCTTGGCAAGCGGCGTCTTGTTGATCAGACTTGCCACGCCCCATTTTAACGCGCGCGCGATCATCCAGCCGACCAACAGAATGACAAGAGCGGCCAGGAGACGCGGGCCCCATTCCTGCACATAGAAGATGACCTGGTTGGTCATGTCCCGTGTGCCGTCCGCCACGCTGTTTCCCGCCTCTGTCAGGTCATTCATATCGTTCTCCATTAGGTCTCCGGCCGGTCTGCCTGCACATCCGTTGGCTGTAGTAGACGCGGCAAGGAACGCTCCGAGAGCGCTCCCTGCCGGTCGCTATTGGGGGGGGCGGATCAAGTGGGGCGATTGGTCCTGCGATCGCCCAGCGACGATCCCTCCCCGCGCCCGACGCCATCGGCGTTAACGTCGACATCTTCGATCTTCCACATGCCCGGTTCTTTGTTTGCGGAGAACAGCCGCTGCTTGCCGGCGTCGGCGCCGGTGTCCTCGTCGGCTACAAGCGCGCCCGGGAGACGATCCACGCTGGCCAAGTCGTCGCGCTCGCTGTTGCCCAGGGCGAACAGGAGGGCGAGCACGCCCGCCGCGAGACTCAGCCACGCGAGCCAATTGGTCTTCTTTTCGCCCTTGCTGACATGGACCTGCTTGGGCGGTACGCCGTCGCGCTGATTGTCCTGGTTGGTCATCGTCGTCTCCTGAGATGGATGTCTGGCCGTCAACGATCGGCGCGATGACGAGCTGGCCGCATGGGGGCCGCCATGGCGTTCCATCGGGCGTGATGTGCAAATGTGAACCGCCCGCGCCGCCTCGCCGTTCAGCCCCACACTCTTGATAAATCTCAACTCCGCCCCGCCGCGCTATTCTCACAGCAACGCAACCAGAAGCGTTGCGTTCAGCGCGATTATGATCGCGGCGATCGTCCAGGCGGCGGCTTTGATCCAGAGCGGGTTGACGAATTTGCCCATCAGGCGGGGGTCGCTGGTGAAATGCACGAGCGGGACGACCGCGAAAGGCAATTGCAGGCTCAGCACCACCTGGCTCAGCACGAGCAGTTTGGCCACGCCCCCGCCGCCATAGAGGCTTGCGACGATCACTGCGGGGACGATCGCCAGCAGGCGTGTCACGAGCCGCCGCGCCCAGGCTGGCAGCCGGAGGTCGAGGAAGCCCTCCATCACGATCTGCCCGGCGAGCGTGGCTGTGATGGTCGAGCTCTGGCCCGACGCGAGCAGGGCGACGGCGAACAAGGTCGCCGCCGCGCCGACCCCGAGCGTGGGCGCGAGCAGGTGATAGGCGTCCTGGATTTCGGCCACATCGGTGCGGCCCGCGCTGTGGAAGGCGGACGCCGCAAGGATCAGGATCGAGGCGTTGATGAAGAGCGCAAGGCCCAGTGCGATCGTGCTGTCGAGGGTCGCAAACTTGATCGCCTCGCGCATCCCGGACTCGGACCGCTCAAAGCGGCGTGTCTGTACGATCGAGGAGTGCAGATAGAGATTGTGCGGCATGACCGTGGCCCCGAGGATGCCGACGGCGATCAGCAGCATCGCCGGATTTGTCACGATCTCGGGCGTGGGCGCGAGGCCGCTTGCGATGCCGGCAAGGCTCGGCTGCGACAGCGCGAGCTCGACCGCGAAACAGCCCGCGATGAGTATAAGCAGCGCGACAATGAACGCCTCGAGATAGCGGAAGCCGTATTGCTGCAGCGCCAGAATGAGCAGGACATCGAGCGCGGTGAGGCACACGCCCCAGACCAGCGGGATCGCGAACAGCAGCTGCAACGCGATGGCTGTGCCGATCACTTCCGCGAGATCGCACGCAACGATCGCCGCCTCGCACAAGAGCCACAATGCGAGGCGCACCGAGGGGCTGTAGCGCTGGCGGCAGGCCTGGGCGAGGTCGAGCCCGGCGACGATTCCGAGCCGCGCGGCCAGCGCCTGCAACAGCATCGCGAACAGGTTGGACAGGAGGATGACCGACAACAGCGCGTACCCGAAGGCCGAGCCGCCGGCGAGGTCGGTCGCCCAATTGCCGGGGTCCATGTAGCCGACCGCCACCAGATAGCCCGGCCCCGCGAACGCCCCGAGCTTGCGCCAAAAGCGCCCGGCCCCGGCCGGCACCGCGACCGTGCGGTGCGCTTCGGGCAAGCTTTGCCGCTTCGGGGGCTGAAAGCCTGCGAACGGGGGCGTTTCGGCGGCTGGCGGCGGCGGCATCGGCGTCTTCCCTCCGGAACGGGCCCTGCCGGTAAACTCCGGCCCTACCCGCAAGGTCCCGGCCTTCGGCGATCGGCGGCGCCGATCGGGGGCGGGCGGCGGGCCGAAGCGCCAGCCGCAGCGCCCGGCCCTCTTGCGCCGCGCGCGCGCTCTTGTTAGTGAGTGTGTAATAACTTACTAAAAAGGGGAGGATGGTTTATGGGGAAGTTTAACTCGCGCGCGGCGCTGATCGCGGCGTGCGCTTCGCCCCTGGCGGCGCTCAGCCTTGGCGGGCCGGCGCTGGCGCAGGATCCGGGCGCGGCCCCCGCCGATGGGCTGGAGATCGTCGTCACGGCCCAAAAGCGCAGCGAGACGCTGCGCGAAACCCCGATCGCGATCACCGTCGTCTCCGGGGAGGCGGTGGAGGCCCGCGGCCTCACCGCGCTGGACGATATCGCGGCCTTAAGCCCCTCCTTCCGCATCGAGACCGGCGAAAACGCCAACGACACCCGCATCACTCTGCGCGGCATCAGCGCCAATGCGGTGGAGCTCGCCCAGGCGCCGAGCGTGGGGATCTATGTCGACGGCGTTTACCAAAGCGGGCGCCAGGGGCTTAACGTCGACCTGCTCGACGTCGGGCAGATCGAGATCCTGCGCGGGCCGCAAGGCGTGATCTTCGGGCGCAACACCGCCGCCGGGGCCTTGAACATCACAACGCGGCGCCCGCCGCAGGACTTCGAGGCGCGCGTCTCGAGCGAAATCGGCGAGGACGAATATTGGCGCGTGGCCGGGGGCGTCGGCGGCCCGCTGATCGAGAATGCGCTGTTCGCCCGCGCCGCCGCCTACGCGACCGAGCGCGATGGCTATGTCCGCAACACCATCAATGGCCGGCTGTTGGGCGGGGGCGAAGGGCACGGCGTTCGAGGGTCCCTGCTTTATGATCAGGGCGGGGCCTTCACCGCCAATCTCACCGCCGATTACGCCTACGATTTCACCCTCTCCAACCCCAAAGTGCCGGACTACCGCGCCCGCCGCGTCGCGTTCAACAATCCCCATGACGATGAGCGCGAAGTCTATGGCGCGGCGCTGACGCTGACGTATGATTTCGGCAGCGTCGCACTGACGTCCATAACCGCCAACCGCACCTGGAGCGACCTGCGCCGCGACGACAGCGACGCGTCCCCGGTTTCGCTGATTTTCAGCACCAATGATGTGACGAGCGAGACGCTAAGTCAGGAGATCCGCCTGGCCGACACCGGCGACGGCGCATTCCACTGGCTGATCGGCGCCTATCTCAGCGATGAAACGATCGATTCCCGCACCGATCTGACGCTTCTGGGCGATAGCGGCGTCAGCGTCCAAAAGCTCGACGACAAAAGCTACGCCCTGTTCGGGCAGGCCTCCTACGCGTTCAATCCGCGCGTGAAGCTGACTTTGGGCGGGCGCCAAACCAAGGACGAGCGCGACGTCAGCGACAACCAGACCGGCTTCGTCCCCGGCCTGATCGGCAGCCCTACGGGCCCTGTGCTCAACGAGGTGCAAACCGATTATAACGTGTTCACCGGACGGGTAGCGCTCAATGTCGCGTTGACGCCGGATCATATGGCGTACGCGGTGGTTTCGCAGGGCTACCGCGCCGGCGGCGTTAATGTCGCGGTGGCGGCGCCGACCGATTCGTACGCGCCCGAGGAATCCCTCAATTACGAACTTGGATTGAAATCCTCCCTGTTCGCACGGCGCCTGCAGACGTCGCTGGCCGCATTTTACATCGATTATCAGGATCTGCAGGTCTTCCTCACCGATCCGCTGACCAACGCGAACTACACCGCCAATTCCGACGAGGCCCGCACCTATGGGCTCGAGATCGAGGTCACGGCCGAGCTCACCGACCAATTGCTGCTCACCGCGGCGCTGGGCTGGACCGAGGCCGAATATGTGCGCTTCGCCAATTGCGATCTGACGCCCGTCACCGATTGCAGCGGCAACGCCATCCAGAACGCGCCCGATCTCACCGCCGCCCTGCGCGTCGACTATGAGCGCCCCTTGGGCGCGCTGCTGCTCTTCGCCGGGGCGGACGTGAACTATACCGGGGAAACCTATCTCGCCGCCACCAATCGCCCCGAGAGCCTGCGCGGGGCCTATACGCTGGCGAACGGCGAACTGGGCCTGCGCGGCCAGGCGCGCACCTGGTCCATCGCGGCGTGGGGGCGCAACATATTCGACGAGGCCTATATCTCCGGCTATCTCGAAGCGTCGCCGCTGGCGGCGGACAGCTACACGCTGGGCCAGCCTCAAAGCTTCGGCTTGCGCGCGACGCGGACGTTCTGATGCGCCGGCGCCGGGAACAGCAGCGCGATCAACGCGTCCGCGTCGATCGCGTCCGGCGTCCGCCAGTCCGGGCTCTGCATGTGATGCAGCACGAAGCGGTTATGCAGCCCGCCCAAAAACGCATCCGCCAGCGGCTGGGGCGGGCCGATCGCTGCGCCCGCCTCGGCGGCGCGCTCCAGCCAGCCGACAAAGTCTTGCGTGATCACCGCGAGCGAAGGCAGGCCGACGCCGGCGAGCAATTCGTCCACCTTGTCGTAGGCCACGCGCCCGCGCATGACTTCGACCGCCGTCAGCGAGCAATGCGCGTACTCCATCATGGTGCGGGCGATGTCGCGCAATTGCAGCGTCAGCCGCGCGGGGTCGGGGGCTTTGCGAAACGCCGCACGCCAATCGCGCCCCGCCACCAGCCGCCCCAAGGCCCGCGCCACCAGCGCATCCATCGACCCGAAGCGCTTGAACAAGGCGGCCTGGCTCACCCCCAGGCGCGCGGCGATCACCTCGGAGGAAGCGCGCCCGCCGCTGGCCGCCAGCGCCGCCAGCGCTTCATCGAGGATCGCTTCGTCGGAAACCTTGCGCGGCCGCATCGGCCCACCCTCTCAAAGACGGCGATTGTATAACCCAATGCAGAATGAATTTGACCATGACCCCGATGCAAAAGACCAAAATGGCCGCGCGCTGGCTCCTGATCACGCTGCTGCCGGTGGCGATGTTCAGCTGCTGGGCGAACACCAAGCCGAGCGAGGAGGCCGCGGAGCAGGCGGCAGGCCGGTTCGGCCAGGACGCGGTGCATCCAAAAAGCGCAAATCCCTAGACCAGATCATCGCCGGCGAGCATGGCTGGTTCAAGATGCTCAATCTCGCCATCGTGCTGTTTGCATGGTGGGCGGTGTTTCAGGTTCCGGGGCCGCCGCCGCTCTGGACCGTCTGGGGCCCGGCCTATGTGGGCCTTGTCTATTTTGCGTTGGTCTTGCTGCCGTTCAATGCGCTGCGCCTGCAAGCGGGCGGGGGCGTAGCGCGGCTCTTGGCGCAAGCGGTGCGGTGGCGGCGCACGTTCGGCCTGATGACCGCCGCCTGGTTCTTCCTGCACTTCTCCGCCGCCGTGAATTATATGCGCGAAACCTATACCGTGGCGGAGTTGCGCGAACGTTATGACGCCGCCACCAATCCCGGAATGGCCGCGCTGCTGGTTTTTTTCGTGCTGTTTGTCACGTCCTACGGATGGGCGCGCAAGGCGCTTGGCCAGAACTGGAAGCGGCTGCAATCGCTCGCCTGGTATTGCGTTCCGCTTATCCTGGTGCATTCGATTGGCGCGAAATGGGCGTTCGAACAAAGCATCACCCATGTGAGCCTCGTCATCCTGCTAGGCATCCTCGCCTTCGCGGCGTTCGAAGCAGCCGCGCTGTTTCGCCTCAAACACCCCGACCGCTGGCGCCATCCCGCGATGCTGGCATCCGGCCTGGTCGCAGCCCTGATCGTACGCTTCGCCCCTATCGGGCAAGGGTGAGTAGAGCCTATTGCGATCCGACAGAGTCGGATCGGGGCTCCAGGTGTCTGTTTGGTCGCATTTTCTGACGACGAACCGGCGTCCAACTCCCCCCCGTGCAGTCAAATCGGGGACGTCTCCGCGGCGAGCTTTTCGAGCTGGTCCAGGCACGCGCCCCAGCCTTCGTGGAAGCCCATCTCCTCGTGCTTCTGGCGATCCTCCTCCGATTTGTGACGGACGAGCGCGCGGTAGTGCGCGCCGCCGCCTTCCGCCGGCTCGACGGTGATGTCGGCGGTCATGAAGGGGGCGGGATTTGGCCGGAAGCCTGGGCCCAGCGCATCCGTCCAGACGAGGCGCCTCTCCGGCTCCGCGAAGAGGATGCAGCCTGGCGCCTCCTCGATCTCCACCCCCTCCGGGGAGGCCATGACGATGGAGAACACGCCGCCGGGGCGCGGATCGATCGCCGCGCGCGCCACCGTCCAGGGCTTGGGCGCAAACCATTGCTTCACCAGGCCGGGCTCCGTCAGCGCGCGCCAGAGCTGGGCGGGGCTCGCGGCGACGCTGCGCTCCAGCACGAGATCGAGTTTCGGATCAGCCTTCATGCGTGCACCCTTGCTTGTATCTAACGCGCGCGCCCCCGCCGAGCCGTCTGCGTTCGTAGCATAGGCAAGCGCCGGCTCAACCTTCGCCGGGCCGAGCGTCCAGCCCGGCGGATCGCTCGCGGGGAAAGACCCGGCCCCCGCTTCGTCGACATGGTCTTGCCTGTGCGCCGTCATCGCGCCTCTCCCGTGCCGCCCGCAGATCGCTGTCTGAACGCAACCATGGACGGATGAAGCGGGCGTTTGTTCCCCGCCTGCGCGCGCGCCGCTAAAAGCCCGGACAAGAACCAATGCAAGCGCATGGGCGCGATCGCGATCTTCGGCGCCACCGGCGGCCCTTAACGCCCGCTCAAGCCTTGACAAGCATGGCGAGGCTCGCGGCGAGCTCGGCATTGCGGAAAGGCTTGGTCAGGCGCGGCAAATCGGGGGTGATCCCCGCCGTCTCCGCATAACCCGACACGACGAGCACGCGCACCGAGGGGCGATCGGTCTGCACCGCGCGGGCGAGATCGGTTCCTGACATGCCGGGCATCAGATGGTCGGTGACGACGACGTCTGGCGTGAGGCCGCGGTCCAGGAGGCGCAGCGCCTCCTCCCCCGAGGCGGCCTCGATCACGTTATAGCCAAGTTCGATCAGCATGTCGGCGGTGGTGAGGCGCACAAGGTCTTCGTCGTCGACCAACAGCACCGTGCCGAGCGTGGGCGGTGTAGGCTCGCCGTCCTGCACGGGCGCGGCTGCGGGCGCGGCCTTCACGCCCTGCGGGAGCCACAGTTCGACATTCGTGCCGACGCCCGGCGTGCTGCGGATCGCCAAGGCGCCGCCGAGCTGGGACGCCAAGCCATGGGCCATGGAGAGCCCGAGCCCTGTTCCTTTGCCCACGCCCTTCGTGGAGAAGAACGGCTCCACCGCCCGCGCGAGCGTCGCCTCGTCCATGCCCACGCCGGTATCTCCGACCGAGAGATGGAGATAGCGCCCCGGCTTCAGCCCCGAGCGATGCTGACGACCGACCGTCTCCGTTTCGACGGAGATGCGCAGCGTCCCGCCATCGGGCATTGCGTCGCGCGCGTTCACCGCGAGATTGAGCACCGCCATCTCGAGCTGGTTCGCGTCCGCCTTGGCGGGCGGAAGGTCACGCCCGACATTGACCACGACTTTGATCTGCGGGCCTGTCGTGCTCGCGATCAGATCGGCCATGCCGGTCACGAGTTGGCCTACATCCACCGCCACCGGCTCGAGCGGCTGGCGGCGCGCGAAGGCCAAAAGGCGCTGCACCAAAGTCTTGGCCCGCTCCGCCGATTGCGCGGCGCCCGCGATCAGCCGGCGCTCGCGCTCTCCGCCCACGCCCTTGCGCTGCAGCATGTCGAGCGCGCCGACGATGGGGGTGAGCAGATTGTTGAAATCGTGCGCCACACCGCCAGTCAGCTGCCCGATGGCCTCCATCTTCTGACTTTGCCGGAGCGCCTCTTCCGCGATCACCTGCCGGGTGACGTTGCGGCTCGAGCCGATGAGCCGGACGATGCGGCCCGTCTCGTCGCGCATCGGCACGAGCGAGGTGTCCCAGTGCTGGGGCTCGCCCGAGAGATCGAACTCCTCCCGGTACTGATAGATCACGCCGGTTTGCATGACGTGTCGGTAGGCCTCCAGCACGGGCCGGGCAAGGGGCTCGGGCAGGATATCCTCCATGCGCTTGCCGCGTATGTCTTCAAGCTTCAGCCCGACCCCGGCCTCGTGGGCGGGATTGATTTCCTCCACCACAAAGGCCCCGTCCGGCTCGACGCCGACGACGAACAGCGCCTCGGGCGTGTTCTCGAAATAGGCGCGGTAGAGCGCATCGGCCTTGCGACGGGCCGCCTCGGCGGCGGCGAGTTCGGCCTCCCGCTCGCGATCGGCGGTGACGTCGCGCCCGGTGACGTAAAACACCTGGCCCGCCGGCGCGGCCGCCCACGATATCCAGCGGACCGACCCATCCTTGTGGCGGAAGCGGTTCACGGTCACCGGTCTGCCGCCCGAGCCGACCTCGTAGGCGTGGACGGTCTCGGCGTGATCGTCGGGCAGCGCGAAGGCGTTGACGTGCCGGCCCACCAATTCGTGCGGCTGATAGCCGAGCAGCGTCGTCCAGGCCGGGTTCACGCGCCGGAAATAGCCCTCGAAATCGATGATGAGCATGAGGTCTGGCGAGGTGTCCCACATGCGGTCGCGCTCGGCCGTGCGCTCTTCGACTTGCCGCTCGAGCGTGGCGTTGAGTTCGCGCAGGCGCGCTTCGGCTTCGCGGCGGGCGGTTATGTCCTCGGCGACGCCGGCGGCTAGCCTGCGGCTGGCCTCGTTCACCGGATAGGAGCGATCAAGGATCCAGCGCACCGCCCCGTCCGACCGGACGATCCGGTACTCGACTTCCGTGGCCTCGCCCACGGCCTGGCGCGCGAAGGCGGCTTCGGCGGCGGGACGATCGTCGGGATGGATGGCGCGCGCATAGGCGGTGACATCCTCATAGAGTTCGCGCGCCGGGCGGCCCCACAGGCGCTCATAACTCGGGCTGACATAGGCGATGCGGCGCTGGTCATGGTCTGCAAGGTAGAACACCTCCTCGATGCTCTGCGCCAGAAGCTGGAAGCGCGCCTCGCTTTCGCGCGAGGCCTCCTCGGCCCGGCGCTGCTCGGTGATATCGACGGTGACGCACAGGACGCTATTGACCGCGCCGTTCGCCTCGCGGATCGCCGTGACGTTGTTGTGCGCCCACACGATCGAGCCGTCGGGCCGGATATAGCGCTTCACGATCTCAAACGGCTCGCCCTGGCTTGCGGCTTGGGCGTAGCTCGCGGCATTGCCCGGGAGGTCGTCCGGGTGGGTGATGTCGTGCATCCGGAGCGTGAGCAATTCCGCGCGGCTGCGCCCGACGATCTCGCAATAGCGATCGTTCACGCGCACGAAGCGACCCTCCCCGTCGCACTCGGAGATGCCGACGGTCGCCTGGTCGAACATGGCGGCCAGATGGGCGCGGGTCGCGTGCTCGGCGGCCTCCGCCTGGGCCTGCGCATAGGCCGACCAGGTGCGCGCCGCGACGTGCTCCACGAGGCGCACCTCCTCCGGGAGCCAGGTCCGCGCGGCGGCGGAATGGGCGTAAAGGACGGCGCGCAAGCCCCCCTCCCGCACCAGCGGCACGACGACGAGGGCGCGGGCGCCGATACTGTCCCAGGCGGCGAGGTGGCGCGGGTCCGCGGTGCGCGGGTCGCTGCGGCAATCCTGGACCACGAGCGTCCGCCCCGCGCGCAATTCGGCGATCACTTCGGGCCCGAACGCGTCGAGCACGCGCGCCTCGCCCGCGAGGGAGGGGATCGTGCCGTCCGTCCAGTCCCGCTCTACCGAGACCACCTCGCCGGAAGCGACAATGTCACCGTACCCCGCGCGCGCCACGCCCAGCCTGCGCCCCAGCGCCTCGGCGGCTGCGGTCTTGACCGCGAGCGGCGCGCCCGCCGCCCGCAGCACGTCCACGATCTCGACGAGGAAGGCCTGGTGGCGCTCAGCGCGCACGCGCGCGCTGGTTTCGGAGACGATGCACAAAACGCCGCCCACGCCGCCGGCCTCGTCGGGCACGGGCGAGTAGGAGATGTCGAAATAGACCGTTTCCCCGTAACCGTGGCGCTCGATGTAGAACGGCCGGTCCTTCGCCTGAAAGGTGGCGCCCGTCTCGCGCACGGAGCGCAGCAGCGGCTCTAGGTCCTCCCAAAGCTCGGCCCAGTTCTCGGCGGCCGGGCGGCCGAGCGCGCGGGGGTGCTTGTCGCCGATCGTGGGGGCGTAGGCGTCGTTATAGAGCGCGACATAGTCGGCGCCCCAGAACAGCACGATCTGGGCGCCCGCCGGCAATAGGAGGCCGACCGTGGTCCGCAGGCTCTGCGGCCATGTCGCCGGCGGGCCGAGCGGCGAGGACGACCAGTCGCGGGCGCGCATGTGCCGCGCGAGTTCTCCGTCCCCGGCGGGGAAGAGCTCCATCGGCGGTCTGGACTTCGGTTCGACCATATCCGTCAAGGTGTCGTGTCCGATTACTGCAGCCCGCCCCGCCCGCTCTTTTAGCGGATTGGATCGCCCGGGTCACCGGTCGTGCGCCGGCTATCGCGAGGGCTTTACGCCGTACAGCGTAGGCGAAGCCGTCACCGCGCCGGCGGATCAGGTTCGAAACTCCGAGGCGGAGGGCAGCAATAATCGCAAACGAGGACGGCGCCGACGGGGCCGCCCTCGTTAGAACAGCGTTTGATCAGACTTTGCCGATCAGGCTTTGGCGAACCAGTCTAGAACCCGGGCGGTCGCGCGGTCGATGTCGGCCGGCTGGTCGTAATAAGAGAGGTGGGGCGTGTCGTCCCACACCATCGCCTTCTTCGTCGCAGCCGGCAGCGCGTCATAATGGCGGCGCGCGGCAGGCGGCAGGAAGCAATTATCGCCATGGATCATCAGCCATGGCGCGCTGAGGCGGCGCGCGGCGCTGAGGCTTTCGAAGGTCAAAAGGTCCGCGTCGCTCATCACGGCGTAGCGATTGTCCCACTGGCCGCGATCGGCCCAGGGCTGGTACCAGACCCAGACAAACTCCCCCGGCATGCCGACATTCAAGTCCGTCTTCGAGACGCCCGGAACATAATCCACCACGCCGGTCGCCTGAAATTTCGTGCGCGCGGCGAGGCCGGCGGCGAGGCGGCGGTCATAGCCCTCCTGAGTCAGCCACGCGATATCACCCTCCTGGTCGCGATAATGGCCGGCGATGGTGGCGAGGCCCGCGACCTTGCCGGAATTCGCCGCCGCGACCACCGCCGCCGACGAGCCCTGACAGATGCCCAGCACGAAAATTCGCGCGGGGTCGACGTCGGGCCGCGAAGCGAGATAATCCACCGCCGCGATCAGATCTTCCACTTTGTGCGCTGGGTTCTCCCAGGCGCGGGGCGCGCCGCCGCTTTCGCCGCGATAGCGGCTGTCATAGGCAAGCGCGACATAGCCGGCCGCCGCGAGCCGGCGGGCATATTGGGTCGGCGCCTGCTCCTTCTGATAGGTCATCGGGCCGATGATCGCCACCGCGGGCTTTCGGCCGGTCGAGGCGGGCGCGTAGAGATCGCCCACGAGCGTGGCTCCGGCGCTCGCAAAGCGCACTTTGGTTTTGCCGGTCGAGGCGTGGGCGACGCCCAGCGCCGCAGCGCCGACGCCGGCCGCGAAGGTCAGGCCGAACCGGCGGCGGCTCAGGGTTAAAGTATTCATGGCGTGTCTCCTTGTGGGGTCGGTCCCGTCCGACGCCCCGAGGATGGCGCACGCCGATCATGAAGATAATTCACTTTATTTTGGATGCACTTTAAAGCATGATTTGATAATGCGGCGGGACTTGTTTGAGGGCGTGGCGGTGTTCGTGGAGGTGGCGCGCCGGCGCAGCTTCAGTGCGGCCGCGCGCAAACTCGGCGTCACCCCCGCCGCCGTGAGCTGGACGGTGAAGCAGCTCGAGGCCCGTGCGGGTGCGCCGCTGCTCGCCCGCACCACCCGCGACGTGGCGCTGACCGAAGCCGGCCGCGCCTTCCTCGAGCACGCGGCCTCCGGTGCGGCGGCGGTGGCGGCGGGGCTGGAGGCGGTGCAGGCCCTGGGCGGGCGCCCGGCGGGGCGGCTGCGGCTCAACATCCCTTCCGTCGCGCAGGGCCTGATGGAGCCGCTGATCCCGGCCTTCTGCGCGGCCTACCCGGAGATCGAACTCGAACTCTATGTCGAAGACCGGCTGGTCAATATCGTCGAGGAGGGCTTCGACGCCGGCGTCCGCATCGGCGAGATGATCGCGGCCGACATGGTGGCCGTGCGCCTCACCGCGCCCTCCACCTTCTGCATCGCCGGCGCGCCGGCCTATTTCGCGCGCCACGCCCGGCCCGAGCGGCCGGAGGATCTGAAGGCCCATGTCTGCATCAATTTCCGCCAATCGGCGCGCGGCGGGCTCTATCGCTGGGAGTTCGAGGAGGCCGGCCGCGACATCGAAGTCGCCGTGTCAGGCCCGCTCATCGTCAACACCAACACGCTTATGTTGTCCGCCTGCGTCGCGGGCGTGGGCCTCGCCTATTCCATGACGGACCTGATCGCGCCGCTGACCAGCGCCAGCCTCCTCGAAACCACGCTCGACCGCTTCATGCCCGCTAATCCCGGCCTCTTCCTCTACTTCCCCAGCCGCGACCAAGTCGCCCCCAAGCTGCGCGCCTTCATCGACTTCGCAACCGAGCACAGGCGCGCACTCGCTCCTTAGCCAAACAAAGCTCCTTGCGGCCGCTCCTCGATGAACTCGCGCCCTCCCTCGTAGTACGGGAGTTGGATCTCGTCAGGTCCGGCCGCCACGGGGGCCGCGCCGCTCTACCATTTCCGCTTGGACCCCACTGACATCCGCCAAGGCCCAAAATACCCGCGAGCATGGCGAACAGAGACCTGACTTCCGCACTGCGAAGCGGCCGTTGGAAACCGCGCTCCGCTATCGGTCCTAAGTTGACCCACCCGTCTTGCCCGATGGTGCGACAAGGGCGTCGAGCAGCGGCGTCAGCCAGCGCACGGTGCGCTCGACATCGCCGCGCAGCGGGGCCACGCCCATCACGTCGCGCATGACCGCGACGCCTGACAGGAGCGCCATGAACAGGGCGGCGCGGACGTCCGCGTCCGGCTCGCCGATCCAGTCCGCAAGCGGGGCGACGAAGCGCTCCTCCAGCCCCTCCCGCATCAATTCCGTCGCTTTCGGGTTGCCGACCGAGCGCAGCATGGCGAGCGTCGCGTCGAAGCCGCCCAGCGCAGCCTTGTCCTTGGTCAAAACGTATCGCGCAAGAGCCTCCGCGAAGCCCTGCCGCGCCTCCGGCAGGAGCGGCGCGATCTCGAAGGCGGTGGGCACCGCCTCCTCGAACAGCGCCTCCTTCGATCCGAAATAGCGATTGACCAAGGCGGGGTTCGCGCCCGCCGCCGCCGCTATCTCGCGAACGCCCGCGCCGTCATATCCGAGGCGCGTGAACGCCTCGCGCGCCGCGACCAGGATCGCCTCGCGGGTCGCCCCCGCGTCCTTCTTCCGCGCCGGTCTCTTGCTTCGCGACGACTTCATGCTCTCATGTAAACGACTGTTGACAGGCCGGCAAGGCCGGCTTATCTGAGCGAAGTAACCGGCTGTTTACATTCTCGACGGGCGCGCCGGCGCCCGATCCGCTCCGTACCTCCCCACACTTCCAGGAGAGCTTCCATGCGCAAGATCGCCCTTGTCACCGGAGCCAGCTCCGGCATCGGACTGGCCAGCGCGGTTGCGCTGAGCGCGGCCGGGTTCGTTGTCTATGCCGGCGTACGCAGCCCGGCCGCCACCGAAGCCGTTCTGTCGCGCGGCCTGTGCGCTTTGCGCCTCGACGTTCGCGACGAGGCCGCGATGCAAGCCGCCATCGCCGAGATCGAGGCCGAGCATGGCGGCGTCGATGTCCTTGTCAACAGTGCGGGCTTTGGCCTGCAAGGCCCCATGGAGGAAGTCTCGCTCGAGCGCCTACGCGACGAGTTCGAAGTCAATGTGTTCGGGCTCCTGCGCCTGACCCAACTCGCGTTGCCCGCCATGCGAGCGAGGCGCTCGGGGCGCGTCATCCACATCGGTAGCATCGGCGGCGTGTTCGCGGCGCCCGGCGCGGGCCCCTATCACATGAGCAAATACGCCCTGGAGGCGCTGTCGGATTCCATGCGCGCGGAGGTGAGGGGGTTCGGCATCCAAGTCGCGCTCATCCAGCCGACGGGGGTGCGCACGCCGTTCGTATACAAACAAGTCGAAACAATGCCCGCCGACCTTCCGGGCCACCCCTACGGCGCGTTCAAGACCGCAATGGTCCGGATTTCGGTTGGGCTCTTCACACCGGACTCGCGAGTGGTGGTCAACCCCGAGGACGTGGCGGAAGCCGTACTGCACGCCGCAACCGCGCGCCGTGCGCGCACGCGATACAAGGTGGGCGCGGCAGCGCAAATCATCGCCTTCCTGCGCAGGAGTGTTTCGGATCGAACCTGGGACAGCTTGATGCTGAGTCAAGTCAAGAACGCGGCGCCGGGGCGCACGCCGCGCGGACGATCCCCGGAGCCTTACCTCGGCCTGCAAAGCGGATGAGAGGCGGTTGCGCGGGAACGCACCGCCCGCGATGTCTAAGCTCCAAACCCAATCATACGCCTTGCGATGGTTGAGCAAATCATGATTCTCGTCTTGTCGCTGACGTTGGAGGCGGCGATGAGCGGGTTGTTTTGGTTGAGCGACGAGCAATGGGCGGCGATCGCGCCGCATTTG
>JANNOI010000024.1:0-8345 GCA_031398975.1 Alphaproteobacteria bacterium | reverse complement strand
CCGCGCCGCCCGCACCGCCCGGCGCGCCGCGCTCGCGCCGGCGTTCGAGCGCGCGGCGCTGAACTATTCCGTGCCCGCCACGGTGCGCCTGGCGCAGCTGGCCGCGCTGCAGCGTTTGGCGGCCGGCGCCGATTATCCCGCCCGCGACCGGCAGGACCTGACCCGCGAGCTCGACCGGTACGGGATGCGCATCCTGTATGGCGAGCGGGTCGTGGAGGCGGTCCTGGCCGCGGACGCCCCGCCGGAGCGGCGCGCCGCCGCTTTGCTCACGCTCGCGGCCCGCGGCCAGAGCCCGGAGGGGGCGTGCGCGAAGGCGGTGCTGGAGCCGGCCAAGGCGCTGCTCGCCGCCCCCGACATGCAGGCCGCGCTCGCCGCCTCGCCTTTGCTTCGTCAGCAATTGGTGGCGCTGCTCGAGACGGCGGAGGCGGTTTCGGGCGGGTGAGGCAGGTCAGGCCTGGCCTTGCGGGGCGAGGGTGAACTCGCCGCGGCGCACCCGTGCGGGCAGGCTCTCGCACATCTGCGCCACCGCTTCGGCGCCGTGCAGGTCCACCATGTCTGTCAGCGCGCAGAAGATGGCGGTGGAGGCCAGCACGTCTGGCGCGGCCCCGCGCGCGAGCGCGGCCTCCCAGGCCTCCAGCAACAGCTCGAGCGCGACCTTCTTCTGGCGCTCGAAATCCCCGGGGTTGGCGGGGTCAGCGGGGTCGCCGGGGTTGGGCATCAGTCCCGGTACCGGGCGGCCAGCGCGCTGGCGAGGCGCGCGCCCTTGGCCTTCAGCGCCTGCTCCTCGCTCTGCGCCTCGGGCGAACAGGCGGGGAAACGCTCCTCCTCCGCGCGGTAGCCTTCGTTAAACGCCGCCACCATCGCCTCGCGCTGGGGCGCGCCGGGCGCTCCTTCGAGGTCCATGAAGCGGCGCATCATGGACCGCCAGCTTTGGTCTCCGCGGCCCACACAGAGAATGCGCAGGTAATGGGCCCCGCCCAGCACCTCGGACAGCGTGATCAGGTCGCTGGAATAGCTTTCCTGGCCGCGCGTGCGGGAGACGTCGCGCGGGGCGGGCGGCGCTTCCGGGGCGGGCGGCTGGGCGTGGGCGGCGAGCGCCGCGCCGAGGGCCAAAGCCGCTAGTAGGCGCGCAGCGCCTTTCATGCGCCGGGCCGGCGGCGGCGCTCGGGCGCACAGAAGGCCTGCGCATTGGCCCGCGCCTGGATCCGCGCCAGCGCCTCGGGTTTGCGCAAGGCCTCCCAATAGCGCGCCGCTCCGCGCCAGCCATCCCCGCCCCAGCCGGTCACCACCCCGTCGCGCGCGGAGGTGGCCGCCAGGATCTTCACGCCGCAGGCGAGATTGACGGGCGCCTCCAGCAGGGCCACGCCATTGGCCTCGCACGCATACCGCTCCGCCGCGCCGCTGGAGATCTGCAGCAAGCCCCGCCGGGAGCCCGCGGCGACCGATCCGGGGCTGACGCGCGCGGGCTCAAGCGCGCTTTCCAGCGCCGCGATCTCCGAAACGATAACCACCCAGAAGTCCCGCTTCACCGCCGGCTCCGCCTCGGCGTAGCGCGGGCAGAAGGCCCCGATATCGGCATAGGCGCCTTGCAGCAGCGGCGCGCCCTCGGCGTCGAGCGCCGCACGCGTCGCCTCGGTCCAGGCGCGCGCCTGCGCGTGGTCGGACCAGGCGGTGCGCGGCGCGCCCGCGCCGCCCATGCGCCCGCCCGCGCATGCAGCCAGCACGAGCAGCAGCAGGAGGGGGGCGAAGCGGCGCATCAGAACCAGACCTTGCATCTCACCGCGGGCGGCGCCCCTCTCGTAAAGCGCTTCCTCCGGCAGGGAAACGCGGATTTGCGCCCCTTCTTGGGCGTTGGCGCGGGCTGGGGCGTGGCGCGGGGCGTCACCGGCCCCTGGGCAGCTTGAAGGGGGCGGGCGGGGGGAAGGCGGCCAGGGGCGGGCGGCCGCGCTCGGGCAGGCCCTCCGCCAGCGGCGCCCCGGCCGCGCTCAAGCCCAGCGACACGAATTCGAGCGGCTGGCCGGAAAACGTGACGTTGTCTGCGATCGCGAACCAGACGGGCTTGGCCGCCGGGCGCCCGCCCGCGACATAATTGGTGGCCCCGTCCCAGACGATGTCTGGCGCGGGCCCCCCGGCCAGCGCGAGGATTTCCCCCGCCTGCCCCTGGGGCGCAAAGCCCGCGCGCCTGAACCGGTTGGCCTTGATCGTCAGATTGCGGGGCAGGGGATCGAAGCCGGCCTCCGCGATCGGGGCGCGGTAAGCGAGCACGGCCACATTGAGCCCGCCATGCTCGCCGATATCGTTGTTGAACAGGTGCACGTCCTGGGCCGGGGCGATCACCACGCCCGAGCCCTGCGGCAGCGACGCGAGGGGGTGGTCGGGCCCGGCGAAATCGGGCGTGTCGTTGCGCCAGATCTGGCTCTCGAACACGCGCACCGCGCGGGTGGGGAGCGCGCCTGCCCGCGGCGTCGAGACCAGGGCCACCCCGATGGCGTTGCGCGTGGCGATCGAGCCTTGCAGGTCCACCTGGGCGCTATTGTCCACCACAAAGCCCGCGACGTTGAATTCCGCCCGGCTCACCCGGACGACGACGCGCTCGGAACCCGAAAGCAGCACCCCCGCCCCGGCCGCGCCCTTGGCGCGCACCCCGTCAAGCAGCACGTCCTTCCCGCCGCGGATCTCGAACCCGGCCGGGCCGTTGGCGCTGCTGAGCCCCTTCGTCCATTCCGCGCGCACGGCGCGGATCGTGATCTCGCGCCCGCTCTCCACCAGAACGCCCGGGCCTTGCGCATTCTCCACCGCGAAATCGCGCAGCGTGAGGCGCGCCCCGCGCGCGGAAACGCCGGCCCCGGGGCTCGTCTGGCCGGTGAAGGACAAGATCGTGCGGTCCGCCCCGCGCCCGCGGATCGTCACCCCGTCCTTCGCCAGCGCAAGGCCGGCGCTCAGCTCGAAGCGGCCTTGTTCCAGGCGGATCGTGTCGTCCTCCCCGGCGGCATTGAGCGCGGCGGCAAGCTCGGCCTGGGCCTGGGGCCCCGGCTTGATCGCATAGGTCTTGGCTTCCGCCGCAGGCGCCGCCAGCACCGCCAGCACCGCCAGCACCGCCAGCGCCAGGCACGCGCCGCCCGCCCGGGCCAAGGCGTGCGCAAGGGATGTCATCAAAGCCGAACTCCTCAGCGTGGGCGCCGCGCCGCCGCCATTACGGGCTAACGCCATCACGGGCGCACCTTCACGGGCGCTTAAGGCGCTGTAAAGGCGGCCTGACAGGCCCGCGCTCAGCGCGCAACGCCCGCCAGCGCCCGCGCGGTCGCGATCACCCGTCGCACGTCCTCGCTCAAGCCCAACGGCTCCAGCGCGTCGGGCGGAAAGAAGGCGGCCTCGGCCGCGTCATCGCCCGCCGCGGGCGCGCCCGCGCGCCACAGCGCTGCGAACTCCACGATGAGAAAATGCGCGTCCGGCAGGATCAGGTCGAAGACTTCCGTCACGCCCACGATCTCGATCGCCACCCCGGTCTCTTCCGCGATCTCGCGGATGGCGGCGTCTTCCGCGCGCTCGCCCCAGCCGATGCGCCCGCCCGGCAGCGTCCACTGGCCCGCCAGCGGGGCCCGCGCGCGGCGGATCAGCAGCACCGCCTCGCCCTTGAAGCACGCCACGCCGATTGCGGCCTCCGGTCGTCGCGTCTCCATGGCCCCTCTCCGGCTGCGCGAACCGCCTCGAATTCGCCGCGTGTGCGGCCTTTTATCCTACCGGCACAGGAGACGCTTCCATGAGCACCCGTCTGCGGACTTTCCTCATCGCCGTTTCGATCGCCGCGTGCGCCGGATCGGCCGCCGCAGCCGCCGCCGCGGTCGGGGCCGCAGAGGCCAAACGCACCTTCTTCGGCTTCGACATGCAGGGCTATCTCGCGCCCACCGGCGAGAAATGGCGCGAATGCATCGAAAAGAGCGGGGCCACCCGCTATTGGTTCGGGGGCGAAGTGCGCGAGGGCCGGCTGCGGGTGCGCGAGGACGGGGCGCTGTGCTTCACCTATGCCGAGGACGGCTTCCGGAGCGAGGGCTGCTATGCCGCCCACCGCAGCGAGGGCGATAATTGGCGCTTCGTCGATGTGCGCGATCCCGACGCCGTGTTCGTCACCACCGCCACGCGCAAGGGCGTGGCCTCGTGCGAGGCAGCGGGCGCCACGTCTTAGGTTGGGGGTGCGCTCGGGGGCGCATCCGGGTGCGCGTCGGCGAAGGCGGGCAGGGCAAGCGCGCGCGCATTGATGGCCGCCAGCCGCGGATAGGCGTCGATATCGACCTTGAAGCGCTGCGCGGAATAGATTTGCGGGATGAGGTAAAGATCCGGGAGGCTCGGGGCGTCGCCGTAGCAGAACGCGCCCTGCGCCGGGCTTTCCTCCACCAGGCGCTCGAGCGCCGCAAAACCCGCAGCGATCCAAGTCTGGGCCCAGGCGTCGCGCGCCGCTTGGTCCTGGGCGAAGTTCTCGCGCAGATAGGCCATCACGCGCAGATTGTTCAGCGGGTGGATGTCGCAGCCGATCACCGCCGCCATCGCCCGGACGCGGGCGCGCGCCAGCGCCTCGCGCGGCAGGAGCGGGGGATTGGGATAGGTTTCCTCCAGCCATTCGAGGATCGCAGGGCTTTGCGTCAGGAACACGCCCTCCTCGACCTCGAGCGTGGGCACAAGCCCCTGGGGGTTGCGGGCGCGATTGTCCGGCCCCGCCTGGACGCCCTCGAGCAGGTTCACAGGGATGGCGGTGTAGGAAAGGCCCTTCAGGTTCAGCGCGATGCGCACGCGATAGGAGGGGCTCGAGCGGAAATAATTGTAGAGCGTCAGCATGTCAGGCCTTCACTGGGCGCGCCTCGGAGAGGCGATAGAACAGGCCGTTCTCGTCCTTTTCGAGCAATTCGAGCCGCCCCTCGACGAGCACCGCGTCATAGCTGAACGCCACGCCCTTCGGCGCGCGCACCTCGATGAAATACGCCGCCCCCAGATCGAGGCAATAGGGGCAGGAGGAGGGGTAGGCCATCAGCAGAAAGCGCTTCTGCGCCGGGGTCTCCTCCAGCGGCATCATGTAGCCGTTCACCTTCACGAGCTTGCCGTCCAGCGCCTTCACGGCGGCGGGGAAGGCCGGCAGCACCCAGGAGAAGCCGTCAATCGTCTTTTCGAAGCTCGTCGTGGAGGCCAGCACCTCCCAAGGGACGGCGCCGCCCACGGTGGGTGCGGCGGGCATGCCGTCGGGCGCGCGCAATGTCGAGGGCTTGGCCCCGGCCGGGGTCGCGGCGGCGCTGGCGAAGGGGGCGCACAACGCGCCCACGGCGCCCGCCAGGATGAGACGTCGGTTCAAATGGGCCTCCGAAAGAA
Source organism: Alphaproteobacteria bacterium (assembly GCA_031398975.1). GTDB lineage: Bacteria > Pseudomonadota > Alphaproteobacteria > Caulobacterales > Aquidulcibacteraceae > JAKFWI01. The sequence goes on along the minus strand of JANNOI010000024.1, from coordinate 2,990 downwards.
CGCTCACCCAGTTTCGGCTAAAGTCTTGGCGATGTCGACGCGGTACGCGGCGATCGCAGGGATCAGCGCCGCCAGCGCGCCCGCCGCAAGCCCCCCCAGCGCGATCGCGATCTCGCCCGGCTCGAACCAGGCCCCGGTCAGCGCGAAGTCGCGCGCGCGCCCGCCGGCGGCGCCCAGCCCCGCCATCAGCGCATGCCCCAGCGCGAGGCCGAGCGCCGTGCCAAGCGCCGCGATCGCCACGCCCTGGCCCACCAGCAGCGCAAAGACCTGCGCGCGCGTCGCGCCCATCACCCGCAGCAGCGCCACCTCGCCGCGCCGCTCCCGCAGCGCCGCCAGCAGCGTCACGAACACCGAGAGCGCGGCCGCCGCGATCAGCGTTAGCGCAAAGCCTTGCAGCACCTGCGTCCCCGCCCCGATCAGCTGGAACAGCCGCACCGCCTCGTCCGGCGGGCGCGCCGCCATCAGCGCCGATTGCGCGTTCACCGCGCGGCGCAGGCTCAAGGCGCCCAAGGGCGAGCGCAGGCGCAGCAGCACGGCCGTGGCCTCGCGATCGGGCTCGTCTTCGGCGTGGGCCGCGTGGGGTTCTCCCGGGTCGTGGCTTGCAACGGGCGCGGGCGCGGCGAGGCCTTGCATGGCGTGGACTTCGTGCACCGCCCACACGCTCTCGAGCGGGGTGAAGATCAGCCGGTCCACGACCGAGCGCTTTTCCCCCAGCACGCCGACGACGCGGTATGTTTCGCCATGCGCCTCCCCGCCCGCGCCGAGGCCGTGGGCGCCCTTGAAGGTCGAACCCGGCTCAAGGCCCAGCCGGCGCGCGGCCTGCGCGCCCAGCACCGCCTCCATTGGCGCCGCATAGGCCCGCCCTGCGGCGAGGCGCGTGTCGTAGAAGCGCAGGATCGCCGCGTCCGCGCCGACGATGCGGAAGCCCCCCGCGCTGTCGCCCAGCCCGATCGCTACGCCCTGCGCCACGCGCGGATCGGCGATGATGTCCTTGGCGGCCTGCATTGGGATGTTGCCGGTAGGAATGTCGGCGTGGAACACGCTCGACAGGACAAGCTGCAGCGGGCTGCCCTTGGCCCCGACGACGAGATCGACGCCGCGCGCGTCGCGCTGCAGGCGCGCCTCGCTCTGGGCGGAGAAAAGGAGCAGCGCCGTCGCCCCCGCTACGCCCAGCGCCAGCATCAGGGCGTGCAGCCCCGCCGTCAGCGGGCGCGCGCGCAACTCGGCGAAGACGAGGCCGAGGAGGCTCATGGCGCGGGGCCCGCGAGGTCAAGCCGCTGGGCGATCTTGCTTTTCACGCGCGCATCATGGGTGGCGATCACGAGCGTCGCGCCATAGGCGGCGGCCTCGCTCTGCATGAGCGCGAGCGCGGCTTCGGCGTGGGCGTCGTCGAGGGCGGCGGTGGGCTCGTCCGCCAGCAGCAAAGCGGGGCGTGCGATCACGGCGCGCGCGATGGCGGCGCGCTGGCTCTCGCCGGTGGAAAGCGCCTGGGGCCGGGCGCGCGCGCGGTGGGCGAGGTCGAGGCGCGCCAAGGCGGAAGCGATCCGCGCGGAATCTTGGGGCTTGCCGGCCAGCCGCAGCGCGAGCGCGAGGTTTTCGCTCACGGTAAGGGCGCCCATCAGGCGCGCGGTCTGGAAGACGAGCCCGATGGTCGCGCCGCGAAAGCGGTCCCGCGCGGCGGCGTTAAGCGCGGCGAGGTCACGGCCCCCTATCCGCACCGCGCCGGCGCCGGGCGTGAGCAGCCCCGCGAGCGCGTGCAGCAGCGTCGTCTTGCCCGAGCCGGACGGGCCCAGCACCAGGGCCGCCTTGCCCGTCTCCACCTGCCAGTGCGGAACGGAAACGATGGCGCGCCCGCCCCGGATCACCGTGAGCCTGGTCACCTCGATCATGGGGGGCCCAAGGCCGGCCATCGGAACTCCGCTCCTCGCCCTCCGTTACACAAAAGCGCGCCGCTCAAGCCAGGAGGTTTCTATGACCGATGCGAACAAGCCCAATCCCGACGCCGAGGACGTGAAGCCCGACGCGCTCGAGGGCGAAGGCAGCTACACCGCCGCCAAGGACTACCAGGATTCCGTGCGCGGCTTCATGGCCGAGCACAAGGACGAGATCGAACCGAAGGCCCGCGAAGCCAAGGAGGCGCTCGAAGGCGAAGAAGGCCGCGACCTGCTGAACGCGGAGGCCTCCGCCCAGGCCCATTCCCGCGCCAAGCACACCGAGAAATAAGCTACCAGATTTTCACGCGCTGCTCCGGGGGCAGGTAGAGCTTGTCCCCGGGGCGGACGTCGAACGCCGTGTACCAGGCGTCCATGTTCCGGACCACGCCATTGATCCGGTACTGGGCGGGGCTGTGGGGGCCGTTGATCACCTGGTTGCGCAACGCCTGGTCGCGGTAGAGCGTGCGCCAGACTTGGCTCCAGCCGTAGAAAAAGCGCTGATCGCCGCTGACGCCCTCGATAACCGGCGCCGGCGCGCCCTTGAGGGAGAGCATATACGCCTCGTGGGCGACGTTGAGCCCGCCAAGGTCGCCGATATTTTCGCCCAATGTCAGCCGCCCATTGAGCTTCAGCCCCGGCAGCGGCTCGTACTGGCTGTATTGCTGGGCGAGCGCGTCCCCCAGCTTCTTGAAGGCGGCTTCATCGGCGGGGGCCCACCAGGTGCGCAGCACGCCGCGCGCGTCCGATTTCGCGCCCTGATCGTCGAAGCCGTGGCCCATTTCGTGGCCGATCACGCCCCCGATCGCGCCGTAATTCACCGCGGGGTCTGCGGCGGGGTCGAAGAAGGGGGGCTGCAGAATGGCGGCGGGGAAGACGATCTCGTTGAAGACGGGGTTGTAATAGGCGTTCACCGTCTGGGGCGGGAGGAACCACTCCTCCTTGTCCGTCGGCTTGCCAAGGCGGGCCAGGTCGCGCCGCCACTGGAAGATGGCCACCCGGGTCTGGTTGCCGAAGGCGTCGTCGCGCTTGATCTCCAGGGCGGAATAATCGCGCCAC
>JANNOI010000059.1:0-17823 GCA_031398975.1 Alphaproteobacteria bacterium | reverse complement strand
CGCCGGTGGGCGCCACCAGCAGCGCCGAGCGTCCCGCCTGCGCCGCGGCGATCAGCGCCAGCTGGTGCGCCCGCGGCGCCCAGCCCCGCGCCGCGAACCAGCGCGCAAACGGCTCCGGCAGGGAGGCGGCGTCGGTGTTCGGCATGCGCGGCGATCCTTGCGGGCCCGGGGCGAAGCGGGGCGTGCTGCAGACCCAGAAAGCACATAAGGTTTAAGCGGCGCGCGCGCAGGGCCATATCCTGCCCATCTTGGCCCGCTATACCGATCTCCTGCGCCCGACGCCCGCGGGGCTTTATTGTCCGGCGGGGGATTTCTTCGTCGATCCGGTGCGGCCGGTGGATCGGGCGTTGATCACGCATGGCCACGCCGACCACGCGCGCGCCGGTCACGGGGCGGTGCTGGCGACGCCGGAGACCTTGGCGATCATGGCGGCGCGCTACGGCGCCGATTTCGCGGGATCGAGCCAGGCCTTGGCGTACGGCGAGCGGCTGCGGCTGGGCGAGGCGGAGGTGCGGCTCGCGCCGGCGGGGCACGTGCTGGGCTCGGCGCAGGCGGCGGTGGAGGGCTTGGGGCTCAGAATGGTGGTGTCGGGCGATTTCAAGCGCCGCCGCGATCCCACCTGCGCGCTGTTCGAGCCGCAGGCCTGCGACGTGTTCATCACGGAGGCGACCTTCGCGCTGCCCGTGTTCCGCCACCCCGACGATCGCGGCGAGATCGCAAAGCTGCTCACCTCCCTCGCCCAATTCCCGGAGCGCACGCACCTCGTCGGCGCCTACGCGCTGGGCAAGGCGCAGCGGATCATCGCGCTGCTGCGCGAGGCGGGCTGGGACCGGACGATCTTCCTGCACGGGGCGATGGGGCGCTTGTGCGCGCTGTACGAGGCCCATGGCGTGGCGCTTGGGCCCCTGGCGCCGGCCACGGTGGCGCGGTCGGCGAAGCGCGACTTCGCGGGCGAGATCGTGGTGGCCCCGCCCTCGGCCTTCGCCGACACCTGGACGCGGCGCTTCGCCGAACCCCTCGATTGCTTCGCCTCGGGCTGGATGGCGGTGCGCCAGCGGGCCAAGCAGCGCGGGGTGGAGCTGCCGCTCGTGATCTCCGATCATGCCGATTGGGACGAGCTCACCGCCACGGTCCGCGAGATCGCGCCCGCCGAACTCTGGATCACCCATGGCCGCGACGATGCGCTGGCGCGCTGGGCCGCGCTCGAAGGGATCAAGGCGCGCCCGCTCGAACTCGCCGGATACGAGGATGAAGATGACTGACGCACCCCGATCGCGGCTATAAGGGGCCTCTGACAACAAGGCTGCAGCGCCATGCGATCGCCCGACGCCGCCACGCCAAGCACCGCCCGCGCCAATGACGCCTACGCCCTGCGCAGGCGGATGGAATCGCGCATGCTTTGGGCGGCGGCGGGGCTGTTTGCGCTGAACGCGCTGCTGACGATTTTCCTGACCGACCATGCGCGCCGCCAGCAGGAATGGGTGCGCCACACGCTGGAGGTGCGAAACGCCACCCAGGCGCTCTTGAGTCAGGTCCAGGACGCCGAAAACGCCCAGCGCGGCTTTCTGCTGACCGGCGACAACGATTATCTCGAGCGCGGCCTCTACGCCCGCGCCAGCGTGCCCAACACGTTGCGCACCCTGGCGGAGCTGGCGATCGACAACCCGACCCAGGCCGCGCGCGTGGCCGCCTTGAAGCCCCTGATCGAGCGGCGCCTAGGGGTGATCGAGAACGTCATCACCCTTTACCGAAGCGGCAAGCCGGAGGCGGCGCTGGCCCGGGTTCGCGACGGGCAAGGGCGCAGGATGATGGATCAGATCCGCCTCGACATCGGCCAGATCGACCGCCAGGAGCGCCGCCTGCTGGACCAGCGTCGCAAGGAGGCGGACGCGGCGCTGACGCTTTCGGCCTCCGCGATCCTGCTGACGCTGCTGGCGGCCACCGCCCTGGTGGCGCTGAGCGTGCGTGCGCGCGGACGCGCGCTGCGCGAGTTGCAATCGGCCAACGCGCTGCTGGAGGATCGGGTGCTCGAGCGGACCGCGACCTTGGAGGCGCGGACCCGGCGCGTGGAGACGCTGATCCAGGACATGAGCCACCGGGTGGGCAATGCGCTTTCGCTGGTCACGGGGTTTCTTGATCTCCAGGCGCGGGCCTCGCGTTCGGAGGAGGTGAAGGCCGCGCTCGCGGCGGCCCGCCAGCGCGTGTTTTCGATCGCCTCCGCCCAGCGGCGGATGCGCATCGCCATGGATAGCGACAGCGTGGAGGTGGAGAGCTATTTCGGCTCGATCGTGGACGATTTCCGCGCCAACCTGCCCGATGACCGGATCCATGTGTCGCAGACCTTCACCCCCGAGACGCTGCCCAGCGAAGACGCGGCCGCCTTCGGGGTGATCTTGAACGAATGGCTGGCGAACGCCGCCAAGCACGCCTTCGGCGCCGGCGAGCCCGGGGCGATCACGGTGGCATTCGGCCGCCGGGACGGGGCGCGGGTGCTGAGCGTCTGCGACGACGGCTATGGGGTGCCGGCGGAGGACGCCGCCGGCGGGCTGGGCCGGATCCTGGTGGAATCGCTGGCGACGTCCCTGCGCGCCAGAATCGAGAACGAACGGGCGCGCGAGGACCCCCACCGCCCGGGCGCGTGCTGGCGGCTGATCGTCGCCCGGCCCTGACCGCCGTTACCGGGCGGCCGTTACCGCGTGGCATGGGGCGCGCCCCCGCGGGCGGCGCGGTAGCTATCGACGGCGGCGGCCAGGCGCGCCTGGTCCAGCGCGACGATCCGGTAGCGCAGCACGCGCATAGGATCTTCCGGGCGGCGGTCGATCTCGGCCCGGATGGTGACGCCGCATTCCGCGCTCCAGCTCGGCTGGGCCAGCGGATCGACCTTGGCGTGCTTGGCGCAGCCGGAGAAACTCCAGGCGCCCGCGATCCAGCCGCCCAGCGCGCTGAACGGGTCGGCGCCCTGCGTGATCTCGGTTTTGAGCGGCTTGCCGTCGGGCCCGTAGAGCCAGGACACTTCCAGCCGGTTGCGGGCCTGTTTGGTCTCGTGGGGGGTCCCGTAATGGGCGGTGAGATCCTTGGCCATCGCCTCGGGCGTGGGGGTGGGATCGGCCTCGCCGAACCCGATCTCCTGCCACATGGCGTATACGACTTCGCCGTCCTTCTCGCCCACCAGCCCGAAGGTCAGCCGCTCGGCCTTGCGCACCGCGGCCATGCGCTGGCGGCTCGGGGTCCCGGCGGGGACCCGGGTGTGCCAGATGGGCTCGAACTGGTAGGCGAACGCCTCGTCGCGGCAAAAGAGCGTGCGCTGCACGTCGCCCACGCTGTAGCCGGGGCGGATCGTCAGCAGATCGTCCACCGGCGCGCCGGGGGCCCGCGCCGGTGCGGTGATGCGGGGCGGGCAGGGCCGCTCCGGCGGCGCTCCGGCCAAGGACGGGCGATCGCCCCCGCCATAGAGCGCGCCCAGCACCAGCACCGAAGCGATCACGATCGCCATCAAGCCGATCACCCAGGCCGCGACCTTCACCCAAACGCCCATTTTCGTTCGCCCGCCCTTCCCGCCGTGCCGCTTTAGCGCTTCGCCGATGAACGCCACAGGAACGCCTGCCGGTTCCGCCGGCTTCGTGTACGCGATTTTCCGCCGCCGCGGGCGGGGCGAACCGCGTTTTCGCTTCGCTCCCGCCGCCCCCGCGCTACATGCAAAGAGCCATGCGCGCTTTCGCCCAGCTCCTGGACCGCCTGATCCTCACGCCCTCGCGCAACGGCAAGCTCACCCTGCTGCGCGACTATTTCGCCACAACGCCCGACCCCGACCGCGGCTACGCGCTGGCGGCGATAGCCGGCGGCCTCGACTTCCCCGCCGCCAAGCCGGCGATGGCGCGCGCGCTCGCGGCCGAGCGGGTGGACGGCGTGCTGTTCGACCTCTCCTATGATTATGTCGGCGATCTGGCCGAGACGGTGGCGCTGATCTGGCCGCAGCGGCCGGGCGCGAACACCGCGCCTTCGCTCGGCGAGGTGGTGGAGACACTGCGCGGCTCCTCCCGCCCCGAGGCCGCCCGCCATATCGAGCGCTGGCTTGACGGGCTGGACGCCCAAGGCCGCTGGGCGCTGCTGAAACTGGTGACGCGCGGCTTTCGCATCGGCGCCGGCGCGCGGCTGGCCAAGCAGGCGCTGGCGCTGCTGGGCGATCGCCCGGTGGGCGATATCGAGGAGGTCTGGCACGGCCTTGCGCCCCCTTATGCGGAGCTGTTCGCGTGGCTTGAAGGCAGGGGGCAGGCGCCGGCGCGTGCGCTTGGCGCAGCCTTTCGCCCCGTCATGCTCGCCCACCCCCTGGAGGAGGCCGACCGCGCCAGCCTCGATCCCGCAGCCTTCGCCGCGGAATGGAAATGGGACGGGGTGCGCGTCCAGGCCGTGAGCGTGGGCGGGGAACGCGCCCTGTTCAGCCGCGCCGGCGAGGACATCACCGCCGCCTTCCCGGACGTGGCCGCGCATCTGAGCTTCGAGGGCGCCCTCGACGGGGAATTGCTGGTGCGCGACGCGAACGGACGCACCGCCTCGTTCAACGCCCTGCAACAGCGCCTGAACCGCAAGACCGTCGATCCCGCCCTGATCCAGGCCTATCCCGCCTTCATCCGGGCCTATGATCTGCTCGCGGACGGGGAGGAGGACGTGCGCGCCCTGCCGTTCGCGCAGCGCCGCGCGCGCCTGACGCACTTCGTGGCCGCCGCCGCCTCCCCCCGGATCGACCTTTCGCCGCTGATCGACGCGCAGGGCTGGGCGGGGCTGGCGGAGGCCCGCAGCGCTCCCCCGGAGGCCGCGATCGAGGGCGTCATGCTGAAGCGGTGGGATTCGCGCTACGAGGCGGGCCGCCCGCGCGGGCTGTGGTTCAAGTGGAAGCGCGACCCCCACCTGTTCGACGCGGTGCTCCTCTACGCCCAGCGCGGCCACGGCAAGCGCAGCTCCTTCTATTCCGACTTCACCTTCGGCGCCTGGCGCGACGGGCCCGCGGGCGGGGAGCTTGTGCCCGTCGGCAAGGCCTATTTCGGCTTCACCGACGCCGAACTGGCCCAGCTCGACAAATTCGTCCGCGACCATACGAGCGAGCGCTTCGGCCCGGTGCGCGCGGTGCGCGCGGACCGGGAGTTCGGGCTGGTGCTGGAGATCGCGTTCGAGGGGCTCGCCCGCTCGACCCGGCACAAATCCGGCGTGGCCATGCGCTTTCCCCGCATCCACCGCATCCGCTGGGACAAGCCCGCCGCCGAGGCCGACCGGCTAGAGACGCTCGAGCGGCTGCTGGATTAGGCCCGTTCACCAAGCTTCAACTACACCGTGCAATCCTCAAGCGGCTAGGATTCGGGGACGGGCATGGGTGAAGGCTCGGCGGATATCTCCGCCCTCAGGACGCTGATCGTCGGCGACAATAGCGAACAGCGGCGCGAAATCGGCGAACTTCTGGCCGGCTTCGGGGTGCGCGAAGTGATGGCGGCGGAGGATGCGGTCGCGGCCTTCGCCCAACTCGTGCTGCGGCGGCCTGCGCTGATCATCGCCGATGGGGAGATGCGCCCGTTCGGGGCCCTGGCGCTCGCCCGCGAGCTTCGCGACGCCGAGGGGCCCGGCGATTGCGCAGCCATCGTGCTCGTGACCCATGAACGCTCGCCGGCCTTCGCCGACGCCGCGCGCGCGGCCGGTATCCACGAGGTTTTAGCCAAGCCCGTCTCCGCGGAGGCCCTGCGCGCCTGCCTCGTCGGCCTCGTGGCCCCGCCTTCCGCCTCCGCGCCGGCCTATACCGGCCCCGAGCGCCGCAGCGCCTCGTCCGAGCCTTATCTGGGCGTCGACCGGCGGGCGCGCACGCGGGTGCTGAGCGCCATCGACGAGGCCCTCGCCCATGTGGCGCGCTGGTCCGGGACGGGGGACACGGCCGGCATCGGCCTGGCGCGGGAGGCCGTCGAGCGCGCCCACGAGCACGCCGACGCCGCCGGCGCGGATCCGGCCCTGGTGCGCGCGCTGGCGGGCGCGGTGCGGCTGGCGGATGCGGCAAGCCTCGGCCGGGCCGATCCCCACGTGCTGGCCGCGAGCCTCAAAACCGCGCGCAGCACGCTGACGGATGCGAACGCCCGCGCGCCGGCCGTTGCGGAAGCGGCCCACGCGCCCCGGCCCGGCGCCCCCAGCGCCCCCGGCGTCCAAGGGCTCTAAGGGCGCTTTCAACTGTTCGCTAAGGCTTTTTGCCTACTCTAAAGCTCCCACGCAGCGACAGGCGCCGATGCCCACGCCACGGTCCATCTCCGAGCTCAACGTCCTGATCGTGGACGACAACCGCCACCATCGGCTGTTGCTGGCCGAGATCCTGCGCGCCGCCGGGGCGGCCCGGATCCTCGCCGTGGACACCGCCGAAGAAGCGCTCGCCGAGCTGCGCCGGTCGACGCCCGGGGTCGTCATCCTGGACTGGGGCATCGAGCCGATCGACGGAGTAGAGCTCACGCGCCGCATCCGGCGGGGGCAAGCGGGCGTCGACAAGATGGTGCCCATCGTGATGGTGACCGCGCGCAGCACGATCGCGGACGTGGAAGTCGCCCGCCGCGCTGGGGTGCATGAATATGCGATCAAGCCCGTGTCTTCGGCGGCGCTGCTGGCGCGCATCGAGGCGGCGGCGCTGCGGCCGCGGCGCTTCGTGGACAGCCCGGTCTATGTGGGGCCCTGCCGGCGGCGGGTGAAGATCAAGGAATATCAGGGGCCCAGGCGCAGGCTGTCCGACCCCGCGGGCTCGGCGGCGGCGCGGGCGCGCTCGGGGGCGAGCGTCTCGCGCATCGCCGAAGCCGCCCAGGGCTTCGACCCGCGCGACCACGGCCAGGTGCGGGCGGTCTATTCCTGTTCCCGCGAGACCCGCGCGATCGCGCAGGAGGTTGGCGACGCTCCGCTCGACCGCTCGGCGGGCTCGCTGATGCGCTATATGGAGGGCGTCGGGGCCACCGCCCGGCTCGACCCCGAGGTCGTCACCACCCACGTGCAGGCGATGGCCAAGCTCGGCGCGCTGCCCGACAGCGACTCCGCCGCCCGCGAGCAGGTCGCAGCGGGCCTCGAATACGTCGTTGAAAAGAAACTGCGCCAGACCCCGTCGGAAACCGCAGCGTAAAGCCTATCGCACCGACGCGGCGCCCGTCACGCCGGCCAGGATAAACGCTGCGCCGAAGGCGGCCGCGCCGTCGATGTCCCCGCCCCCGCGCAGAAGCATCCGGTCCCCCACTTCGCGCGCGACCCCGATCGCAGCGGCCGCGAGGTAATCGGCGTCCAAGGGCGGGGCGAGCCCGCGCGCGATCGCCCCCTCGACCTGCACCCGGACCTCTTCGAACACCGCCTTGATCTCCGGCGTGTCGATGCGGATCGGCGGGGGGGCGGATTTCACCGCCCCCGTGGCGTTGACGGCGTGCTCGCCCGCGATGAACCAAAGATACGCCCGCAGCGCCCCGCGCACGAGGGAATCGAGCGTCGTGGCGTGTTCGCACTGGGCCCGCAGCACGGCCCGGAAGCGCCGGGCGCTATCGTCCTGCAGCGCCTCGAACACTTCTTCTTTGGACTTGAAGTAATTGTAGAAGGTGCCGGAAGCGAGTTCGGTGCCGCGGATGATGTCGCGCACGCTGGTGGCGTCATAGCCGAGCTCGGCGAAGACGCGGCGCGCGGCGTCCAGGATGGCTTGGCGGTTGGCGGCCTTAGAACGCTCGCGCCGTCCCGCGTCAAGCGCCGCGTTTACCGAAGGCGCCCCGTCGCTGTCCAAAACTCGCCCTATCCAGACCGGTCTGATTCCCGCCATGTTGCGCGAACGTGACGGCGGGTCAACTTCTTCCGCGCGCGCTGAAGGCGCTTGCAGGGGCGCTTGCAGGCCGCCCGCGCGGGGGCTAGCTCACCGGACCGCCCGGACCGCGCAAGAAGGATCCTCCATGACGCAGCTTGAGCCCCGCCACGACTGGACGCGGCAGGAGATCGCAGCGCTCCATGCCCAGCCCTTCGCCGATCTGATCTTCGCCGCCCAGACCGTGCTGCGCGCCCATTTCGATCCCGCCCACGTGGAGCGGGCGCAATTATTGTCGGTCAAGACCGGGGGATGCGCGGAGGATTGCGGCTATTGCAGCCAGTCCGCCCATTTCGACACCGGGCTCAAGGCGTCGAAGCTGATGGACCTTGAACCCGTTCTGGAAGCCGCGCGCGCCGCCAAGAGCCAGGGCGCGCAGCGCTTCTGCATGGGCGCGGCCTGGCGGGAGCTGAAAGACCGCGACGTCGGCGCGCTGTGCGACATGGTGGAGGGCGTCAAGGCGCTGGGGCTCGAAACGTGCGTCACCGCCGGCATGCTCACGGGCCCGCAGGCGGGGCGGCTCGCGGCCGCGGGCCTCGATTTCTACAACCATAACCTGGACACGGGCCCCGGCTTCTATGACCGCGTGGTCTCCACCCGCACCTACCAGGACCGGCTGGACACTTTGGCCGTGTGCCGCGAAGCGGGGCTGAAGCTGTGCTGCGGGGGCATCCTGGGCATGGGGGAGAGCGCGGCGGACCGCGCCGACCTCCTGGTCGCACTCGCGCGCCTCGATCCGCACCCGGAATCGGTGCCCATCAACCGCCTCGTCCCGGTCCCGGGCGTGCCCCTGGCGGGCGCCCCTCCGATCGCCTCGCTCGATTTCGTGCGCTGGATCGCGACGGCGCGGATCGTGTTCCCCCGCTCGGTGGTGCGCCTGTCTGCGGGCCGGGACGCGATGAGCGCGGAGATGCAGGCGCTGTGCCTGCTGGCGGGGGCCAATTCGCTGTTCGTCGGCGCGCGCCTGCTCACGGCCGCAAATCCCGAACGCGGCCAGGACGAAACGCTGCTGGAGGCGCTGGGCGTGGCCTGAGGCGCGCGCGTCAGCTTCCCTTCATAAGCCGAGGGCCCACGATGTCGGCGAGCGCGTCCGAGCGCGCGGGATCGACCTCGCCCCAGCGGCCGAGCACCCGGGTGCGCAGCAAAAGCCCCTGCACATTGGCCGATATCGCCCCGCTATTGGAGGCGCACCGCGCGCCATAGGCGGCGTCCGGCATTCGGGCGCCGCCCTCCTCGGGGGCGCAATCGGCGGCGAACAGCGCGGCGGGGGAGGCCCCGTCGAGGGTATGGACGATCTCCACCTCGACGACGCCCTGCAGCCCCCCGGCGCCGACCCCATAGGCGCATTGGGCGACCGCCCCTTCCATCCGATTGTCCGACATGATGCGGAAAAAGGGGTGGCCGGTCAGCGCGGCGGCCTCTTGCGCGGACAACAGGGTGCAGGGCCGCCACTGATCGAGGCGGGACGGTCGCGCCGCCGCAGTCGCCGACGCGAGCGTGGAGGCGGCGGGCGCATCCTCGCGCCCACACCCGGCCAGCAGCACCAGTGCACCCACCACAAACGCCTGCGCGCGAGCCATTCCTGTCTCCGATCGGCGATCGCGCACCGTGCAGCGGCGCGGACGCGGGGGCAAGCCGGCTTCGCCCGAAAGGCGACGTTCAACGCGGCGCCGCCCAGGAATTCGCCTCAAACGCGCACGCCGCGCTTGACCCGCCGGGGGCGGCGTCCCAACAGAGGCCATGAGCGACGCACAAGAAGACCCCCGCCCGAGCGGTCTGAGCTTCGCCCGGCAAATGACGGCCGCGACCCCGCATGCGCGCGCGCTGGGCCTCGAAATCCTTTCCGTGGAGCGTGCGCGCGCCATCGGGCGCATCCCGTTCCGGGACGAATTGGCCGGCGATTCTGGGACCGGGGTGATCGCGGGCGGCGTGTTGACCGCGATGCTCGACCATGTGTGCGGGGTGGCGGCGTGTTCGGCGCTCGAGGTCCTGCAGGTGGTGGCCACGCTCGATCTGCGGATCGACTATATGCGCCCGGCCGCGCCCGGGGCCTCGGTAATCGCGGACGCCCAATGCTACAAGCTCACCCGCACGATCGCGTTCGTGCGCGCCCTCGCCTATGAGGAGCGCGCCGATGACCCCGTGGCGGCCGCGGCGGCGACCTTCATCCTCTCTGGCGATACGCCAAGGCCTACCGGCGCCAATCTGGGCCCCCCGCCCGCGCGGCGTCGTCCATGAGCGAGCCCGCCCCCTTCACCGAGGCCGATCTGCACGCCGTGCTGAACCGCATCCCCTATGCGCGCTTCCTGGAGGTGCGCCTCGAGCTGCGCGGGGACGAACTGACCCTGACCCTGCCCTTCAAGACCGAGGTGATCGGCGATTTCGCCCTGCCGGCGCTGCATGGGGGAGCGGTGGGGGCGCTGATGGAGCTGACGGCGGTGGCCCAGATCGCGGTGGCGCAGCGCCATGCGGGGCTGCCCAAGACGATCGATATCGGGGTGGATTATCTGCGCTCGGGGCGCCCGGTGGACACCTACGCCCGCGCACACGTGACCAAGCTTGGCCGGCGCATCGCCAATGTCCGCGTCGAGGCGTGGCAGTTCGAGCGCGGGGACCCCGTCGCTGCGATGCACGGCCATTTTCTGCTCCAGCCCGGCCCGTCCTGACCGCGCGTTCCGCGGCGCTCAATCGAACAAGGCGCGCAGGTCGTTCGGAAAGTCAGGCGGGACCGCCTGGGCCCAGAAAAAGACCTCCCCGTCCTTGAAATCGTAGAGCAGCACCAGCACGCCCAGCTCGCGGAACGCCGCCTCGAAGGGGGCCAAAGCGGAGCCGAGCGATTCGCGCGGGCCGGGCAGCACCAGGCTGCGCCGGAACCCGGGCCCGCTCCCCGCCCCGCCCGCCGGAGCCACCGCCACCAGCTGGCCCAAGGCCTTCAGCCCGCCGCCAATCTCGGCGTCGGCGCGGATCTCGAACGCGAGCGCCTTGTCCCCGCGCACGGCGGCGAAATCGGCGCGCAGCACCCCGCTTTTCAGCTCCGCGATCTGGAAGCCCGCCCCGCGCAGCCGCTGAAACAGCGCCGCCGACACTTTCGCGTGCACCCGGCGCTCCCGCGCGACGCGTGGGGAAACCGTATAGATTTCCGCCTCGTCCGCCTCGTCGGAGCGGCCCGCGAGCGCGCCCAGCCGCTCCACCAGCGCCTCGAACCGGGGATGGAGCGCGGCGAGCGAAAGCAGCGCGTCGGGCGCGCCCTCCTCCTTCAGCGGCCCGATCAGCACGTAATCGCGGTCCGAGACATTGGCGCGCTTCACGAGCGGCGCCCCCGCGAGGCGCCGGAACGGGTCGCGCAGGCCCTGCCGCCGCAATTCGTCCACCCCGAGGAGCAGGAACGGCTCGTCCCCATCGCTCCAAGCCATCGCGAAGCGCTTGCGGTCACGCGCGGGGTCGCGCCGGGGGATGGCGACCTCCAGCAGGATCTGGTCCTTCTCCGTCAAGGCGACGCTCAGCGTCCAACGGCGCTCGTCGCGCTCTACCGCGACGTAAACGTCCTCGCGCCGGGAATAGGCTGCGCCTTCGGCGCGCACGCCGTCGCGACCTTCCTGCTGCCAGGCCTCGTCGCGCCCGCCGGCCCAGGCCTTCAGCGTTGACCGGAGCAGCCCAAAGGCCTGATCAAGCTGCACTTCCGCGTCGATGATGCGAAGCGTCATGGCTGTCCTCGCTTGCGTTTAAGCAGGCCTCCCATGCCCGAGCGCGGCGCCGCCGTCGAGGCCCGCCCCTGCGGCGGAGCCGAATCACGGGCCGCAGCCGGCCTTCGAAACGCTGAATCCAGCCCGCCGACCCCCCATGCATTTTTGCAGGGCTTCCGGCGAAAAAAACATGACGGAACGTCACTTTTCTTCTGGACATGGCGATCGAACGTCTCCAGATATGTTGCACTGCACAACGCCGCGGAACTTCCCCGGCTCAAACGTGTCTGAAGGAGCTGTCCGATGCGCAATACCCTGGCCGCCGTGAGCCTGTTCACCCTCTGCGCCGTTTCCACTGGCGCTGCCGCCGAAAGCCTGAACGTGCCCGTGCGCACGACCGATCTGGCCACCGAGCAGGCGGTTTCGCAGCTGTACGAGCGCATCGTGGCCGCCGCGAACACCGTGTGCGCCAAGGAACAAGCCCAGGTTTACGGCACCTTCGTCGTCCGCGCCCGCTGCGTCGCGCCGACGGTTGAAACCGCCGTCGAAAAGGCCGGCTTGCCCGCTCTGACGAGCTACCACGCCGCCCAGGTCGAAGCCGGCGCCTCCAAGCTCGCTTCCGCACAATAAGGCGGGACTAGCTCGCACCTGCGAACACGCGCGCCGCCATGTGGAATAAGCCCGCATGGCGGCGTGCTATTTCATCCGTGTTTTTCGCATAGCCGCCGCCGAGCACCGTGGCGGTAGGCAGGCGGGCGCGGCGGGTGGCGGTGAGCACCGCCTCGTCCCGGGCCCGCAGGCCTTCATCGGTCAGCGTCAGCAAGCCCAGCGCATCTTGGGCGTGGACGTCCACTCCGGCATTGTAGAAGACGAGGTCCGGCGCGGCGGTGGCCATCGCTGCGGGCAGCGCCCCGGCGAGTGCGTCGAGATAGGCCCGATCGCCCGCGCCTCGCGGCAGGGCGACGTCGAGGTCGCTCCTGGCCTTGCGGGTCGGGAAATTGGCTTCGCAATGCATGGAGAAGGTGAAGACGCGGTCGTCCTCGGCGAAAATCCGGGCCGTGCCGTCTCCCTGATGCACATCGAGATCGACCACCAGCACGCGCGCCGCCGCCCCTTCCGCCAGCAGGGCGAGCGCCGCTACCGCCACATCGTTGAAGACGCAGAAGCCTGCGCCGCCCTCCCGGTCCGCGTGGTGGCTGCCCCCGGCGGTGTTGCAGGCAAGCCCGTGGGTGAGCGCCAGGCGCGCCGCCAGCAGCGTGCCGCCCACCGCCGCCCGCGCGCGCGCCGCCACCGCCGCCGTCACCGGAAGGCCGATCCGCCGTTCCGCGGCGGCTTCCAGCGTCTGGCTGAGCACGGCGCGGACGTAAGCGGGGGCGTGCGCGCGGGCCAGCAGCGCCTCCCCGGCCGGCTCCGGCCGATGGAAACCGCCCGGGCCCGCCAGGCCCTCCGCCTCCAGGATCTCCGCCAGGCGCCGGAACTTGCCCATCGGAAACCGGTGGCCCTCCGGCAAAGGGGCATCGTAGGCGGGGTGACGCACGAGCGGGGGGATCACAAGCCCGCCCCCACCGCCTCGCCGACGTGCGAGAACCCCTCCGCCGCGAGCAATTGGGCGAGCTCCGCCGCGATCTGCGCCGCGATCCCCGGCCCCTCGAAGACGAACGCGGAATAGAGCTGCACGGCGCTCGCGCCTGCCTTGATCTTGGCCAGCGCCGTGGCCCCGCTTTCCACGCCGCCCGAGCCGATCAGGGCCAGCCGGCCCCCGCTCGCCTCCGCAAAGAGCGCGAGCATCTGCGTGGAGCGCGCAAAGAGCGGCCGCCCCGACAAGCCCCCCGCTTCCCGCCGGTGCGCCCCGGCTAGGCCCTCGGGCCGCGAAAGCGTGGTGTTGGACACGATCAGCGCGTCGACGCCGTGCGCGAGCGCCAGTTCGGCGATGTCGGCGATTTGGCGTTCGTCCAGATCGGGGGCCACTTTCAGGAAGATGGGCTTGGCGGGCCCCTGCGCCAGCGTCGCGCGCACGGCCGCGATGCGGCATAGCAGCTCCTCCAGGGGGCCGCGTTCCTGCAGGCTGCGCAAGCCCGGCGTGTTGGGGGAGGAGATGTTGAGCGTGGCGTAATCGATATGGGGCCAGGCCCTCTCCAGCACCGCCACATAATCGCCGGCGCGATCGGGGCTATCCTTGTTGGCGCCGATATTGAGCCCTGTGACGCCATGCCCCCGGCGCGCGGCCAGCCGGCCCACGATCGCCTCCACGCCCGCATTGTTGAAGCCCATCCGGTTGATCAGCGCGCGCTCCTGCGGCAGGCGGAACAGGCGCGGCGGGGGCGAACCGGGCTGGGGGCGAGGGGTTGCCGCGCCGCACTCCACAAAGCCGAACCCGCAGGCGAGCAGCGCATCCGGCGCCTCGGCGTTCTTGTCCAGCCCCGCGGCGAGGCCGATAGGATTGGGCAGCTTCAGTCCCGCCAGCGTCAGCGCAAGGCTGGGCCAGCGATCGGCGCGCACACGCGGCCCCAACCCCGCCCGCAACCCCGCCATCGCCAAGCCATGCGCCTGCTCGGGCGGCAAAAGCCGGAGGCCGGCCGCCGCGGCGCCATGCAGCCGCCCTGCAAACATAGGAACATAGCCCCAAAGGAGGATTAATAACCTTTTCGTTAGGTTGATAATCCTTTAAGCGCGAGTATAAAGCACGCTTACTTCATCGAGGGATAGAGCCGCACCGGGCCGCGGCGGGATGGAGGCGCGCCGATGACCCATGCGCAGATTTGGCGCGCCATCGATGCGCTGGCCGGCCGCCATGGCCTGACGGCTTCGGGGCTGGCGCGCGCAGCCGGGCTCGATCCCACCACCTTCAACAAAAGCAAACGCACCGCCCCCGACGGCAAGCCCCGCTGGCCGTCCACCGAAAGCCTGGCGCGCGCGCTCGAGGCGGTGGGCGACGATCTGGACGCGTTCGCTGCGCTGATGACCGGCCCGGGCGCCGCCGCCGGCCGGGCGATCCCGATCGTGGGCCTGGCGCGCGCGGGAACGGACGGGTTCTTCGACGCCGCCGGCTACCCGGTGGGCGCGGCCGAGACGGTGCGGTTTCCGGGCCTGGGCGAGGAGCGCGTCTATGCGCTGGAGATAACGGGGGAGTCCATGCAGCCCGTGTTCCGGGCCGGCGATCTCGTGGTGGTGCAGCCGGGGGCGGCGGTGCGGCGGGGCGACCGCATCGTGCTGCACACCCGCCAGGGCGAGGTGATGGCCAAGGAGCTGGGCCGGCGCAATGAACAGGTGCTCGAACTGGTTTCGCTCAATCCGGCCTACGCGCCGCGCCTGATCGCCGCCGAGGACGTGCTCTGGGTGGGGCGAATCCTGTGGGCGAGCCAATAAGGCGTTACGCCAAAACAGGGGGAGCGGCAGTGTGGACGGGGCCAAAAATTGCCTCGAAAGCGGCGCGCAAGGCGCCGTCAGCCTCGGCCATCCTCGCAGGCTTGCCCAATTCGGCCAGGCTGGTGACGCCGTGGGCGCGCACCCCGCACGGGACGATGCCCGCAAAATGCGACAGGTCCGGGGAGACGTTCAGCGCCACGCCATGGAAACTGGCCCAGCGGCGGATCCGCACACCAATGGCGGCGATCTTGTCCTCCCCGCCGTCGCCGCGCTCCACCCACACGCCCACGCGGCCGTCCCGCACCAGGCCCGTGACGCCCAGCTCCGCCAGGGCCGCGATCATCCAGCGCTCGAGATCGGCCACGAACCCGCGCACGTCCCGGCCCCGCCGCGTCAGGTCAAGCATCACATAGGCCACGCGCTGGCCCGGCCCGTGATAGGTGAATTGCCCGCCGCGGCTGGTGTGGAACACCGGGAAGCGATCGGGCGCCAGCAAATCCTGCGGCTTCGCGCTGATCCCGGCGGTATAGAGGGGGGGATGCTCGACCAGCCAGACGAGCTGGTCCGCCCCACCCTGCGCGATCGCGCCCGCGCGCGCCTCCATGAAGGCGAGCGCTTGCGGATAGGGCGTCAATCCGGGCGACACCGCCCAGCCGATATCCGCCGACGGGGCAGGCGCGTTCACGCTCGATCAACCCTTTCACGTTCTCGTCGCACGCACATGTAGATGGGAAGCGGGGGCATGGGGAAAAGCCAGATCGAAGCGGTGCAGGTGGAGATCGCGGTGGTGCTGGGGCGCGCCACCTTGCCGATGCAGCAATTGCTGCGCATGGGCCGCGGCGCGGTGATCCCGCTCGATACGCGCGAAAGCGATCCCGTCTGGATCCTCGCAAGCAACCACCCGATCGCGCGCGGCGAGATCACCATCCAGGGCGAGCGCCTGGCCGTGACCATCATCGAGCCCGCCGACGTGCACGAGTTCAACGCCGTCGCCGCCGCTTAAGGCGTACGCCGGCGCGGGGACGGGCTCCCTTGTTCGGCCGGTTCCTTTCTGTTACCTGCCCATCCCGCGTGCGACCGTGGCGGAACTGGTAGACGCGCTAGCTTGAGGTGCTAGTGGGTAACACCGTGGAGGTTCGAGTCCTCTCGGTCGCACCACCTCTTTCTCTGAGCCGGACAAGGGTTTTCAAGGCCTGACGAGGGCCGCCGCCGCAGGTTTGGCGACGGCGCGCTTGACGTCTCGGGCGATGACGCGCACCGCCACAGACAGGAGCTGGCGGCGCGAAGGACGCGTCGGGGCGGAGCGGCCATGGTAGAGCCTCAGGATCTGGAGCGGCGCGGAATCGAGACCGGCGGGGAAGCCCACGGCGCCTCCGAGATGGATTCCCATTTCGTCGCCCGCGTCGTCGGCGCGGCGGGGGACCGCGACGGCCCGCTCCTGCGACGCCTGCTGGCGGGGCTCCACCCGGCCGATCTCGCCGACGTGCTGGAGGCCCTGCCAGGCCACGCGCTCGAGCATCTGGTCCATCTGATCGGCCACCAATTGCCTCCGGAAATGCTGCTGGAGCTGCCCGAGGCCAAGCGCGCCGCCGTACTCGCCGCACTGCCGGCGGCCTATATCGGTCGCATCCTGGGCGAGCTCGACACCGACGACGCCGCCGTGATCGCCGCCGGCGTCCGCAAGGACCAGCTCGACGCCGTGCTGGAGGCCGCCCCCGAAGACGTGCGCCTCGCGGTCGAGGCCGGCCTCTCCTTCGACGAGGAGACGGCCGGACGCCTGATGCAGCGCGAATTCGTCGCTGCGCCGGAATTCTGGAGCGTCGGCCAGACGATGGACCATCTGCGCGCGGTGGGCGCGGACCTGCCGGACCGCTTCTTCGAGATCTATGTCGTAGATCCCTCGTTCCGGCCGGTGGGGGCGATCGCGCTGTCCACCATGCTGCGGGCGCCGCGCGAGGCGCTGCTGCGCGCGCTGATGGCCCCGCCCCATTTCCTCGCCCGCCCGGAGATGGACCAGGAGGAGGTGGCCTTCGCCTTTCAGCGCTACCACCTGACCTCCGCGCCGGTGGTGGACGAGGCCGGACGGCTCACCGGCATGGTCACCGTCGATGATATCGTTCACGTGATCCAGGAAGAGAGCCAGGAGGACCTCCTGAAGCTCTCCGGCGTCAGCGAGGCCAGCCGCACCGACACCGTGATCCGCACGGTGCGCACCCGCGCGCCCTGGCTGATGGTCAATCTGCTCACCGCGCTTTGCGCCTCCAGCGTGATTTCGATGTTCTCCGGCTCGATCGACCAATTGGTCGCGCTGGCGGTGCTGATGCCGATCGTGGCCTCGCTCGGGGGCAATGCCGGCACCCAGGCGCTGGCGGTGGCGGTGCGGGCGATGGCCGCGCGCGATCTTTCGTCCTCCAACGCCGCCCGCTTCGTGGCCCGCGAAGCGCTGACCGGGGCGTTCAACGGCGCGATCGTCGCGCTGACCTTGGCGCTTGTCGCCGGGGCCTGGTTCGCCAGCGCGGGCCTTGCGCTGGCGATCGCGCTGGCGGTGATCGTCAACATCACGTGCGCGGGGCTGGCGGGCATTCTCGTGCCGCTCGGGCTGCAGCGCTTCGGCGCGGACCCGGCCGTCTCGTCCTCGGTGTTCGTCACTTGGATCACCGATACGGTGGGCTTCCTGGCCTTCCTGGGCATCGCCACAGCGATCCTGCTTTAGACCGTTTCCCGAAAGTGTTACGCGGTTTTCGGACGAGAAACGGCCTACCTTAAAGTGTAGATCGGTTTTTCTCGATTGGTTTGATTCAATCCAATCGAGAACCGCTCTAGGTGTGCGTTCTGAGCGGGTTGTTCACGGGAGCTGAAACCGGGACGCTGGTGGTTGCGACGCCAACCATTCTCCTGGGAGACCCCCGTGAACGCGCACAGGAATGCCAGAAC
>JANNOI010000034.1:0-17310 GCA_031398975.1 Alphaproteobacteria bacterium | reverse complement strand
CTCGAATATGCGGCGTGGTTCTGGCATTCCTGTGCGCGTTCACGGGGGTCTCCCAGGAGAATGGTTGGCGTCGCAACCACCAGCGTCCCGGTTTCAGCTCCCGTGAACAACCCGCTCAGAACGCACAGCTAGAGCGGTTCTTGATTGGATCGGATCAATCCAATCGAGAAAAACCGCTCTACCCTTTAAGTTAGACCGTTACTCGTCCGAAAACCGCGTAACACTTTTCGGGAAACGGTCTAGGCGCGCGCGAGCGTGCGCAGGAAGGGGGTGTTGGCGGGGGCGCCGCAATCCCAAAAGAGGCCTGCGAGCATGGCGAGGCCTTCCCGGATCAGCGGCTTCAGGACGTGTTCGTTCGGGGCGTGCTGCTTGCACGCGGGGTAGGAGAGCGGGACCCAGATTGTGGGCATGCCGATAATGTCGGCGAAACAATCGTTGCAGATCGTGCCCCCGGCGTTGGGCAGGTAGACCGGCTCCTTGCCCAGCGTTTCCCGGATCGAGCCGATCGCGAAGCCGACGGCTGGATGGTCGGGGTCGAGGCGGGTGGGGGGAATGTCGACCGGGATGGCGCTGGCGCGCACCTGGCGCACTTCGACATGGGCCACCCCGCACGCCGCCAGGCGGCGCTCGATTGCGGGGATCACCCGCTCCAGCGGGACCTCCACGGTATGGCGCACCTGCAGGCGCGCCCACGCCGTCGGGGGGATGGCGTTGACGGGGTGGTCGGGGTTTCCGGTCTTGAAGGCGAGCACCTCGAGCGCGGTCCAGGCGAACACCTGCTCGGCCGGGGTGAGCCCCGGCTCGCCCCACCAATCCTTGTCGAGCTTCGGGCCGTTCGGGCCCGGCTCGATCGCGACCCGCGAAAGCGCCCGGCGCACCGCGGGCGGCACGTGCGGCGGCACGAGCTCGCGGGCCTCGATGCGGCCGGTGCTGGATACGAGCGCGGCGATGGCGTGGGCGACCAGCACGCCCGGATTGGCGATCACGCCGCCCCAATTGCCGGAATGGTTGCCGCCCTCGCGCAGATCGCACACGAGGTCGAATTCGATCGCCCCGCGCGCGCCCCCGAACAGGGCGGGCGTGTCGAGCGTCATGCGGGGCCCGTCCGAGCCGATGAAGAGGTCCGCCTGGAGGGCTTGGCGGTGCGCTGCGCAGAATTCCCGCAGGCCCGGCGAGCCGGTCTCTTCCACGGTGTCGATCAGGAATTTGCAATTGAAGCCCAGCGCCCCGCGCGTGGCGATCACCGCCTCCAGCGCCAGCATCACCGCGGTGTGCTGGCCTTTATTATCGGCCGCGCCCCGGCCATAGAAGCGCTCGCCCTCGACGCGCAGTTTCCAGGGGCTGGAGCCGCCCTCCCACCGCCCCTCCATGCCGTCCACCACATCGCCATGGCCGTAGCAGAAGATCGTCGCCAGAGCCGGGTCCTCGATCCGCTCCGCCACCAGGATCGGGCCGCCCTTGGGATTGGGATTGTCGAAAATCGTGACGGTGAAGCCGAGCCGCGTCCGGAACGCCTCGCCCAGATGCGCCAGATAGGCGTACAGGTGGGGCATGGCCTCGGGCCGTTCGCTCTCGCTGGGGATGGCGATGCGCGCCGCGAGATCGGCGACATAGGCCCCGTCCTCCAGATAGCCCGTGGCGCGGGCGATCGCCTGTTCCCGACTTGCATGGTCCAGCATGGCGTTCTTCGCGTTGGATAAGCCCGCAGCCTAACGCCCGCCGCGCGACGGCGGCTAATATGAAAGCGGGCCGCTTTGATAAAGCGGACTGATAAGCTTCCTGCGCGGCCGCTGCTATCGCCGCGCCATGCGCTTGATACTCTGGGTGCAGGAAAGGCGGCCGGATGGGTGGCGGCCGGTGAAGTTCGATGGGCGCGGAAGCGCGTTTGGCGGCGCTGGATCTGGTTTTGCCGCCCCCGCCGGCCCCGGCGGGCCTGTATCGCCATTTCACGCGCGCGGGCGAACTCCTTTTCATCGCCGGCCAGATTCCGTTCGTGGACGGGCGTGTCCATTATTGCGGCCCCATTCCGAGCGCGTGCGCGATCGAGGACGCCAGGCGCGCGGCCGAACGCTGCATGCTGAACGTTCTGGCGGTGGGCAAGCTGGCCTGCGCCGGAGACCTCGACCGCCTCCTCGCCTGCCTGCGGCTGGAGGTGTTCGTGCATTCCGATCCGGACTTTTACGGCCAGGCGGGGATCGCCGACGCGGCTTGCGCGCTGCTGCTCGAAATCTTGGGCGAAAGCGGGCGCGCGGCGCGCTTCACGATCGGCGCGAGCGTGCTGCCGCTGAACGCCAGCGTCGAAATCGCCGCCATCTTCCAGACCGCCCCCTTCCAGACCCCATGACGACGCTCGATCCCCCCGCCTCGCCCCTGGCGGCGGCGCACGGCCCGGGCCTTGGGGAGTTCAAGCGCGGCTGGCCGGTCGTGCTCGCCACCTTCATCGCCATCCCGTTCAGCCTGGTCGCGTTGGGGAAGAGTTATTCGATAGGCCTGCTGAGCCATCCCCTGGCGGAGGAATTCGGCTGGTCGCGCGGGTCGATCATGCTGGCGCCGATCGCCATCACCTGCGGCTTGATCCCCGCGTCCTACGCCGTGGGCTGGATCGCCGACCGCTACGGCTCCCGGCGCATGATCACGCTGTCGCTCTTGGGCTTCGGCCTGTGCTTCTTTGCGCTGGCGGCGTTTCCCGGGCGCGAGGTGTGGACGTTCCTGGGTTTGTATCTGTTGATGGGCATGGTCGCGGCCGGCACATTATCGGTGGGCTATATGCGCACGGTGGTGGGCTGGTTCAGGGACCGACTGGGCCTGGCGCTGGCGATCGCCATGAGCGGGACGGGCGTGGCCGGGGTATTGGCGCCGCTCGTGATCGGCTGGGCGATCGAGCAGCACGGCTGGCGCGGCGCCTATGTGGTGCTGGGGCTTTTGCCGATCGTCGTGGCGGCGCCGGTCGTGTTCTTCCTGCTGAAGGACGCGCCCGCGCCCGCCCCGCGCGTGGGGGCGGAGCCCGCGCTCGAGGGCGCAGGCGTGCTGGAAAGTCTCCGGAGTTGGCGCTTTTGGGCCATGGCGCTCGGCTTCACCTTGGTGCTGACCACCCTGGTGGGGCTGGTCACCAATCTCGCGCCGCTGCTGCGCGACCGCGGGCTCGGGGTGGTGCAGGCGGCGCAATACGCCTCGGTGATCGGGGCTTCGGTGATCGTCGGGCGGCTGGCGGCGGGCGTCCTGCTGGACCGGATCTGGGCGCCTTTGCTGTGCTGCGCGGCTTTCACCGTCAATGGCGCGGCGCTCGTCGTGCTCGCCGCGCCCGACCTTTCGCCCGCCGCCACCCTGGCGGTGATCGCGGTCACGGGGCTGGCGCTGGGCGTGGAGGGCGATGTGGCGGCCTACATGGTCCGATCCTATTTCGGCCGCCGCTGCTTCGGGCGCCTCTACGCCATCCAATTGACGATCGCCAATATCGGCGCGGGCTTGGGTCCGGCCGCGTACGGCTTTGCGTTCGACGCGCAAGGAACCTACGGACCGGCGCTGGGGGTGGCGGGGGGCGCGCTCGCCCTGGTGGGACTGGGCTTCCTCACGCTGGGCCGCTACCCGGCCTTTGGCGGCAAGCCATGAGTGCGTCCCCGCCCGCCCCTGGCGATCCCGCGCTGCTGGAGACGCTGTTCGCGCGCATGGTGGAGGTGCGCTTCCTCGAAGAGGGCCTGCGCGCGGCGCACAAGGCCGGCCAGACGCGCGGGCCGCTGCATTGCTGCGACGGCCAGGAGGCGGTGGGCGTGGGCGCAACCGCGGCTTTGGCGCCGGGCGACGTCGTCACCAGCACCCATCGCGGCCACGCCCATTATCTCGGACGGGGCTTGAGTTTGGAGCGGGTGCTGGGGGAGATTTTCGGGCGCGCGAGCGGCTATTGCCAGGGCCGCGCCGGTCATATGCTGATCGCCGACCGCGCGCGCGGCATGCTGGGCGGCAACGCCATCGTCGGCGGCGGGATCCCGGTGGCGGTGGGCCAGGCGTGGGCGCTGCAGGCGCTCAACACCGGCGCGGTCGCGCTCAGCTTCTTCGGGGACGGCGCGGCCCAGACCGGGGTGTGCCACGAATCCATGAACATCGCCGCGCTCTGGAGGCTGCCGGTTATCTTCCTTTGCGAGCACAATGAATACGGCCTGACGGTGGCCGCGAGCCAGCAATCGGCGGTGCGCGACATCGCGGTGCGCGCGCAAGGCTATGCGATGCCGGGCGTGGTGGTGGACGGCAATGACGTGCTCGCGGTGCGCAGCGCCACGGCCGAGGCCGCAGCGCGGGCCCGCGCCGGGGAGGGCCCCACCCTGATCGAGGCCAAGACCTACCGGATGACCGGCTTCTCCACCAGCGACATGGGCGGCTATCAAAGCCGGGAAGAAATGGCCGCCTGGGCGCCGCGGGACCCTATTGAGCGCGCGGCCGCAGCGCTTGGCCCCGCCTTCGCGCCGCGCCGGGCGGAGATGGAGGCGCAGCTGCGCGCGCGCGTGGAGGCCGCGTTCGCGGCGGCGCTCGCCGCGCCCTTCCCCGACGCCGGGGACCTCCTTTTGCCGGAATACAGGCACGCCTGATGGCCAAGCTCCGCTACGCCCAGGCCCTCAACGCCGCCCTGCGCGAGGAGATGGCGCGCGATCCCACCGTGGTGCTGTTCGGCGAGGACATCGCGGCCTATGGCGGGGTGTTCAAGGTAAGCCGCGACCTGCTGCAGGAATTCGGGCCCGCCCGCGTGCGCGACACCCCGATCAGCGAAGCCACCATGACGGCCATGGCCGTCGGCGCGTCGATGATGGGCCTTCGCCCGGTGCTGGAGATCATGTACGCCGATTTCCTGCCCCTTTGCCTGGACGCGCTGGTCAACCAAGCCTCGCCGGCGCGCTTCATCTGGGCGGGGCAGGTGGAATTGCCTTTCGTGCTGCGCACGCAAGGCGGGGCCGGCGCGGGCGCAGGCGCCCAGCATTCCAAGAGCCTCGACGCCATGGTGGCCCACATCCCGGGCCTGAAAGTGGTGGCCCCAGCATTCCCGGCCGACGCCAAGGCCCTGCTCAAAGCCGCGATCCGCGACCCCGACCCGGTGATCTTCCTGGAGCACAAGCTCCTCTATAACAGTTTCGGCGAGGTCCCCGACGATGCGCCCCCCGAGCCGATCGGCAAGGCCAAGATCGTGCGCGAAGGCGCCGCCGTCACCCTCATCGCGAGCTCGCGCATGGTGATCGAGGCGCTGGCGGCGGCGGAGACCCTGGCCGGGGGCGGGGTGGAGGCCGAAGTGATCGATCTGCGCACGCTGCGCCCGCTCGACACCGAGACGATCTTCGCCTCCGTCCGCAAGACCCATCGGGCGGTGGTGGTGAACGAAGGCTGGCGCTTTTGCGGCTACGCCGCCGAGCTCAGCGCCGCTATCGCGGAAGCCTGCTTCTACGCCCTCGACGCCCCCGTGCAACGGCTGGGCCTGGCCGACCGCGCCATCCCCTACAGCGCCCCGCTCGAGGCCGCCGCCCTGCCGAACGCCGAAGCCATCGCCGCCGCCGCCCTGAGGACGCTGCAATGAGCGACGTTGCGGTCACCCTCACCGCGCTCGGCGGCGAATACATGGAGAGCGCCACGATCGTGGCGTGGCTGGTCAAAGAGGGCGATCTGGTCGCGGCCGGCCAGCCCATCGTGACGGTCGAGACCGCCAAGGTCAGCACCGACATCGAGGCGCCCGTCGCGGGGACGATCCGGGGGCTTAGCGGCGCGGTCGGCGAAGAGGCGGCGGTAGGGGGCGTGCTCGCCTGGATCAGCCCGGTCGCGGAGCGCCGCGTCTCGCCGCTGGCGCGACGCTATGCGGGCGAGCAGGGAGTGGACATCGCCGCGATCGCGCCCGCAACGCCGGGCGCGCCGGTTTCGGTCGAGGACGTGAAAGCGTATCTGGCGAAGCAAGAGCCCAAGGCGGCGCCGCTCAAGGCCTTGCTCGTCATCGGCTACGGCAAGATGGGCGCGGCCTTGCTGGACCGGTTCGTGCACACGGAAAAAGGCGCGGCGGCCATGGTGGTCGAGCCCGATCCCGCGGCCCGCGCCCGCGCCGCCGCCCAGGGCTACGCCGTCGCGCCAAGCCTTGCGGCGCTCCCCGAAGGCGCGGCGTTCGATCTGACGCTGATCGCGGTGAAGCCCCAGCAGCTTCCGGGGCTGGGCGCGCCGCTGGCCGGGCGCAGCGTGGGGCTGGGGACCGTGGTGTCGATCCTGGCCGGCGCGAGGCTCGACGTTCTGGCCCGCGAATTCGACGCCGCCGGCGCGCTCGTGCGCGCCATGCCGAACCTGCCTGCGCGGATCGGGCAAGCCGTCAGCGCCTGCCGCGCCGCCGAGGGTTGCCCGCAAAGCGACCGCGCACGCGCCGAGGCCTTCCTGGCGGCGAGCGGGGCGGTGGTGTGGCTCACGGACGAGGCCCAGTTCGACGCCGTCACCGCCATTAGCGGCTCGGGGCCGGCCTATGTGTTCCACCTTCTGGAGTGCCTGGAGCAGGCGGGCCTGGATCTGGGGCTCGCGCCCGAGATCGCGCGCACCCTGGCTACCGAGACGGTGGCGGGCGCGGCCGCGCTGGCCCGTTTGAGCGATCAGCCGGCGGAGCAATTGCGCCGCGACGTCGCCAGCAAGGGGGGCACGACCGAGGCCGCGCTCGCGGTGCTGGCCGCGCCGAAAACGGGTCTGCAAGCGCTGCTCACCGCCGCCGTGCGCGCCGCCGCCGCGCGCTCGGCCGCGCTTGGCCGGGGGGACTCAGAATGACCGAGGAAGCGCTCGCCACCGGCCCATCCGCGCGGCCCCGCGCAGGCCTGGGCGAGTTCCGGCGCGGCTGGGGCGCGATCCTGTCGGCGTTCGTGGGCGTGCCGCTGGGCCTCATCCCGCTGGCGCAGAGCTATTCGATCGGGGTGCTCTCCAAACCCTTGACCGAGGCGTTCGACTGGAGCCGCAGCACCGTGATGCTCGTGCCGGTCGTGCTGACGCTCGCCTTCATCCCGGCTTCCTATGTCGTGGGCTGGATCGTCGATCGGCGCGGGGCCCGCGGCCTGATCATGCTCTCGCAAGTGCTTCTGGGGCTGTCTTTCTTCGCCCTGGGGGCGTTCACCAACGGCGATGCGCGGCTGTTCCTGGGCATGTATTTCCTGATGGGCGTGATGGCGGCCGGCGCGCTGCCCATCGCGTTCATGCGGGCGATTGTGACCAATTTCCACGCCCATCGCGGGCTTGCGCTGGCGGTCGCGCAGGCGGGCTCGGGCGTCGCTGGGGTGTGCATCCCGATCTATACGGCCTGGGTCATCGAAACCTTCGGCTGGCGGGCCACCTATTTCGCGCTCGGCGCGCTGCCCATCCTAATCGCGCTGCCGGTGGTGTTCTTCTTTTTGAAGGAGCGCCCGAACGGTGCGCCGTCCGCGCCCGATGCGCCCGGCGTCGCGGTGGTCGAAGAGGGCGTCTCGATCGGGCCGGCGATGGCCACCCCGCGCTTCTGGATCATGTCGATCGGCTTCAGCGTCAGCCTCGCCGTGCTGCTGGGCGCGATCACCAGCCTCGTCCCGCTCCTGACCGACCGCGGCTTCACCACCGCCCGCGCCGCGGAGATGGCGGCGGTGATTGGGGTGTCGGTGATCGTGGGGCGCATCGGCAGTGGCTTCCTGCTGGACCGCATCTGGGCGCCGATCCTGTGCGTGGGCGCGTTCCTGCTGGCGGCCGCCGCGCTCGCGATCCTCGCCATCCCCGATCTCGACCCGGTCTGGACCCTGGTGGCGATCGCCTGCATCGGCATGGCCACCGGCGCGGAGGGCGACCTCGCGGCGTTCCTGGTCTCGGCCTATTTCGGGCGGCGGTGCTTCGGGCGCATCTACGCCACGCAATGGGTGCTGGGCAATATCGGGGCGGGCCTCGGCCCGCTGATCTTCGCTTACGGCTTCGACCGGACGGGGACCTATGACGGCGCTCTGCTCGCGTCCGCGTTCGCCATGGCCGTGACCGCGCTCGCCTTCCTGCTGCTGGGGCCCTATCCGCGCTTCGCCGAAACGCCGCAGACCGACCCTGGCCGCTGAGCGCGCGCCTTGCCTGACAGGCCCGGCCCATCGAATAGTGCTGGCCCATGAACAAAAACACGATCTGCCTCTGGTTTGATAAGGACGCCGAGGCCGCCGCGCGCTTCTACGCCGCCACCTTTCCTGACAGCGCCGTAAGCGCGGTGCGCCGGGCGCCGGGCGACTTCCCTGGCGGGAAGGAGGGCGTTGTGCTGACGGTGGAGTTCACGGTCGCCGGGATAGCGTGCCTCGGGCTCAATGGCGGGCCCAATTTCAAGCACTGCGAGGCGTTTTCTTTCCAGATCTCCACCGAGGATCAGGACGAGACCGACCGCTACTGGAACGCCATCGTCGGCAATGGAGGGCAGGAAAGCGCGTGCGGCTGGTGCAAGGACCGCTGGGGTATCTCCTGGCAGATCACGCCCCGCATCCTGATGGCGGCGCTGGCCGCCGGCGGCGCGGAAGCCAAGCGCGCGTTCGACGCCATGCTGACGATGGGAAAAATCGACGTGGCCGCGATCGAAGCCGCGCGCCGCGGCTGAGCGTGGGGGCGCGGGAGGCGCGCCGAAATCGTCATGGTCGGAGTAGCAAGATTCGAACTTACGACCCCCACGTCCCGAACGTGGTGCTCTACCAGGCTGAGCTATACTCCGACGGTGTGCGGCTATAGCGCCCTCGCGGGGCGCATGCAACGCGCGACTGGGGCGGCGGGACTTGGGGCGGCGGGACTTGGGGCAGCGGGACTGGCGGCGGCGGCGCCAGGCCCCCGTTCTTGCATCTCCCCGAGGGCGCGCTTAAAACCCGGCCTCCCGACGCGCGCCGCAGGCCGGCGCGCGCGATTGGGGCGTCGCCAAGCGGTAAGGCAGCGGTTTTTGGTACCGCCATTCCCAGGTTCGAATCCTGGCGCCCCAGCCAATCCAGCCAATCCCTGAGATAAACCGCGCCCATGGCCGATCTCGCCGCCCTCCTTTCCGCCCGGCTTCAGGAGGCGTTCGCGGCCGAAGGGCTCGATCCCGCGCTCGGGCAGGCGCGCCGCTCGGACCGGCCCGACCTCGCGCCCTTCCAGTGCAACGGGGCGATGGGGGGCGCCAAGGCCGCGGGCAAGGCGCCGCGCGCGATCGCCGAGGCGGTGGCGGCGCGGCTCAAGGGCGAACCGTTCGCGGAAGTCGAGATCGCCGGCCCGGGCTTCCTCAATCTTGGGGTGAGCGACCAGACCCTCGCCGCGCGCGCGCAGGCGATCGTGGACGATCCCCGCGCCGGGGCCGAACGCGTGGCTGAGGCGCGGCGCGTGATCGTCGATTATGGCGGGCCGAACGTGGCGAAGCCCATGCATGTGGGCCATTTGCGCGCCGCGATCCTCGGCGAGGCGATCAAGCGCGTGTTCCGCTTCCGCGGCGACCAGGTGTGGGGGGACGCCCATTTCGGCGATTGGGGCTTCCAGATGGGGCTCCTGATCGTGGTGATCGAGGAGCGCTTCGGCCCGCTGGAGGAGGAGGAAGCGTTCGCCGCCGCCGCTCGCGCGATCGACCTCGATTTCCTGGAGGCGATCTATCCCCCCGCCGCCGCCCGCGCCAAAACCGACGAGGCCTTCCGCGACCAGGCCCGCAAGGCCACCGCGCGGCTGCAGGCCGGGCAGGGGCCGTACCGGCGCCTGTGGGCGCGGATGCGCGAGGCCTCGATGGCCGCCCTGAAGCGCGACTATGCGGCGCTCGACGTCGATTTCGACCTCTGGAAAGGCGAGAGCGACGCCGACCCGTTCATCGCGCCCATGATCGAGGGCCTGCGCGCCGCAGGCCTCCTGGTGGAGGATCAGGGCGCGCTCGTGGTGCATGTGGCGGGCCCCGGGGAGGTGCGGAAGAAAAAGCGCGAGGACGGCTCCGTCTACGAGGCGCCCCACCCCGATCCGCTGCTGGTCGTGTCCTCCGAAGGCTCGGCCATGTACGGCACGACCGATCTTGCGACCATCGTCCAGCGCCGGCAGGACTATGACCCCGACCTGATGCTCTACGTGGTGGACCAGCGCCAGGGGGAGCATTTCGAGCAGGTGTTCCGCGCCGCCGCGCGCGCCGGCTACGCCGCCCGCGAAACGCTCGAGCATATCGGCTTCGGCACCATGAACGGACCGGACGGCAAGCCCTTCAAGACCCGCGAAGGCGGGGTGCTGAAATTGTCGGTCTTCATCGCCCAGGCGGTGGAGAAGGCGCGCGCGCGCCTCAAAGCCGCCGAGATCGGCGCCGGTTTCCCGCCGGAGGAGTTCGAGCAGGTGGCCCATCGCGTGGCGGTGGCCGCGCTCAAATTCGCCGATCTGATCAATGCGCGAACCACCTCCTACGTGTTCGACCTCGACCGCTTCTTGAGCTTCGAGGGCAAGACCGGTCCCTATCTGCTCTATGCGGCGGTGCGGGTGAAATCGATCCTGCGCAAAGCTAAGGCGCAGGGGCTCCACGCCGGGCCGGTGGCCATCGCTGCACCCGCCGAACGCAGCCTCGTGCTGGCGCTGGACGCGTTCGACGCCGCCCTGACGCTGGCCTACGACAAGCGCGCGCCGCACTTTCTGGCCGAGCACGTGTTCGCCCTGGCGCAGGCCTGGTCGGTCTTCTACGACCAGTGCCCGATCCTGTCGGAGCCGCAGGCGGCGGCGCGGGCCTCGCGCCTGGCGCTCGCGGGCGCCACGCTCGCGCAGCTCGAGCAGGGGCTCACGCTTCTGGGTATCGTCGTGCCGGAGCGGATGTAAGGCGCAACGGCGGTTGCCGCGTTGACTCTGGCGCCCGCCATGCGAGATTGAGTGCCGACGGTGCGGGCCGAAGGGATTCGCCGCGCGCCGGCCAAACATTCGAACCCCGCAGGAGAGACCGGTTACGCGCAGCCGGCCCCGAAGGCGCAACCGCCCCGGAATCGCTCAGGGAAAAGGACTGCGGGGGGATGAACACGCTGGAAAGCGCGCGCGCCCCTAGGCGTGCGCCACCGACGAAGTAAGGGCTGCGCCCAGGCCGGGCCGGCGTGAAACTTTCAGGTCCATGGGACAGCGGGGGCCGCCCGGCGCAAGCGCCGGACGCGCACCCGAAGGCCCGCGCTGTGGATCACGACCCTCCCCCTGAATCCAGTCCATCCCCCGACCTCAGATCCCTGCCGCTTGCGGCCCACCACACCGCGCACGGCGCCAAATGGGCGCCGTTTTCGGGCTATGCCATGCCGGTGCAGTATGAAGGCGTGCTCGCCGAGCATGCGTGGACCCGCGCGCACGCAAGCCTGTTCGACGTCTCCCACATGGGGCCCTGCTTTTTCGCCCTGAACGGCGCGCTGGGCGGGGAGGACGCCCATCGCGCTGCGGCCGCGCTGGTGGAGCGCCTGGCGCCCAGCGACATCGCGGGGCTGAGGCCCGGCCAGATGCGCTACACCGTGCTCCTGAACGAGGACGGCGGCGTGATCGACGATTTGATGGTCGCGCGCCACCCCGACTTTGACCAAAGCGGGGCGCTCTACATCGTCGCCAATGCCGGGGGCAAAGCCGGGGATTTCGCGCGCCTTGCCGCCGCGGCCGAGGGCCGCGCCAGCCTGCGCCCGGGGGACGATCTGTGCCTCTTGGCGCTGCAGGGGCCGGAGGCGGAGGCGGCGTTGCTGGCCTTTGCGCCGGCGGCTGCGAGCCTGGGCTTCATGGAGGCCTGGACCGGGCAGATCTTGGGCGCGCCCGCCACGGTGGCGCGGTGCGGCTATACCGGGGAGGACGGGTTCGAGATCCTGATCGATCCCGCCGCCGCCGCGATCCTGTTCGAGCGGCTTTTGGAGGATGCGCGCGTGAAGCCCGCGGGCCTGGGCGCGCGCGACAGCCTGCGCCTGGAGGCGGGCTTGTGCCTCTATGGCCACGACCTCGACGAGACCATCTCTCCCGTGGAGGCCGATCTGCCCTGGATCATCCCCAAGCGCCGCCGGCTCGCCGGCGATTTTCCGGGCGCTGCGCGCATCCTGCGCGAGCTCCGCGAGGGGCCTGCGCGCAAGCGCGTGGGCCTTGCGCCCTTGGGCAAGGCCCCGGCGCGGGAGGGGGTGGAGATTGTCCGGGAGGGGCGCACGGTCGGGCGCGTCACCAGCGGGGGCTTCGGCGCGAGCATCGCCGCCCCGATCTCAATGGGCTATGTGGAGGCCGCTTCATCCGCCCCCGGAACATCTTTGGACCTTCTGGTGCGCGGCCAGCCGCGCGCGGCCAGCGTCGTCGCCCTCCCCTTCGTGCCCCACCGCTACAAAAGGAGCCCGCCATGACTTTGCGCTACACCAAGGAGCACGAATGGGTGCGGATAGAGGGCGCGGTCTGGGTGTGCGGCGTCAGCGCCTATGCGGCCGAGCAATTGGGCGATGTCGTCTATGTGGAGCTGCCGGCGCGGGGCAGAAGCGTGAAGGCCGGCGCGGAGATGGCGGTGGTGGAGAGCGCGAAAGCCGCTTCCGATGTCTACGCCCCGGTGTCCGGGACAGTGGCCGATGTCAATGACGCTCTCGGCGAGGCCCCCCAGCTTGTCAATGAAGGCCCCGAAGGCCAGGGCTGGCTCGTGAAGCTTACGCCCGCCGATCCCGGCGAGTTCGATGCGCTGATGGACGCGGCGGCCTACCAGGCCTTTCTGAAGGACCTTTGAGGGCATGCGCTATCTTCCGCTGACGGACGAAGATCGCGCCGCGATGCTGGCGCGCATCGGCGTGGACGCCATCGACGATCTTTATATCGACGTGCCCCCGGCGGCGCGGCGGGCGGGGCTTGTGGATCTGCCCCTGGCGCAGGGGGAGTTGGAGGTGGAGCGCTGGTTCCGCCAGGTCGCGGGGCGAAACCGGGCCGCGGGCGCACAGCCCTTCTTCATCGGCGCCGGCGCCTATCGCCACCACATTCCCGCCAGCGTCGATCACCTGATCCAGCGTTCTGAATTTCTCACGACGTACACCCCCTATCAGCCCGAGATCGCCCAGGGCACGCTGCAGGCGCTGTTTGAGTTCCAGACTCAGGTCGCGATGCTGACGGGCATGGACGTGGCCAACGCCTCCATGTGGGACGGCTCGACCGCCTGCGCGGAAGCCGCGATCATGGCCGCGCGCGTCACCAAGCGCAGCAGGGTGATCCTCTCGGGCGGGCTCCATCCCCATTACGCGGACGCAACGATCACCACCGCCGGGGCGCACGGCATGAGCGTCGTGGCGCTGCCCCCCGCCATCGATAACGAGGCCCAGGTGCTCGAGGCCTTGGACGGGGATGTGGCGGCGGTGATCGTGCAATCGCCCAACGTCTTCGGCGTCGTGAGCGACCTCGCCCCGATCGCGGCGGCCGTCCACGCCAAAGGCGGGCTGTTGATCGCGGTGTTCACCGAGGCGGTGTCGCTCGGGCTGATCGAGCCGCCGGGCGCGATGGGGGCCGATATCGTGGTGGGGGAGGGCCAATCGATCGGCAATCCGCTGAGCTTCGGGGGCCCTTATGTGGGGCTGTTCGCGACGCGGGAAAGTTTGACGCGCCAGATGCCGGGCAGGCTTTGCGGAGAGACGAAAGACGCCGACGGCGCGCGCGGCTTCGTGCTGACTTTGTCCACGCGCGAGCAGCATATCCGCCGCGAGAAGGCCACCTCCAACATCTGCACCAATTCGGGCCTGTGCAGCCTTGCCTTCACCATCCACATGACGCTCCTGGGCGCGGCGGGCCTGAGGCGCCTGGCTTTGCTGAACCACGAGAGGGCGTGCGCGCTGGCGGACGCCCTCTCCGCCATCTCGGGCGTGGAGGTGCTGAGCGGGACCTTCTTCAACGAGTTCGCGATCCGCACGGCCCTGCCGGGCGGCGAACTGGTGGCGCGGCTGGCCGCGCGCGGGGTGCTGGGCGGCGCGCCCTATGGCCGGCTTCGTCCGGGTACGGAATTTGAGGACGTGGTGCTCGTCTGCGCCACCGAGACCAACACCGAAGACGACATCGCCGCCTATGCGCGCGCGCTTCAAGAGGTTCTCGCGCCATGACCACGCCAACGACCTCCGGCTCCCGCGGGCTGCTCCAGGCCGAAAAGCTGATCTTCGAGATTGGCGATTCTGACAGAAGCGGCGTCGACCTGCCCGCGCCGACCCCGCGCGCGCACCGCCTCGGCGGGCTCGCGCGCCGCGCGCCGCTCGATCTGCCGGGGCTGTCGGAGCCGGAAACCGTGCGCCATTATGTGCGCTTGAGCCAGCGCAATTACGCCATCGATCTTGGCCTCTTCCCGCTCGGCTCGTGCACGATGAAGCACAATCCCCGCCTCAACGAAAAGATCGCGCGCCTGGAAGGCCTCGCCGACATCCACCCCCTCGCGCCCGTCTCCACCGTGCAGGGAGCGCTCGCGATCATGGAGACCCTGGTGCATTGGCTGACGACGCTCACCGGCCTGCCCGGCGTGGCGCTGAGCCCGAAGGCCGGCGCACACGGCGAATTATGCGGTATGCTGACGATCCGGGCGGCGCTCGCGGCGCGCGGGGAGGCGCGCGCGCGCACGCGCGTCCTCATCCCATCCTCCGCCCACGGAACAAACCCCGCGACCGCGGCGGCCTGCGGGTTCAGCGTGGACGAGATCCCCGCCGATGCACGCGGGCGGGTGGATGTGGCGGCCTTCCGCGCCAAGCTGGGGGCGGACGTGGCCGCCATCATGCTGACAAACCCCAATACGTGCGGCCTCTTCGAGACCGACATCAAGGAGATCGCAGACCTGCTGCACGCCGCGGGGGGCTATTTCTATTGCGACGGCGCCAATTACAACGCCCTGGTCGGGCGGGTGCGGCCGGGCGATCTCGGCGTCGATGCGATGCACATCAATCTGCACAAGACCTTCTCCACGCCCCATGGCGGGGGCGGGCCGGGGGCGGGGCCCACCGTGCTGTGCGCGGAACTCGCCGCGTTCGCGCCGCTGCCGTTCGTGGTGCGCGAGGGGGAGAGCCTGACTTTGGTCGAGCATCGCGAGGACGCCGATCAGGCCCCGTTCGGGCGCCTGTGCGCGTTCCACGGCCAGATGGGTATGTATGTGCGCGCGCTCGCCCACATGATGAGCCACGGCGCGGACGGGCTGCGCCAGGCGGGCGAGGACGCGGTGCTGAACGCTAATTATCTGCGCGCGCTGCTCAAGGATCACCTCTCCGCCCCGTTCGGGGAGGGCCCGTGCATGCACGAGGCGCTGTTCGACGACGCGTTCCTCGAAGGGACGGGGGTGGAGACGATCGATATGGCCAAGGCGCTGATCGACGAGGGCTACCATCCGATGACGATGTATTTCCCCCTCGTCGCGCACGGGGCGATGCTGATCGAGCCCACCGAGACCGAGCCGAAGGCCGAACTCGACCGGTTCGCCGCGGCGCTGATCGCCTTGACGGAGCGCGCGAAGGGGCGAGACGCCGCCTTCTTCAAGGCCGCGCCCGAGCGCGCCCCCTTACGCCGGCTCGACGAGACGGGCGCGGCCCGCAAGCCCCGCCTGCGCTGGCGCCCCGAGGGGCCTATTGCGATGCGCACGGCGGCCGAATAGCGCGCTTTGCCGAGCCCGCGCCGATCGCCTATGTAAGGCCCATGAGCACCACCGCCTTGGACGTCCGCGCCGCCGCCCCCCACCAGCGCCTTGCCGGGGCGACCGGGGAATGGGAGGTGATCGTGGGGCTGGAGGTGCACGCCCAGGTGCTCTCCGAATCGAAGCTTTTCTCCGGCGCGTCCGCCGCCTATGGCGCGGCCCCGAACGCCCATGTCAGTCTGCTGGACGCGGCCATGCCCGGCATGCTGCCGGTGATCAACGAGAAGTGCGTGGAGCAGGCGGTGCGCACCGGCCTCGGGCTGAATGCGCAGGTCAATCTCTGGTCCCGGTTCGACCGGAAGAACTATTTCTACCCCGACCTGCCCCCCGGCTACCAGATCTCCCAGTACAAGGACCCGATCGTCGGCGAGGGGGCGGTGGAGGTCGATCTCGACGATGGCGGGCGCTTCACGGTGCGGATCGAGCGGGTGCACCTCGAGCAGGACGCCGGCAAATCCATCCACGACCTCTCCCCGCGCGAGACCTATGTGGACCTGAACCGCGCGGGCGTGGCGCTGATGGAGATCGTCTCGCGGCCCGACATCCGCTCGGGCGAGGAGGCGGCGGCGTACCTCAAGAAGCTGCGCGCGGTGCTGCGCGCGCTCGGCACCTGCGACGGCAATATGGACGAGGGCTCGATGCGCGCGGACGTAAACGTCTCTGTGCGCCACCCGGGCGCGCAATTCGGCACGCGCTGCGAGATCAAGAACGTGAACTCGATGCGCTTTGTGGCCCAGGCGGTGGCCTATGAGGCGCGCCGCCAGATCGACCTTATCGAGGAGGGCGGGACGATCGCGCAGGAAACCCGCCTGTTCGACGCCGCGACCGGGGCGACGCGCACCATGCGCACCAAGGAAGACGCCCACGATTACCGCTATTTCCCCGACCCCGACCTGCTGCCCCTGCGGCTGAGCCAGGCATGGGTGGACGCGATCAAGGCGAGCCTGCCCGAACTGCCCGACGCCAAGCGCGAGCGCTTCGTGCGCGCGTACGGCCTGTCCCGCTACGACGCCGCCATCCTCGCCGAGGACGCGGAGGCAGGCGCGTTCTTCGAGGCGGTGGCGGCGGGCCGCGACCCCAAGCTCGCCGCCAATTGGGTGACCCAGGAGCTGTTCGGCGCGCTGAACCGGACCGACCGCACCCTCCGCGAGAGCCCCGTGACCCCCGCCCAGCTCGGCGCGCTGATCGACCTGATCGCCGACGCCACGATCAACGGCAAGATCGCCAAGGAAGTCTTCGCCCGCATGCTGGAGACCGGCGCGGATCCCGTAGCGATCGTGGAGCGCGAGGGCCTGCGTCAGGTGACGGACGTCGCCGCCATCGCCCAGGCCGTGGACGCGCTGATGGCCGCCCATGCCGACAAGGTCGCCGAGGCGCGCGCGAAGCCCAAGGCGCTCGGCTGGTGGGTGGGCCAGGTGATGAAGGCCACCGGCGGCAAGGCCAATCCCGCCGCGGTCAACGACCTGCTGCGCCAGAAGCTGGGGCTGGATTAGAGCGGTTCTCGATTGGATTGAATCAATCCAATCGAGAAAAACCGCTCTGCACTTTAAGTTAGACCGTTTCTCGTCCGAAAACCGCGTAACACTTTTCGGGAAACGGTCTAAGCTCCAAACCCAATCATACGCCTTGCGATGGTTGAGCAAATCATGATTCTCGTCTTGTCGCTGACGTTGGAGGCGGCGATGAGCGGGTTGTTTTGGTTGAGCGACGAGCAATGGGCGGCGATCGCGCCGCATTTG
>JANNOI010000052.1:0-52980 GCA_031398975.1 Alphaproteobacteria bacterium | reverse complement strand
ATCAACTCTCGA
Organism: Alphaproteobacteria bacterium; assembly: GCA_031398975.1. Lineage (GTDB taxonomy): Bacteria > Pseudomonadota > Alphaproteobacteria > Caulobacterales > Aquidulcibacteraceae > JAKFWI01. The sequence goes on along the minus strand of JANNOI010000052.1, from coordinate 52,968 downwards.
ATATGCGGCGTGGTTCTGGCATTCCTGTGCGCGTTCACGGGGGTCTCCCAGGAGAATGGTTGGCGTCGCAACCACCAGCGTCCCGGTTTCAGCTCCCGTGAACAACCCGCTCAGAACGCACATCTAGCGTGCGCGAGCGAGCGCACCGCCATGCGTTTGCATATCGGCGGGGAAATGGTGGAGCCAGGCGGGATCGAACCGCCGACCTCTTGCATGCCATGCAAGCGCTCTCCCAGCTGAGCTATGGCCCCGATGCGCCGCCGCCTGGGGGCGGGACGCGGGAGGCGGGGGGTATACGCCCCGCCGCCGTTCACATCAAGCGCAGCCCGCGCGCTGGCTCAGCGGCCGGGCTCGTCTTCCTCGTCGGAGATCTCGCCCAGTTCGTCGCCCTCGAATTCCTCGTCGTCCTCGAGCATGGGCACGCTGTCGTCTTCTTCCTCCTCCGCGGCGACTTCCTCGTCGAGGTCGGGGGTGTCTTCGGAGAAGCCTTCGGGGAGGGCGTCGTCCTCGGCGACGACGGGTTCCTCCTCGTCGTCCTCGATCAGCTCGGGCGCGTCGGCGACGGCTTCGTCCAGCTCCGGGGTGTCCTCCACCTCCTCCTCGTCGGACTCGACGGGCTTGGCGTCGACCTCCTCTTCCTCTTCGGCCTCGGTCTCATAGACGGGCGGGCGGGCGCGCACGCGCTTCAGCTTGATCGTTTCGTCGGCGGGGTCGAAGGCGGTTTTGCACTTGGGGCACACGGCCGGGCGCCGGGTCAGATCGTAGAATTTCGACGCGCAAGAGGGACAGATTTGCTTGTCCCCGAGTTCCGGCTTCGACACGCAGGCGCACCCCCGATTTGAGGGCGCTCCGCTTGCCACGCGCGGGGGCCGCTGTCAAAAGCTTTGTCGCGCCCGCCGCCGGGCCTGTTCGGGCTGTTCTCATGCGTCTTCAAGCGCAGCGGTCGGGGCCGCTCGCAGGCCATATCCGCCTCCCGGGGGACAAGTCGATCTCCCACCGCGCGCTGATCCTTGCAGCCCTCGCGGAGGGGGTCAGCGAGATCGAGGGCCTGCTGGAGGGCGAGGACGTGCTGCGCACCGCCGCCGCCATGGCCGCCTTCGGCGCGCGCGTGGAGCGGCTCGCGCCCGGGCGCTGGCGGGTGGAGGGGCGGGGCGGCTTCGCCGAGCCCGAGGACGTGATCGATTGCGGCAATTCGGGCACCGGCGTGCGCCTGATCCTCGGGGCGGCGGCGGGCCAAGCTTTGCGCGCCACCTTCACCGGCGACGCCTCCTTGCGCGGGCGCCCGATGGGGCGGGTCACCACCCCGCTCGCCGCGATGGGCGCACGCTTCCTGACGCGCTCGCGAGACCGGCTGCCGCTGACGATGGAGGGCGGGGATCTGCGTGCGATCGAGTACCGCCTGCCGGTGGCCTCCGCGCAGGTGAAGTCCGCCATCCTGCTCGCGGCCCTGCGCGCGCAAGGGCGCACGGAAGTGATCGAGCCCGAGCCTACGCGCGACCATACCGAACGCATGCTGGCCGCTTTCGGCGCAGCGCTTGACATTACGACGCTGCCCGGCGGCGGGCGGGCGATCGCCATCGCGGGAGGCCAGCCGCTACGCGCCGCCGCGGTGGACGTGCCGGGCGATCCGTCTTCGGCGGCGTTTCTGGTGGTGGCGGCGCTGATCGTACCGGGCTCGGACGTGACGGTGAAGGGCGTGCTCCTGAACCCGCTGCGGACCGGGCTCTATGACACGCTGCGCCAGATGGGCGGGGACCTCGAAGTCTTAAACCTCCGCGAGGCGGGCGGGGAGAGCGTGGGCGATCTGCGGGTGCGCCACTCGCCCTTGCGCGGCCTAGAGGTTCCCCCCGGGCGGGCGCCCTCCATGATCGACGAATACCCCATCCTCGCCGTGGCGGCCGCGTTCGCGGCAGGCGAGACGCGCATGGCCGGGATCGGGGAGATGCGGGTGAAGGAAAGCGATCGCATCGCGCTGATGGCCCGGGGCCTCGCCGCGTGCGGGGTGGACGTGCGTGAGGAGCCGGAGGGCTTGGTTGTGCGCGGGGGAACGGTCCGGGGGGGCGCAGAGGTGGCCGCCGGGGGCGACCACCGCATCGCCATGAGCCATCTCGTGCTGGGCCTGGCCGCGGCCGAACCGGTCGCGGTGGACAGCGCAGACATGATCGCCACGAGCTTCCCGGACTTTGTCGCCCTGATGTCCCGTTTGGGTGCTCCGATCACGCCGGTTTAGACCGTTTCCCGAAAAGTGTTACGCGGTTTTCGGACGAGAACCGCTCTAAGTCAGTCCTCGTCCATCTTCAGGGCGGCGATGAAGGCTTCCTGGGGGATGTCGACCTTGCCGAACTGGCGCATCTTTTTCTTCCCCTCCTTCTGCTTGTCGAGCAGCTTGCGCTTGCGCGAGGCGTCCCCGCCATAGCATTTCGCCGTCACGTCCTTGCGGAGCGCGCTGATCGTCTCGCGCGCCACCACGCGCCCGCCCAGCGCGGCCTGGATCGGGATCTTGAACAGGTGCTGGGGGATTAGCTCCTTCAGCTTCTCGCACATGGCCCGCCCGCGCTGCTCGGCCCGCGCGCGGTGCACGAGCATGGAGAGCGCGTCCACCGGCTCTTCGTTGACGAGGATCTGCATCTTGACGAGATCGCCCGTGCGGTAATCGTCGATGTGGTAGTCGAAGCTCGCATAGCCCTTGGAGACGCTCTTCAGCCGGTCGTAGAAGTCGAACACCACCTCGTTGAGCGGCAGGTCGTACTCTACCATCGCGCGCGTCCCGACATAGGAGAGGTTGCGCTGCTGGCCCCGCCGGTCTTGGCACAGCTTCAGGATGGCGCCGAGATAATCGTCCGGCGTAAGGATGGTGGCCTTTATCCAGGGCTCGGCGATGTCCTTGATCTTGACCACGTCCGGCATGTCGGCCGGGTTGTGCAATTCGAGCACCCGCCCGTCGTTCAGGGTGATGCGGTAGACGACGCTGGGGGCGGTGGCGATCAGGTCGAGGTTGAACTCCCGCGTGAGCCGTTCCTGAACGATCTCCAGATGCAGGAGGCCCAGGAAGCCGCAGCGGAAGCCGAAGCCGAGCGCGGCGCTCGTCTCCATCTCCCAGGTGAAGCTCGCATCATTGAGCCGTAGCCGCCCCATTGCGGCGCGCAAATCCTCGAACTGTGCGGCGTCGACCGGGAAGAGCCCGCAGAACACGACCGGCTGGGCCGGCTTGAAGCCGGGCAGCGCCTCGGCGGTGGGGCGCTTTTCCTCGGTGATCGTGTCGCCCACGCGCGCATCGGCCACTTCTTTGATCGCACCCGTCAAAAAGCCGATCTCGCCGGGGCCGAGGCTTTCCGCGTCCTGGGGCTTGGGGCGGAACACGCCCACCTTTTCCACCCCATAGGCCGCCTCGCTCGCCATCAGCTTGACGCGCATACCCTTTTTCAGCACGCCGTCGATCACCCGCACCAGCACGACGACGCCCATATATTGGTCGTACCAGGCGTCCACGAGCATGGCCTTGAGCGGCTTGTCGGGGTCGCCCTGTTTGGGCGGGGGCAGGCGGGTGACGATGGCTTCGAGCACCGCCTCGATTCCGAGCCCGGTCTTGGCCGAGATGAGCACCGCGTCCGTGGCGTCGATCCCGATCACGTCCTCGATCTGCTGCTTGATCCGCTCCGGCTCCGCGGCCGGGAGATCGATCTTGTTGAGCACGGGCACGATCTCGAGATCGTTGTCGAGCGCCTGATAGACGTTCGCCAGCGTCTGGGCCTCCACCCCCTGGCTTGCGTCCACCACCAGAAGCGCGCCCTCGCAGGCCGCGAGGCTGCGCGAGACCTCATAAGCGAAATCGACATGGCCGGGCGTGTCGATCAGGTTGAGCACATAGGCCTGCCCGTCCTTGGCCGTGTAATCGAGGCGCACCGTCTGGGCCTTGATGGTGATCCCGCGCTCGCGCTCGATATCCATGGAATCGAGCACCTGCTCGGTCATCTCCCGCGCGCTCAAGCCCCCCGTGGTCTGGATCAGGCGGTCGGAGAGGGTGGATTTTCCATGGTCGATATGGGCGACGATGGAGAAATTGCGGATGCGGTCGCGGGCGATGGGCATGGGTTCGGAGGTAGCAGGCCCGCCCCGCGCCGGAAAGGCTGCTGATGGCCGCCCTCGCCGCGCTCGGGGGCCCGTGCAAAACCGCAAGGGGAACTTGAGCGGGCTTGGCGAATTTGCGCTATGGGAAAGCCGCGCCGCAACGAAGCGCGGGCTTGGGAGCTTTTCATGACCGTTTTCTCAAGACGTGGGCTGGTGCTCAGGGGCGGCGGCGCCGTGGCGGCCTTGTGCGCGCCCTCTTTGCTCGCGGCGTGCACCAGCACCGGCGAGCCGATGACCCAGGAGGAATTCAACGCCCAGGCCGAATATACGAGCGAGGAGATCGTGCGCGAAGCCGGCGATTTCTTCGGCGCGGCCGCCGAGGGCGTGGGCGCCGCGGTAGAGCGGGTGTTCGCCGACAATGGCCGCCCCAACGCCTACATTAAGGGCGAGGAGGGCTCTGGCGCGGTGATGGTCGGCCTCCGGTACGGCAAGGGCCAGCTCTATTCCAAGGTCGGCGCGCCCCAGGACATCTTCTGGCAAGGCCCCACTTTCGGCCTCGATACGGGCGGCAACGCCTCGAAGGTGTTCACCCTTATCTATCACCTGCGCAACCGCGATCAGATGTACCAGCGCTTCCCGGGCGTGGAGGGCTCGGCCTATTTCGTCGGCGGGCTCGGCGTGAATTACCAGCAGGCGGACGGGGTGATCCTCGCGCCGATGCGGGCGGGCGTGGGCCTGCGGCTGGGCGCCAATATCGGCTACCTCGCCTATACGCGGGAGCGCAATTACATCCCGTTCTGAGCGCGGGGCTAGGCGCGCAGCACGCCGCCCGTGGCCTTCATCACCGCGCTCACTACCCGGGCGCTGACGGCCTCGATCTCGGGGTCCGTCAGCGTCTTTTCGCGCGGCTGCAGCGTCACCTCGATGGCGAGGCTCTTTTTGTCCGCAGCGACGCCTGGGCCGCGATAGATGTCGAACAGCGCGATGTCGGCGATCAGGGCGCGGTCGGCCCCGTAGGCGGCGCGCACGAGGTCTGCGGCGGGCGTCGTCTCGTCCACCACGAACGCGAAATCGCGGGTCAGCGGCATGAGGTGAGAGGGGTCCAGCGGCGGCTTGGCCCGCGTGGGCTTGGCGCGCAGGCTGGGCAGGGCGTCGATCCAGATCTCGAAGGCGAGCGCGGGGCCCTCCACGTCGAGCGCGCGCAGCACTGTGGGATGCACTTCTCCGAACGCCGCGACCAGTTTGGGCCCCAGGCGCAGCGCGCCGGCGCGTCCCGGGTGCCAGTGTGAGCCGGGCGGGGGGCCGTGCTGGAGCGCCTGCATGGGCGCCGCCATCGCGTCCAGCGCGTGCAGCACGTCCTGTTTCATGGCGAAGACGTCGGGCGGGCCGGGATCGCGCCAGTGGCGGGGCGGGCGAGCCTGCCAGATCGCCGCGATCGTCCGGCGCTGCTCGCCCTCGCCGTCGCCGGCATAGGCGGGGCCCGCCTCGAACAGCTTCGCATCGCCATGGCCGCGATCGAGGTTGCGCTGGGCGGCGCGCAGCAGATTGGGCAGGGCGCTTGGGCGCATGCAGTCAAGGTCCGCCGCGATCGGGTTCGATAGGACGAGTGCGTCCGCCCCCCCGCCGAACAGCGCCGCGTGCGCGCGCGCGCAGAAGCTCCAGGTCACCGCCTCGAGATAGCCTGCGCCCGCGAGCGCGCGCCGGGCCAGCCGGGTGCGGCTCTCGCCCAGGCTCGCGGGCGCAGGGCGAACGGCCGCGGCGGGCGCAGGCGCGGGCAGCTTGTCATAGCCCTCGATGCGCGCGACTTCCTCCACGAGGTCCGCGCCCGTGCTCACATCGCCGCGCCAGGAGGGCGGGGTAACCACGATGCGCTTGGCGCTCTGGCCCACCGGCGCCACTGAAAAGCCTAAAGATTTGAGTATCGCGCGGGTCCGCGCCAGCGGCACGTCCAGGCCCGCCAGGGTGCGCACGCGCTCATATTCGAACACGATCGGCGCCGGCGGCGCGGGCGCGGCTCCCGCGCTCACGACCTCCGACGGCTCCCCCCCGCACAGGTCCAGGATCATCCTAGTGGCGAGCTCGAGGCCCGCCAGCGTGAAGCCCGGATCGACGCCCCGCTCGAACCGGTAGCGCGCGTCCGAAGCCACGCCCAGCGCCCGGCCGGTTTGGAAGATGGTCAGGGGGTCGAAATAGGCGCTCTCCACCAGCACGTTGGCGGTGGCCTCCGAACAGCCCGAGGCCTCCCCCCCGATCACCCCGCCCAAACCCAGCACGCCGCGCTCGTCGGCGATCACGCACATGTCGGGGGTGACCTCGTAGGTCTTGCCGTCCAGCGCCTTGAGGCTCTCCCCCCGCCGCCCCGCCCGCGCCTCTACCGCTCCGGTGAGCGTATCGGCGTCATAGACGTGCAGCGGGCGGGCGCGGTCGTAGGAGAGGTAATTGGTGATATCGACCAGCGCGCTGCGGGGCTTCAGGCCGATGGCCTTCAAGCGCTGGCGCAGCCAAGCGGGAGATTCCCCATTGCGCACGCCCCGGATCAGGCGCGCCGTGAATAGCGGGCAAGCCGGCCCCGCGCTATTGGTCACCGGGACGGGGCACGCGAACCGCCCGGCGATCGCGGCCGGCCGCAGGTCCCGGAACACGCCGAGCCCGGCGGCGGCGAGATCGCGCGCCACCCCATTCACGCCCAGCCAATCGGGCCGGTTCGGCGTCACCTCGAAATCGATCACCGCATCGGCTACGCCCAGCGCCTGCGCCGCCGGCACGCCCACCTCCAGCGCGGGATCGAGCTCGAGGATGCCGTCGCTCTCCTCGTCCACCTGCAATTCCGCGCCCGAGCACAGCATGCCGTTGGACACAACCCCCCGCACGGGCTTGGCCTCCAGCGTGATCCCGGAGCCGGGGATGAAGGCTCCCAGCGGGGCGTAGATCGTCGTCAGCCCCGCGCGCGCATTGGGGGCGCCGCACACGATCTCCTTGCGGCCGTCCTTGGTGTCCACCTGGCAGACGCGCAGCCGGTCGGCGTTGGGGTGCTGCACGGCCTCCACCACTTTCGCGACCGAAAAGGCCGAAAGCGTCTGCCCGCGATCCTCGACGCGCTCCACCTCGAGGCCGGCCATCGTCATGGCCTCCACCAGGGCGTCCACCGGCGCGTCCGTGTCGAGATGGTCCTTCAGCCAGGAGAGCGTGAATTTCATCGTTTCGTCCCTGGCCTCTTCCTCGGGCGGAACAGGATCATCCCAGGCCCTGCGCCAGGCCCGGGGTGAGGAAAGGCGAGAAGCCGTAATGCGACAGCCAGCGCGTATCGGCGGCGAAGAATTCGCGCAGATCCGTCATCCCGTATTTCAGCATGGCGAGGCGATCGACGCCCATGCCGAACGCATAGCCCTGATGCGTCTCCGGATCGAGGCCGCACTGCTTCAGCACATTGGGGTGCACCATGCCGCAGCCCAGCACTTCGAGCCAATCCCTGCCGGTCCCGATCTTGAGCTGCCCGCCGGAGCGGTCGCAGCGCACGTCCATCTCCGCCGAAGGCTCGGTGAACGGGAAGAAATGCGGGCGGAAGCGCACCTCCACCTCGTCCACCTCGAAGAAGGCGCGGATGAACGCCATCAGCACGCCCTTCAGGTCCGCCATATTGGTCTTGTCGTCGATGACGAGGCCTTCGGTCTGGTGGAACATCGGGGTGTGGGTGGCGTCGCTGTCCACGCGGAAGGTGCGGCCCTGGCAGATCATGCGGATCGGGGGCGGCTGCTTCAGCATGGTGCGCACCTGCACGGTGCTCGTGTGGGTGCGCAGCAGCTTGCGCTCGCCCTTTTCGTCCGGGGCGAAGAAGAACGTGTCGTGCAGGTCCCGCGCGGGGTGCTTCTGGGGGAAGTTGAGCGCGGTGAAATTGTTGAAATCGGTCTCGATGTCGGGGCCTTCCTCGAGGGTGAAGCCCATGCCGGCGAAGATCGCGGCGATCTCTTCGAGGACGAAGCTCAAGGGGTGGATCGCGCCCTTGCGCAGCGGCGGGGGCGGGGCGGTTACGTCCACGCGTTCGCTTTGCAGGCGCCGGTGGAGGGCGGCCTCCGCGAGCTCGGCCTTGCGCGCCACGATCGCCTCGCCCAGAGCGTCGCGGAGCTGGTTGAGCTGGGGGCCCATGACCTGACGCTCGTCCGGGGCCATCGCGCCCAGCGTTTTCAGCAGCAGCGAAACCGCGCCCTGCTTGCCCAGCGCGTCGATCCGCACCGCCTCCAGCGCGGCTTCGTCCGCGGCGGCGGCGATACGGGCGCGCACGGCCGCCTCCAGCGCCGGGAGGTCTGTGGTGGCGTCAACGTCCATCTCAAATCCCTGTGCTTCCCCCCTGTACGGATAAGCGGGCGCTTCGCAAAGCAGCTCTTGTGCATCCGGCGCGCGCGGCGCCCGCGCCTTACGCCTTAGCCGCCCGGGAACGGCGGGAGCGTTAGGCCAGCGCCGCCTTCGCCTGGCTCACCAGGCCCTTGAAGGCTTCCGGTTCATGCATCGCCAGATCCGCCATCACCTTGCGGTCCACGACCACGCCGGCCTTCACCAGGCCGTCGATGAAGCGGGAATAGGTGAGCCCCTCGCCGCGCACGCTCGCATTGATCCGCTGGATCCAGAGCGCGCGGAAATTGCGCTTCTTGGCCTTGCGGTCGCGGTAGGCGTAAACGCCGGCCTTCTCCACCGCGGCGTTGGCCGTGCGGAACGTGTTCTTGCGGCGGCCATAATAGCCCTTGGCCTGCTTGAGGATTTTCTTGTGCCGGGCGTGAGCCGTCACGCCGCCTTTAACGCGCGCCATGTCGATATCCTCAGTTCAGGCCGTAGGGCAGCCATAGCTTGACGCGCCGCGCGTCCGGCTCGGCCAGCACGTCCATGCCGCGGTTCTGGCGGATGTATTTGCCGTTGTGGCTGATCAGGCGGTGCCGCTTGCCGGCCGCCCCGGCCTTGATCTTGCCGGTCGCGGTGAGCTTGAAGCGTTTCTTGACGCCGCTCTTCGTCTTGAGCTTCGGCATTTTCGTCTCCCGGGGACAAGCGCGCCCGTTCGGGCGCGCGATAAGGCGGCCACGGCAATGCCAAAGCCGGTCCGCCAAAGAGCGGGGCCGATAGCATGGCCAAGCGGTGGGCGGCAAGGGCGCGCTAGGCGAAAACCTTCAGCGCCTGGAGCGCGGCGAGCGCGTCGGACACCGAAATATCGCCCAGCGCTTCGCGGCGCAGCGCCGCCACCCCTCCAGGGCCGCGCGGGGCGCAGACGTCGGGGTGCATGGAATGGCTCGAATAGAACACCACCGCCGGGGCGCCCGCGGCGGCGGCGAGGAAAACCGGCCCCGTATCGTTGCCGACGATCCCGGCCGCGCCCGCGCCGAGGGCGGCCAGGTCGAAGAGGTTCGTTTGCCCGGCGAGATTGCGGGCGCCGGGGATTTCGGCGGCCAGCCGCTCCAGGCCCTCCCGCTCGCCGCGTCCTCCCAGCAGCACTGGCTCCAGTCCGCGCGCGCGCGCCTGGCGGGCAAGCGCGGCGAAGCGTTCGCCCGGCCAGCGCTTCACCTCCCGGCCCGGGGCGGCCGCGGCCGCGATCAGCAGGTACGGCCGGGTTAGCCCGAACCGTTCCGGCGCCGCCCCGCGCGCCGCCGCCCAGCTCACGTCCGGCAGGGCGAGCGCGGAGGCCTCTGGCGCGCCGGCCAGCGCCAATTGCGCCGCAAACCGCTCGATCACGTGCTTTTCCAGCCGCCGCCGGTCGCGCACGCGCAGCGAGGCCCCCGGCGCCACCCCGTTCCAGGCCGGCGCGCCCGGCTGCAGCATCCAGAACAGCATCGCCGTGCGCTGGGTGTTCTGCAGGTCGTAGATGCGCCCATAGCGCGCCCGGCGCACCCGCGCGGCGAGCGCGAGGCGGTTCCGCAGGCCCCGGGGGCGCCCGTCGGGCTCGACGGCGTCGAAGTAGGGGGCGGCGGCGGCCAGCTCCGCGAAGGGCGGCGTCGTCTGCAGGACGATGCGCGCGTGCGGGTGGTGGCGGCGGATCGCGGCCATGGCCGGCAGCGCCAGTACGAAATCGCCCAGCGCGCCATGCTTCAGCACCAGCACGCGGTCCGCGCTCATCCCCGCCCGCCCGCTCAGGCGCTGCGCGGCGACATAACCATCACGACCTGGCGACCCTCGAAGCGCGGCTCCTGCTCCACCTTGGCCACACCGTCGAAGCGCAAGCGCACCCGCTCCAGCAGGTCCATTCCCAGATGGGTGTGCGCCAGTTCGCGGCCGCGGAAGCGCAGGGTCACCTTCACTTTGTCCCCCTCCTCGAAGAAGCGGTCCATCGCGCGCATCTTCACGTCATAATCGTGATCGTCGATATTGGGGCGGACCTTGATCTCTTTGAGCTCGACCTGCTTGGCGTTCTTGCGCGCGGCGGCCTTTTTCTTCTGCTCTTCGAAGCGGTACTTGCCGTAATCCATAATCTTGCAGACCGGAGGGTCCGCATTGGGCGCCACTTCCACGAGATCGAGCGAGGCCTCCACCGCCGCCTCCAGCGCCGCCGCCAGGGGCATGATCCCCTGCTTCTCTCCGGCCTCGTCGATCAGCAGCACGCGCAGGGCGCGGATTTCATCGTTGACGCGCGGGCCGTCTTTCGACGGCGGCGGCGCGGTCATGGGTCGGCGTCCTATGGAAGGCTCCTTTTTGCTTCACCGAATTGTGCTTCACCGAACGGCGCGTCGCTGGCCCTGAAAGCCGCGACGCCCCGACGGCCGCTAATATCATGCGCGCGCGGGTGGCGATCAAGGCGTGTGTTCAAACTTGGGGCCCGCCCGCATAGGCACCCAGATTGCCGATGGCGCGTTCGACGTCGGCCACCGGCAGGTTCGCCATCGCCGGCGCCAGCACGCTCAGCACCCCGCTGCGGCCCCGGGGCGCGGTGATCGGGGTGGCCCCCGCCGCGCACAGCAGCACGCACGGCGCCCCGGCCGCGACCGCTAAGTGCATAAGCCCGGTTTCCGGCCCGACCGCGGCCGCGCACCGCTCCGCCAGCGCCGCCGCCTGGAACAGGTCCGTGCGGGACACGATGTTGCGCGCCTTCGGCTCGACCCGGGCGATGCGGTTGGCGATCTCGCGCTCCCCCGCCGCGCCCAGAACCACCGGAACGAGCCCGCGGGCCGCAATCGCCTGGGCGAGCGCCGCATACCGATCCGCGGGCCAGAACGGAGGCTCCCCGCCCGCCTCCGCGGCGGCGGCGGCGGTCGTGGCGGGGGTCGCAGGTGTCGCGGCGGCGGTCTCCGGCGCGCTCGGCACGATCAGCACATAGCGGCCCTTGATGGAGAAATATTCCGGCTGCAGCCGTGGGGGGTCGCGCAGCGCGGTGCGGATCCAGGTGAGGTCCGGGGAGGGCGCCTCGCCCGGGGGGTAAGCGGGCGCGATCCCGGCCTCGTACATCTGGTCGGCGAAGCGATCGAGGGGGTGCATCGTCTCGCGCGCGGGGTTGAGGCAGGGGTGCGAACAGCCCGGCGCCACCCCGCTCCACCGCGGCGGCCAGGGCTTCAGCCCCAGGAAGTAATTGTTCGTGCGCGCCGAGCCCTGCAGGTCATAGACCATGTCGTACTTGGTCTTGCGGATGCGCCCGATCAGATCGGCGATCTGCTTGGGCTCGCGCGGGCGCCCGCCGGCCTCCACCACGTCGAAATAGGGGCATTTCTCGGCGAACGGCTTGAACTCATCGGTGGTCAGCAGCGTAATGCGGCCGCCGAAATGATAGTCCCGGATCACCCGCGCCGCCGCCAGCGATTGCACGAACCCGCCCAGATCGCCCAGCCGGATCACCAGAATGCGCTCGGCGTCAGCCGGCGGAGGCGCGGCTCCGGAGGGGGGCGGATCGGTTACGGTCATGGGGCCCCATTGTGCAAAAGCCGCCGGTAGACGTCGAGCGTCGCCTGCTGCAACGCAGCAACCGAATAGAGCGCGCGCGCCCGCTCCCGGCCGGCGGCCCCAAGGCGCGTGCGCGCCTCGCGCGGCATGCGCAGGAGGTCGAGGATCGCGGCCGCGAGCGCCTTGGCGTCGCGCGGGGGGAAAAGCCGCCCGGTTCGGCCGTCGACGATGGTCTCGGAAAGGCCCCCATGGTCGGCCGCGATCACCGCGAGGCCCATGGCCTGCGCCTCCACCGCCCCCCGCCCGAACGCTTCGGGCTCGGTTGGGGGGAAAACGGCGAAATCGGCGGCCGCGAACGCGCCCGGCATGTCGGCGACATGGCCCACCAGCCGCACGATCCGCTTGAGCCCCGCCGCCTCGATCGCGCTAAAAAGCCCCTCGACATACCCATCCCGCCCCTGGGCGTCGCCGGCCAGGATGTAGAGCGCCTCGCCCGGGCTTTCGGCCTCCACCAGGCGCGCGGCTTCGATCAGCAAGGCCTGGCCCTTCCAGCGCGAGACCCGCGCCGGCGCGAGGATCACGGTTCGCTGTTCCTCCGGCCCCAGGCCCCAGGCCGCGCGCAGCGCCGCCGCGCGGGCCGGCGCGACGCGGGCGGCGTCGAAGACGTCGAGATCGGCCCCGCGGGGGATCGCCACGACCCGGGCGGCGTCGACCTTGTGTTCGGCCAGGATGTGGGCGCGGGTGTAATTGGAATTGGCGATCACCACGTCCCCGCGCGCCATCACCGAATTATAGAACCGCTTGAGGCCCGAGCGGGCGGAATAGATGCCGTGATAGGTGGTCACGAACGGCAGGCGCCGCTGCCGCGCGGCCGCCCATGCGCTCCAGGCCGGCGCGCGTGAGCGGGCATGGATCAGCGCCACGCCCTCCCGCGCGGCGAGCCGGGAGAGGCGCCCGACATTGGCGAGCATCGTCACCGGGTTCTTGGAATGCGCCGGTAGGCGCTTAAGCTCCCCCCCGGCGGCGGCGAGCTCGGGCTCGAGGCGTCCCCCGCGGCTGGCCACCAGCGCGCGCCCGCCGGCCGCCGTCACCGCCTGGGCGATCTCCACGGTCGTGCGCTCGACGCCGCCCGTATCCAGGGCCGGGGTCACCTGCAGGATCGTCAAACCGGCGCCGGCATGCATGCATGCCGCTTGACGCATCCCCACGCCCCTGTCCAGCCATCACCACGGGCGCTGCGATCAAGACGGCGGGGGCGTGGCCGCCGCCGGGCCCTGTTCGGCGCGCAGGATCGCCGTGAGCCCTTCGCGGTAGGTGGGAAAGGCCGGCCGCCACCCGAGTTCGGCTTTCGCGCGCGCGTTGGAGAGGCGCTTGTTCTCCGCATAGAAGCGCGCGGCTTGCGGGGTCAGCATAGCCTCGCTCCAGGGGATCTCCGGCGGGACCGGGGCTGCGAGCAGCGCGGCGGCGAAGGCGGTCACGTCCTGCGGCGGGGCGGGCTCATCGTCGCTGACGTGATAGATGCGCCGGGGGTGCGGGCGCGCCAGCGAGGCCGCGAGGGCGGCGGCGATATCCTCCACATGGGCGCGCGAGAACACCTGGCCGGGCTTCACGATGCGGCGCGCGAGGCCCGCGCGCACCTTATCCAGCGCCGAGCGTCCGGGCCCGTATATGCCTGGCAGGCGGAACACGTGGGCGCCCGCGCCCAGCCACTGATCCTCCGCGCGGCAGCGGCGCGCGGCCTGCGGGCTCTGGGGATTGCGCGGGGTGTCCTCGAAGGCCCAGCCGCCCCCCAGATCCCCGTACACCCCGCTCGTGGAGAGATAGGCGAGCCAGCGCGGGCCTGGCGCGCTTGGCGCGAGCGCCGCGGCGAGCGCGCGAAAGGCGGGGCAGCCCTCGTCGTCCGGCGGGATGGAGATCAAGATCGCCGCGGCCTGGCGCACGGCCTCGATCAAGGCGGGGCTGGCTTGCCCCCCGGGCGAACTGGGAAACGCCAGCAGCGGAGGGCGCCCATCGCGCTCGGGCGCGCGCCTTGTTCCTAAAACGTCCCAATCTGCTGCGGGCAGTCGCCGCGCGAGGGCCGCCGCTGTATAGCCGTACCCGAGACAGACGAGCAGCCGGCGTGGCATGAGGGCTCAGCCCTAAGAGGCAAGAGGGATAGTCCAGTCATGATCGCCGGTTTCGCCTTCGTCCAGGCCTTGTTGCTGGCCGCCGCCGCGCCCGCCGCCACGGGCGCCGAGCGTGACCGGGCGCGCTTTGAGGCGTGCGTGGCCAAGATCGATCGCGACGCCGAGGAGGCCTATCGCGAAGCCTCGGTCTGGGCGGAGGAGGAGCACGTCTTCCTGGGCCGCCAATGCGCGGCGATGGCGCTGGCGGCGATGGGCAAGTCCCGCGAGGCGGCGGAAAAGCTCGAGAGCTTGGCGTATGCCGAAGACGGCGGCGACGAGGCGATGCGCGTGGCGACGCTGGCCCAGGCCGGCAACGCCTGGCTGCTGGCGGGGGAGGGCGCGCGCGCCGCGGCGGTGCTGGACCGCGCGCTCTCGCGCCGCAAGGAAGACCCAGACCTGCTGATCGACCGCGCCCGCGCCCACGCCATGCAGGCCAATTGGGCCAAGGCCGAGGATGATCTCTCCCGCGCGCTCGACAAGCGCCCCGCCGATGCGCTCGCTTTGCTGCTGCGCGCCCAGGCCCGGCTGGAGCAGAACGCCTTCGACCTCGCCCTCAAGGACGCCGAGGCCGCGGTCGCCCGCGACCCGCGCAATATCGACGCGCTCCTGGTGCGCGGCCAAGCCCGCGAAGCCAAGCGCCGCGGCGCGAAGTAATTCGCCTAGAGTGGTTCTCGATTGGATTGATTCAATCCAATCCGAGAAAAACCGCTCTACACTTTAAGTTAGACCGTTTCTCGTCCGAACACCGCGTAACACTTTTCGGGAAACGGTCTAAACCGGCCAGCGCAGGCCGATGCGGCGGCGCTGCGCCAGCGTCTGTTCGGCGCGGTTCAGGGCGCGCATGGCGACTTCGGCGGCCTGGAGGCTTTCGGTGGCGCGCAGCGCATCGAGGCTTTGCTTGAGCGTCAGCACCGCTTCTTCGAGCTTGCCGCGATCGGCCTCGCGTTCGCCCAGCGCCGCCAGCGCCCGGCCCACCTCCTGCTGCGCCGCCCCCCAGGCGCCGGGATCGGCGGTGCGGTCCACCTTGTCGAGATATTGCTGGCGGGCGGCCAGCGCCTTTTCGAGCCAGCGCGTCTCGCCCCCACGCTCGCCCAGGCTCAGCGCGCCGGAGGCGAAATCGGAGAGGATCTCCATTTGGGCGGCGTCGCTCAACGTGCCCGGCGGGTCGGAGACCATGCGGTCGAGCGCGTCGACGATCGGCTGCAGTTTCTCGGGCTTGTAATCCTGCGGACGGTTCAGGACCGGGCGGGCGCGGCGCGCGCAGGCATAGGCGATCGCCTGATCGAGTCCGTCGAACGAGCCCCCGGGGCGCCATTTGAACTCCAGCGCGTGCATGTCCGGCGCGCGGCCGTACATGGGGGCGGCGCAGATGCGCACGTCGCACGTGCCGCCGAAGGCGCGCCGCCGGCCCCAGATGATCACATCGCCGCTCGCCCGCTCCAGCACTTCGAGCGCCTGGACGGCGAGGCGGCGCTGCTTTTCGGCGGGCGCGCGGGAGGAAAGTGTCTTGAGGCGGATGGGGAACGGCTCAACCTGAACCGGCGCCTGAAAGGCGAAGGCGCCGAAATGGGCCTCCACGCCCGCGATCAGCTCCTCGCGCAGGCGGCGCGCGCCCGGCCCCTCGATATAGCCAACGAGCACCAGCGCCCGGTGGTCCTTCTGCCGCTTCAGGGCCTGGGCGCGCAGGGCCACGCCCGCGCTGACGCTCGCCTTCGCCGCCCCGCGCGCGAGCCAGAAGCTGAAAATGATCAGCGCCGCCAGCCCCATGGCCGCGATGCCCGCGATGACGTGGGGGTATTGGAAGAAAGCGCCCATGAATTGGCGCGACAGCGTGACGACGAAGTCCGGAGAGGCCGCCTGGGAATACAATGCAATCATGCTGGCCTGAACCCGCCACGAGCCTGAGCTGAAGAATTGTGACTAACACCGCGCCGGGATGATGGACAGCCCATTGGTGTGGCGCCTTTGGGGCGAGGCGCGCTTTGGCGCTGCGGTGACGCTTCGTTAACCATAAAGCCGCGAGCATCGCGCCGAATCGGATCGGAGGCCGCGGGCGATGGTGTTGCTGTTCGGATGGCGCCGCTGGCGCGGCGAAAGCGGGCGCCGCTACCGCTTCAAGATCACGCTGACGCGCCGCGGAGTGCCCGAATATGGAGGCGTTTATATTTTCGTGCGCCGCCGGTTCGTGTTCTTTCTGAAGCCGCTTTATGTGGGCAAGGCCACGAGCTTCAAGGAACGCCTGTTCGGCCACGAGAAATGGGCCAGCGCCGTCTATGACAAAGGCGCCACCGAGCGCCACGTCATGCATGTGATGGACCGGGAGCATCGCGAGGCGATCGAGGAGGATCTGATCCGCGGCCTGCGCCCGCCGATGAACGACGTGATGATTCCCCGCAGCGCCAAAGACCGCGCGATCTACAAACCGGTGGGCTTTGGCTGGTCGGTGGAGAATTGGCTGCGCTTCAGGAGCCGCCAGGCGGCCGATCGCGCCCGGCGCGAGGCTGCCGCCGCGCGCTAGGCTCGTGTTCCTGTGCGCCCGTCAAGGCGTGCGCGAAGCCGGAGGCGAGCAGCGCGCCCGCGCACTGGCCCGCAACGAAGCCTGCGACGTCTTGTGCGTGGATGCCGGCGAAGCTGTCTGTCAGGGCGCGCGCCAGGGTGATCGCCGGGTTGGCGAAGGAGGTCGAGGCGGTCCACCAATAGCCGGCGCCGATGGTAAGCGCGACGCATGCGGGCAGCGCCCCCGGCGCCGCGCGCGCGCCTGCGAGGATCACGAAAACCAGGGTGAAGGTGGCGCAGGCCTCCGCCAGGATCAGCGCGCCGCCCGGCCGCGCCTGGGTCGAGGCCTGGAACAGCGGAAGCCCGAACAGGGCGTGCGCCAGCGCGACGCCGGCCACGCATCCCCCGATCTGGGCCAGCGCATAAAGGATCGCGTGGCCCGCGCCGATCTCCCGCCGCAGCGCCATCACCAGGGTGACGGCGGGGTTGAAATGTGCGCCCGAAAGCGGCGCGAGCGTCGTGATCAGAACGAACAGGATGGCGCTGGTCGCTGCCGCGTTGGCGAGCAGCGCCAGAGCGGTATTCCCCTCCGCCAGCTGCACGCCCATGATCCCTGAGCCGATCACCACCGCGCTCAGCAGCAGCGCGCCCATGCCCTCCGCCCCGAGGCGCCGCGCCAGGGGCGTGCTCACCGGCGATCGCCGAGCGCGTTCAGCCGGTTCTGCAGGGACATCCGGTCAAGGCTCGCGATTGGCAAGGCGACGAAGGCTAAAAGCCGTTGCTGCAGCATGCGATAGGTTTCCGCGAAGGCGGCTGCGACTTCCGCGGGGGAGCCTTCGACCGCGGCGGGATCTGGCAGGCCCCAATGGGCGGTGATCGGCTGGCCGGGCCAGACCGGGCACATCTCGCCGGCTGCGTCGTCGCAGACCGTGAACACGAAATCGAGCGCGGGCGCGCCCGGCGCTGCGAATTCGTCCCAGCTTTTGGAGCGTAGGCCCGCCGTGTCGTAATTCATGGCCTCGAGCAGGGCGCGCGCGTTCGGATGGACCGCGCCCCGGGGGTGGGATCCCGCGCTGTAGGCCTTAAAGCGGCCTTCGCCCAGCCGGTCGAGGATGGCCTCGCCCAGGATGGAGCGCGCGGAATTGCCCGTGCACAGAAACAAGACCCGGAACGGGTCGCCCACATCGCCTTTCGCCATTCCACGCTCCCCGCGCACGCTTAGACCGCCACGCCTCCACGCTGGACGGGCCGCGGACCGCACAGGTCCGGCCGCCCGCCGCAGCAATCGGCCATCAGAAAATCGAACAGGGCGCGCACATCTTCGCCCGCCAGCGCATAGCGGATGGTGCGGCCGTGGCGCGTGGCGCGCAGCAGGCCCGCCCGCGACAGGACGGCCAGATGCGCCGACATTGTATTCGCCGGCGCAGCCAGCGCGCGCGCGATCTCCCCGGCGGGGGCGCCCTCGGGGCCGGCCGCCGCCAACAGTTTGAACACCCGAAGGCGCGTGTCCTGGGCAAGCGCCTGGAGGGCGGCGACGGCCTGCTTATCGTCCATAATTCTAGAAATACCGAAACGTTAGCCGGGTCAAGCGCGCAGCGCCGGCCTTGACCGCGCCCCATCCGCCCGCCAAAGCGCGGCGCATGCGGCATTGGTGGCAGGCCTTCTGGCGATTTTTTACCGAGATGGACGCGCGCGCGGCGCGCGCCTTATGGATTTCCACCGCCTT
This sequence comes from Alphaproteobacteria bacterium, assembly GCA_031398975.1. Taxonomy (GTDB): domain Bacteria; phylum Pseudomonadota; class Alphaproteobacteria; order Caulobacterales; family Aquidulcibacteraceae; genus JAKFWI01. The sequence goes on along the minus strand of JANNOI010000052.1, from coordinate 34,668 downwards.
GTTCGGCGCCGCCGGGCTGATCCTGGCGGCCGGGATCTTCCTGTTCGACACCGATCAGAGCGGGGTGGCCGCCTTGCTGCGGGGCCTGCGCGACGCGTGGTGGGCGCCGGGGGCGGTGACGGCGGTGTTCACCCTGCTTGCCTTCATCGGGGCGCCCCAGATCGCGCTGATCGCGGCCACGGTGGCGGTGTTCGGGCCGGGCGAGGGGGTGGTGCTGTCCTGGCTGGCGACCATGATCTCGGCGGCGGTGGGCTTCTTCATCGGGCGCTTCGCGGGGGCCGATGCGCTCAAGCGGCTGGGCGGGGCGCTGGTGCAGCGGATCGCGGAAAAGGTGGCCGACAACGCCTTCCTGGCGGCGCTGGTGATCCGGCTGGTGCCCTCGGGGCCCTTCATCCTGGTGAACATGGCGCTGGGGGCCACGGGCATGCGCGCGTCCTGGTTTTTCGGCGGCACCGGCGCGGGGATCGTGCCGAAGATCGTGCTGGTGGCGTTTGCGGGCCACGGCGTGGCGCAGCTGTTCAGCCGCGAAAACCTGAGCGCGCTCGCCTTTCTGGCCGCCGCCGCGCTCGTCTGGCTCGTGATCGTGTTCGTGGTGCGCCCGATGCTGCGCAAGCCGCGCTAGCGAGGCCGGTCTTGCGCCGGGCGGCGGGATCGGGTACGCGCCTTCTGTGGTTGAAGCACGCTCTTTTCGCGGCGGGCCCCTTGGGCTTAGCCTTGAGCTCCTGGGCCTTACGGGCCCCCGGGCGCGCTAGCGCTGCGTGTTCTGCGCGGCGCCCGCCTTGGGGGCACGCCGCTTTTGCGAAACCTGAACACCGCCCGCTTCCTCTAAAGCCCCGAAAGGCTGCGCCGCCATGACCGCGCCCACTCCCAAATCCCCGATCCGGATCTTCGACACCACGATGCGCGACGGCGAGCAATCGCCCGGCGCCTCCATGCGCCTGGAGGAGAAGGTCGAGCTCGCCCAGCTCCTCGATGCGATGCACGTGGACGTGATCGAGGCCGGCTTCCCGATCGCCTCCAATGGCGATTTCGAGGCGGTCCGGGCGGTCGCTCAGGTCGTGAAGCGGGCGGCGGTGTGCGGGCTGGCGCGGGCCGGGCGCAAGGATATCGAGCGCGCCGCCGAGGCGATCCGCCCCGCCGCGCGCGGGCGCATCCACACCTTCGTGTCCACCTCGCCCATCCATATGAAGCACAAGCTGCAGATGGAGCCCCACCAGGTGCTGGACCTGGTCACCGAGAGCGTCACCCATGCCCGGACCTTCACCGACGATGTCGAGTGGAGCGCCGAGGACGCCACGCGCACCGAGCGGGACTTCCTGATGCGCTGCATCGAGGCGGCGATCCGCGCCGGCGCCACCACGATCAATCTGCCCGACACGGTGGGCTATTCGTTCCCGCAGGAATACGGGGCGATGTTCGCCGATGCGATCGCCTCCGTGCCAGGGGCGGACCAGGTGGTGTTCTCCGCCCATTGCCACAATGATCTGGGCCTGGCGGTGGCGAACTCGCTCGCGGCTTTGATCGGGGGCGCGCGCCAGATCGAGTGCGCGGTGAACGGCCTGGGCGAGCGGGCGGGCAATGCGGCGCTGGAGGAGGTCGTGATGGCGCTGCGCGTGCGCGGGGACGGCCTGCCCTTCGCCACCGCGGTGGACGCCGCAAAGCTCACCCGCGCCTCGAAGCTCGTCAGCCAGATCACCGGCTTCCCGGTGCAGTACAACAAGGCCATCGTCGGCAAGAACGCCTTCGCGCACGAGAGCGGCATCCACCAGGACGGCATGCTCAAGAACGCCCAGACCTACGAGATCATGCGCCCGGAAGATGTGGGCCAGGGCGCGACCAGCCTCGTCATGGGCAAGCATTCCGGCCGCCACGCCTTCAAGGACAAGCTGCGCGAGCTGGGCTACGCGCTGTCCGACAACGCCTTCCAGGACGCCTTCCAGCGCTTCAAGGACCTCGCTGACCGCAAGAAGCACGTCTATGACGACGACATCGCGGCCCTGGTGGACGACGCCGCCGCCCATGCGGGGGACAGCATCAAGGTCGCGCGGCTGCGGATCGTGGCGGGCACCGAAGGCCCCCAGACCGCCGAGATCGACCTCGATATCGACGGCGAGCGCCGCTGGGCGACGGCGCGCGGCGCGGGCCCCGTGGACGCGCTGTTCAACGCCATCAAGGTGCTCGCGCCCCATGAAGCCAAGCTCGATCTCTATCAGGTGCACGCCGTCACCGAAGGCGCCGACGCGCAGGCCGAAGTCAGCGTGCGCCTGGCGGAGGGCGGCCAGTTCGGCGTCGCGCGCGCGGCCGATTCCGATACGCTGGTGGCGAGCGCAAAGGCCTATGTCGCAGCGCTCTCCCGCCTGCTGGCCAAGCGCGCCAAGCCGGCGCTCAGCCAGGTGAGCTGACCGGTCGGGTCAACGCGGCGTTAAAGCCCGTAGGCGGCTTTCATCGCGGGGTCTTTCGCGGCCACGCGCTGCGCCAGATCGACGATCACCTTGGCCTGCTTCCAGGTGGCGTCGTCTTGCATCTTGCCGTCGAGCATCGCCACGCCGGCGCCGCCCGGCAGGGCCTCAAGGATGCGCTGCGCGAAGCGCACCTCCTCGGGATCGGGGTTGAACACCGCCTTGGCGATGGCGATCTGGCTCGGGTGCAGGCTCCACGCGCCGGCGCAGCCCATCAGGAAGGCGTTGCGGAATTGCTGCGCGCACGCCTCGGGATCGTCGATCGCGCCGAACGGGCCGTAGAAGGCTTTGACGCCGTGCGCCGCGCACGCATCGATGATCTTGGCCAGGGTGTAGTGCCACAAATCCTGCTGCGCGCCGCCGCGGGGGGCCCCGTCGGGGGTGGGATCGTCGATCACGCGGTAGCCGGGATGGCCCCCGCCGACGCGGGTGGTTTTCATTCCGCGCGAAGCCGCCAGGTCCGCAGGGCCCAGGCTCACGCCCTGCAGGCGCGGGGAGGCCGCAGCGATCGCCTCCACATTCATCACGCCCTCGGCGGTCTCCAGAAGGGCGTGGATCAGGATGGGTTTGGTAAGCCCGTGCTTGGCTTCCAGCAGGGCGAGGATCTGGTCGAGGTAATGGAGGTCCCACGGGCCTTCGACCTTCGGCAGCATGATCACGTCCAGCCGGTCCCCGAGGCCGGCGACGATCTCCGTCAGATCATCCAGGTGCCAGGGCGAATTCAGCGCGTTCACCCGAACCCAGAGGCCCGCGCCCAAAGCGGCGAAATCGGTCGCGCGGCCCATCTCGATGAAGCCGGCGCGGGCGGCCTCCTTGGCGTCGGCCGGGATCGCGTCCTCGAGATTGCCGCAGATCACGTCCGCCAGCGCCGCCACCTCCGGAACCCGGGCGCGCACCTTCTCCAGATGCGGCGGCACGAAATGGATCACCCGCTCCAACCGCACCGGCAGCTCCCGCAGCGGCGCCGGCGCGCCCGCGGCCAGGGGCTTGAAGAAAGATCGCGGGGTTTTCATCGGCGGCCTCCGGACGCTTGCATTGGCGTGGCGTGGCGCGGGGCCGGCGGGTCCGACGCGCCCTTACGCGGTACCACGACCGAGCGTGGAAGCGCATGCTCATCGGCGATCTACGGCGTCCAACAGGCGATCAAGGCGCGCAAAAACATGGGTGATCGAGATGGTTGGCCGCGAGTCCGAAAGCGCAGCTGCGATATTCGCGCGTGCGCCGCGACGCGGGCCGAGTGGTCTTCGGAAGCCTCGGCGCGCGCATACCTATCCCGCCAGATCAGCACGCCCCAATCAAACCCGCGCGAGCGCGCTTATTCATTCTTGCCGGCGCGTTTGTCGCGTTCGGCGCCGATGCGCAGGCGCAAGGCGTTGAGCTTGATGAAGCCTTCGGCGTCGGCCTGGTTGTAGCCGCCGGCGGCGTCGAAGCCGACGAGGTCCTTGTCGTAGAGCGAATAGGGCGAGGCGCGCGACACGGTCCAGACGCCGCCCTTGTACACTTTGAGCCGCACCGAGCCGGTCACGCTTTCCTGGCTCACATCGATGGCGGCCTGCAGCATGCGGCGTTCGGGGGAGAACCAGAAGCCGTTATAGATGACGCTTGCATAGCGCGGCATCAGCTCGTCCTTCAGGTGCATGGCGGCGCGGTCCAGCGTGATGCTTTCGATGGCGCGGTGGGCGTGCCAGAGGATCGTGCCGCCGGGCGTCTCGTAATAGCCGCGCGATTTCATGCCCACATAGCGGTTCTCCACGAGATCGAGCCCGCCCACCCCGTTCAGCCCGCCGATGCGGTTCAGCGCCGTCAGCAGCGCCGCGGGAGAAAGGGGCTGGCCGTCGAGGTGGGTGGCGTCGCCGCGCTCGAAGCCGATCTCGACGAAGGTCGCCGTGTCGGGCGCTTCTTCGGGCGTGATGGTGCGCCGGTCGGGCCGCTTGGTTACGATCTCGGGGGCGGGCTCGCCGGGGTCTTCGAGCGCCAGCCCTTCCGAGGAGGTGTGCAGCAGGTTGGCGTCGATCGAGAAGGGGGCCGCCTGCTCCTTGCCCTTGGCGATCTCGATCCCGTGCGTGCGCGCATAATCGAGAAGGTCCGGCCGGCCGCGGAACTCCCATTCCCGCCAGGGCGCGATTACGGTCACGTCGGGCTTCAGCGCGTAATAGGAGAGTTCGAACCGAACCTGGTCGTTGCCCTTGCCGGTCGCGCCGTGGGCCACTGCGTCCGCGCCCACCAGGGCGGCGATCTCGATCTGGCGCTTGGCGATCAGCGGGCGTGCGATCGAGGTGCCCAGCAGGTATTGGCCCTCATAGAGCGTGTTGGCCCGGAACATGGGGAACACGTACTCGCGGGTGAATTCCTCGCGCAGATCCTCGATGAAGATGTTCTCCGGCTTGACGCCCGCCTTCAGCGCCTTCTCGCGCGCCGGCGCGAGCTCCTCGCCCTGCCCAAGGTCGGCCGTGAAGGTCACCACCTCGCAGCCATAGGTTTCCTGCAGCCAGCGCAGGATGATCGAGGTGTCGAGCCCGCCAGAATAAGCGAGCACGACCTTCTTCACGGATCTGCCCATCGGAAGCGGCGCGGCCTAGCGGCGCGGCGCCTTGGCCTTGGCGCGCGCCTGGCGCATCGTGCGCGCGACGACCCAATACGTGTAACCCCCGAAGCCGCCCGCCAGCATCAGCGTCGCCAGCGTGAGGAAATCGGTATTGATCAGCGCCATGGGGGAAAGCCTCTCTTAAACGATCGGGAAATCCTTCGTGCCTCCGCGCCGAGCCGCGCGCAAGGCGTCGCGCCGCCGCGGCTGTGCAGCGCGCGCGTTCTGCCGGCTTCAGCGCTGCACGATGTCCCGGCGCATGGGCGCCAGCACGGCCAGGAGGCGGTTCTGCATGCGGAACGGCACGCCCTCCCGCTCCATCGCGGTGCGGAGATGCGTGATCAGGATCGCGAGATCGCGGGTCTGCAGCCCCATATCGGCGTGGGCGGCCTGCATGGTGCGCCCGGTGTAGGCGCAGCCCCCGCCCAGCAGGTAGCAGAATTGCTCCTTCAGGGTCCGCCGTAGCCGGACCTGATCGAAGGGCTCGAAAATCGGCCCGATCTGGGGATCGGCGAGCGAGAGGTCGAGCATGGAATCGACGATGCGGTCCACGCCCTCGCGCCCGTTGAACGCCTTGAGGACTTCCGGGTCGGTCAGCGGCGGCGCGCCGGCATTCGCGTCGGCCTGTTCGTAGGGCGCGATGGGCTCTTCTTGCAGCGCCGAAGCCTTCGTCTCCTGGGCCGAAGCCGACGCGGCCGCGAGCCACACCGCCAGCGCCAGGATATTCCTCAGCCCCATCTCAAAACCCGATCTGTACGGAAAGATAGGCCCCGCCCTGGTTCTCGAACGTGGCGACGGGGCCCAGGTCAGCGTAGCCCGCCACCAGGGTCACGTGGTCGGTGACGGCGTAGGCGGCGAAGGCGTCATAGGCGTCGCGCTCCCGGGCGAAGCGCAGATTGTTCGGCCGCGTGCGGTGCTCGGCCCCGATCAGCACCCGGTCGCTCACCATATAGGCCATCGACGTCTCGATCTGGGGGGTGGGGCCGCCCTGCTTGTCGCCGCCGAAGCCCAAAAGCCCGAACTGGTTGGCTTCGGTATAGCGGAGCGTTGCGTTTACAATCAGGGATTGCGCCAGCCAGATTTTCGTGGCGGCGACGTAAAAGTCTACGCCCGTGGCGTGGTCCCCGCCCAGCGCCGTTATCAAGTCCGCGTGATCGGCGGATTTGTACTGCACCCCCACCGCCACCTGCGGCAGCCAGCGATCCTGCTCGTACACCGCGTCCCCGGCCACCCGCACCTTTGCGCCCACGATGTCCTGGCCGAAGGTGAAACCCCTGCCCAGCCCGAGCCGCGCGCCGGTGTCGCTGGTGTCGAAATCCTGGCGCGCGTAGGAAAGCTCGACCCGGTCGAACAGGCCCACCGCGCCGCCATAGGCGGTGAAGCCGTAATCGGGCAGGGGAATGCGGGTGGCGAAGGCGGTGGCGCCGATCCCGTCCTCGGTCTCGTTTCCCGCCACGATCGCCCAGGTGGCCAAGCCGGCCCCGGCCGCGCCCTCGATGCCCGTGGCCCCGCGCGTCAGCGGCAGCTTGCCCCCGAGCACCAGCGGGCGGCCCGCATGCGCGTGGCCCGCCCCGCCCACACAGAGCGTGAGCAGCGCGGCGAAAACGGGCCAGTGCGAAACGCTCATGCGAGCGATCGTGAGCGCGCCACCGTTAACCAACAGTGTCCAACTTGAACCGCGTGTTGGGTTTACGCGACCTTCATCCGCGCAAGGGTAGGCCTGCCCGCATGCGCCTTCTTCTTCTCCTGCTCGCATCCCTGGCTTTGAGCGCGCACGCTGAGGCCGCCACGCTCAGCGTGCGCGTCACCGACCCGGCCGGGGCCCCGGTGCGCGACGCTGTGGTCACCTTCCACCCTGCGGGGGGCGTCAAGGGGCCGATCACGTTCGATTGGCCCTACCAGGTTGCGCAGCGCGACGTCCGCTTCGAGCCCTATGTGCTGATCGCCCCGGTCGGGGCGGAGGTGCGCTTTCCGAATTTCGACCGGGTGCGCCACCACGTCTATTCCTTCTCCCCCGGCCAGCGGTTCGAGCTTGAACTTTATGGGCGCGACGAGACGCGCTCGCGCCGGTTTGAGGCCGCGGGCGTCGCGGCGGTGGGCTGCAACATCCATGACCGCATGCAGGCCTATATCGTGATCGTGGACACCCCCTTCGCCGCCAAGACCGGCGCGAACGGGGAGGTGACGCTGCCCGAGGCCGCAGGGGCGGGCGTGCTGAAAGTCTGGCACCCCGCGATCCGCGCGCGGGGATCGGCCGTCACGCGGCCGCTGACGCTTTCGCGCGCCGGGGCCCAGCGGGAGGTGATGGCGGTGGAGCTGCGCGCCAGCTCATCCGCCCACTGAGGGTCGGCGATGTTCACCCGCCTGCGCACCAAGCTCACCGTGCTCTATGCGGGCCTGTTCGGCGGGGCGCTGCTGGCGCTGTCGGCGATCGTCTATAGCGCCATTTCGGAGAACGCGGCCCGCGTCGTGCGCAGCGAGCTGCAGGCCAATGGGGCGGTGTTCGACCGCGTCTGGGCGCTGCGCGAAAGCCAGCTCCAGGATAGCGCAGACCTGCTCGCCCGCGATTTCGGCTTCCGCGACGCGGCCGCCAGCGGCGACGAAACCACGATCCAGTCCGCGCTCGATAATCTGCGCAGCCGCCTGCAGATCAGCCGCGCCTTCCTGATCGGGCTGGACGGGGAGGTCATTGGGCTCGGCGGCGTGCCGGAGGGGGCGATGGCGGCGCTCTGGGGGGCGCTTGATGCGGGCGGGCGTCCGTCCGGCGTGCTTAGCATCGCGGGCAAGCCCCATCAGGGCGTCTCCGCCCCGATCCTTGCACCGGACCTGATCGGGTGGGTGGTGTTCGCCACCGAACTTGACCATGCGCACATGCGCTCCTTCGCCGCGCTCGCCGCGATCCCGCTGGACGCGGACGTGCTGGTCCGCACCCGCAGCGGGGGCTGGAGATCGACCAACCCAGGCGCGGGCGAGCCGGACGCGCGCGCGGTCGCCTCCTTCCTCGACGGCTGGAACGGACAGGCCGACAACACGCCCCGCCGCATGCGGACCCCGGACGGGGACGCCATCGCCCTGGTCAAACCGCTACGCTCGATGCAGGGCGGGGACGAGGCGCTCTTGCTGTTGCGCTATTCCCTGACTTTGGCGCTGCGCCCGTACGCGCCGTTGCTGGCCTCGATCGCGGCGCTGGGGCTGTTGAGCGTGGGGGTGCTCGCGTTCGCGACCTGGATACTGGCGCGCAGCCTCACCCGTCCGATCGCCGCGCTGGACGAGGCGGTGCGCGCCCTGCAAAGCGGGCGGCGCACCGAGGTGGCGGTGCAGACGGGCGACGAGATCGGCCGCCTCGCGCACTCCTTCAACGTCATGTCGGGGACCATCGCCGAGCGCGAGCGCCGCATCACCCACATGGCCCTGCACGATCCCGAAACCGGCCTGCCCAACCGCCGCGCCTTCGAGGATGCGATCGCCGGGACCGATCAGGGCGCGCGCGCCACCCATGTCGCGGTCCTTTCCGTTGACCGCTACGTGCAGATCCGCGGCGCGATCGGCTATGGGCTGGTCACCGGATTGATGCGCGAACTCGCCGCCAAGGCGATCGATTTGAAGCCCGGCCTGATGCTCGCCCGCGTGGGGCCGGATATGATCGCGGTGCTGTTCGAGGCGCGCAGCGACTTTGAGGCTCTGCGCTTTGCGGGGGCGCTCCGCGCCGGTCTGGAGGGGCGCCTGCGGGTGGAGGACGCCACGGTCGATGTGGGGCTGACGGCGGGGATTGCTGCGGTCCGTGCGCCCGGGGATGGCGCGGCCCTGGAGCGCGCGGCGATCGCGGTGGAGCAGGCGCGCGCCGGGCGCCGGTCCGACGGGGCCTTCGACGCCGGCGCCTATGGCGATCCCGCCCGCAATCTGTCGCTGATGAGCGAGATGATCGACGGCCTGCACCGCGGCGATCTGGTGCTCAACCATCAGCCCAAGTTCGATCTGCGCCGGGGCGCGGTGTCGGGCGTGGAGGCGCTGACGCGCTGGGCCCACCCCACCCGCGGGCGCATCGCGCCGGACCTGTTCGTGACCATGGCGGAGGAAACCGGCCATATCCGTGCGCTGACGGAATGGACGCTGATCCAGGCGATCGGCGAGCAGCGCCGCCTGCGCCGCGCCGGCCATGATCTCTTGATGTCGGTCAATCTGTCGGGCCGGTTGATCGATGACCACGCCTTCGCCGACATGGCGATCAACTTGATCGAAGACACCGGCGCACGCCTTTGCCTCGAGATCACCGAGACGGCCGCCATGGCTGATCCGGACGCCGCGATCGAAAGCATTGCGCGCTATGCGGCCGCGGGCGTTGAGATCGCGATCGACGATTACGGCGCGGGGCTTTCCTCGCTCAGCTACCTGAAGCGCATCCCCGCGCACGAACTGAAGATCGACAAATCCTTCATCCAGACTTTGGCCAAAGGCCAGCGCGAGGCGCTGCTGGTCAAGTCCACGATCGATCTGGCGCACGGGCTTGGCCTCAAAGTGACCGCAGAAGGCGTCGAGGACGACCCGGCCCTGACGATGCTGGCCGCCATGGGCTGCGACGTGGCGCAGGGCTATCTCATCGCGCGGCCCATGGCGGTCGATCCCCTGATCGCGTGGCTCGCCAATCCCCCGGTCCAGGCCGGGGACCGCCCCGCTCTGCCGGCCGGCTCCTCCGCCGCCGGTTAGCGCCGCGCCGTGAGGCGGCCCCAGAGGCTTGCGTCCCGCAGCACCGCGCGCGCGGCGTTGTGGCCGGCCGCCCCGCTCACGCCCCCGCCCGGATGGGTCCCCGCCCCGCAGAGATAAAGGCCCGGCAGAGCGCCGCGATAGTCCGCGCTCCCCAGGAACGGGCGCGCCGCCCAGAGCTGATCGAGCGACATGTGCCCGTGCATGATGTCCCCGCCCATCAACCCGAACTTGCGTTCGAGGTCGAGCGGGGAATGGATCTGGCGGGCGAGGATGGAGGCGGCGAAGTTTGGCGCTGTCTGGTTCACCGTGGCGATGATCGCGTCGGCGGCCGCCTCGCGCTCTTCGTCCCAGGAGCGGCCATCGGGCAGTTCCGGCGCGAAATGCTGGCAGAACAGGCTCGCGACATGGGCGCCCGGCGGGGCGAGCGTGTCATCCACGGTGGACGGGATCAGCATCTCCACGATCGGCGCGCGCGACCAGCCGTGCTGTTTGGCCTCGAGGAAGGCGCGGTCCATATAATCGAGCGAGGGGGCGAGGATGATGCCGCTCTGGTGGTGCTCCCCGGGCTCGGGCAGGCAAGAGAAGCGCGGCAAGGCGCTGAGCGCCAGATTCATCCGAAACGTGCCGGAGCCCACCTTGTAGGCCCCCGCGCGGCGGCGGAAGTCAGGATCGAGTTCGCCTTGATCGATCAGCGCGCCATAGAGAAGTTTGGGCCCGACATTGGCGATCACGTAGCGCGCGCCGATCTCGGCCCCGCTCTCGAGCCTGACGCCCGTGGCGCGCCCGCCCTCCACCATCACCTGCGCGACCGGGGCTTCCAACGCGATCTCGACGCCGGCGGCGCGGCAGGCCGCGGCCATGGCTTGCGTGATCGCGCCCATCCCGCCCACGGCGTGGCCCCACGCGCCCTTCTTGCCATTGACTTCGCCAAACACGTGGTGAAGCAGCACATAGGCCGAACCCGGACTATCGGGGCTCGCATAATTGCCCACCACCGAGTCAAAGCCGAACGCGGCCTTCACGGGCTCGCTCTCGAACCAGGAATCCAGGAAGGTGCGCGCGCTCTTGGTGAACAGGTCCAGAAGGTCGCGCTGCTGGGGCAGGGACAGGCGCGCGAGCCTGCGCCCCAGGCCCGCCGCGTCCGCTAACGCGCCAAGCCCGCCCCCGACATTGGGCGGCGTCTTGAGCGCGAGATCGCGCAGCACCTGCGCCACGGTCTCCAAAGCCTCGTAATAGGCGGGCAGGGCGTCGGCGTCGGCGTCTGAGAATTTACGGAACTCCGCCTGCGTGCGCGCCAATCCCCCGCCGAGTTTCAGATAGCGGGCCTCGTCCAGCGGCAGGAAGTTGGAGACGCCCCGCTCGATAACCCGGTAGCCGTAATCGGCGAGCTTCATCTCCGCGATCACTTTGGGCTGAAGCAGGCTTACCGTGTAGCTCGCCGTGGAATTGCGGAAGCCTGGATGAAATTCCTCCGTCACCGCGGCCCCGCCCACGACGGCGCGCCGCTCCACGATCTTCACCTTGAGCCCCGCGCGGGCGAGGTAGAAGGCGCAAACGAGCCCGTTATGGCCCGCGCCGATGATCAATGCGTCCGTACGGGGCTTCAACAGCAGGACCATCCGTATAAAGATTAACCCCTCCACCCGCCCGCGCGTTGTTCAAGCGGCGGACGGGAAGAGGGCGGGAGCAAGGGCTGTTATTCGGCGGCGACGCTCACCGAGCGCCCGAGCGCGGCGGCGACGCCGGCCCCGTACTCGGGATGGACTTTGGCGAAGTGGCCGAGCTGGCGTTCGATGATGAAGTCCGGGACCCCGCTCATGGCGGCCGCGATATTGGCGTAGAGCCTTTGTTTCTGGGCGGCGTCGAACAGCAGGAACAGCGCGCGCGGCTGGATGTAGTCGTCATTGTCTGCGCGGTGGTCATAGCGTGCCGCCGCGCCGCTCAGCGCAAGCGGAGGCTCTGCGACGGAGTGGTCCTCGGTCGGGCCGCCAAAGGAGTTCGGCTCGTAATAGGCGTTCGGATTTCCGGTGTCGTTGCGGAAAAAGCGCATCGCGCCGTCCTTGTGGTAGTGCGCAACCGGGCTGCGCGGGGCGTTCACGGGCAGCGCCTCGTAATGAACGCCCAGCCGGTAGCGGTGCGCATCGGCGTAGGCGAAGATCCGCGCCTGCAGCATCCGATCGGGACTGAACCCGACGCCCGGCACGATGTTGGACGGCGACATCGCCACCTGCTCGATCTCCGCGAAATAATTGTCGGGGTTTCGGTTCAACTCGACGACGCCAACCTCGATCAGCGGATAGTCTGCGTGCGGCCAGACTTTTGTCAGGTCGAAGGGATTGTAGGGGGTTTTGCCGGCGTCGGCCTCCGGCATGATCTGCACGCAGAAGCGCCATTTCGGGTAATCGCCAGCCTCGATCGCGCCGAACAAATCCTCCTGGGTTGATTCGCGGGAACGCGCGATCACGTTGGCGGCTTCCGCATTGGTCCAGTTCTTGACGCCCTGCATGCTCTTGAAATGAAACTTCACCCAGAAGCGCTCCTTGGCGGCGTTCACGAACGAGAAGGTATGCGAGCCGAACCCGTGCATGAATCGCACGCTCTGGGGCAGGCCGCGATCGGAGAACAGCGTCGTGACCTGGTGCAGGCTTTCCGGCGAAAGCGACCAGAAATCCCACATCGCGGTAGGGGAGCGAAGATTGGTTTTGGGATGCCGCTTCTGGGTGCGGATGAAGTCGGGGAATTTGAGCGGGTCGCGGACGAAGAACACGGGCGTGTTGTTGCCCACGACGTCCCAATTGCCCTCCTCGGTATAGAATTTGAGCGAGAAGCCGCGCACGTCCCGCTCGGCGTCCGCCGCGCCCTGCTCGCCGGCCACGGTGGAAAAGCGCGCGATCAGATCGGTTTTCTTGCCGATCTCGGCGAAGAGTTTGGCTTTGGTGTAGCGTGTGATGTCTTGGGTGACGACGAAGGTTCCGTAAGCGCCCCAGCCCTTGGCGTGCACGACGCGTTCGGGGATGCGTTCGCGGTTTTGGTGGGCGAGTTTTTCGATCAGTTGGTAATCTTCGAGCAGCAGGGGCCCGCGCGGGCCCGCCGTCAGGGAGTTCTGGTTGTCGCCGATCGGGGCGCCGCCCGACGTCGTCATCGTGTCTTTCGCCATGGCGTGTGCTCTCCTATGCGGTGCAGCGGTGCAGGACATAACAAGCCGAGGCGGCGACGTTTTCCAATTGATATTGTCTCGCCATGGTATAGAGCGCCTCTATGAGCGACGCCAGTCGGCTACCGGGCTCCTCGCTGCCCACGCTGCGCCAGCTGCAATTCCTCGTCGCGCTGCGCGCGGAAGGCGGCTTCACCCGCGCCGCCGAGGCGGTTGGCGTCACGCAACCAACTTTGTCCGCCGGCATCCGGGAATTGGAGGCGGTGCTGGGGGTGGCGCTGGTCGATCGCGCGCGCGGCGGCGCCAGCTTGACGCCCGGCGGGGAGGCGGCCGGCCGCGCTGCGGAGCGGCTGTTGGCCGGGGTGGAGGCGCTGGTGCGGGAGGCGCGCGGGGTGGGCGCGCCCCTGATCGGGGGGTTTCGCCTGGGCGCCATTCCCACGATCGCGCCGTTCCTGCTGCCGCGCCTGCTTCAGCCGTTGAAGGCGCGCTGGCCGCAGCTGCGCCTGGAGCTCGCCGAGGCGGTGACGCCGCGGCTCGTGGAAGATCTGCGCACGGGCGCCCTGGACGCGGCGCTGATCGGCCTGCCTTACGACGCCCCGGGGCTCGACACCCACCCCTTGGGCGAGGACGAATTCTTGCTGGCCGCGCCGCAGGCGCACCCGCTCGCGGTCGGGGCGAGCGTCTCGCTGGAGGATCTGCGCGGGGAGGAATTGCTGCTGCTGAAAGACGGCCATTGCCTGCGCGCGCACGCGCTCGCGATTTGTCGCCTCCGCGCGGCCGCTCCCGAACTCGCCGCCGCCAGCCTTCACACGCTGGTGCAGCTCGTGGGCGCGGGAAACGGGGTCACCCTCCTGCCGCGGCTGGCGGCGGATGCGGGCATTGCGGCGGGCGCGGGCGTGACCGTGCGGGCGTTCACCCCGCCCGTGTTCGGGCGCACGATCGCGCTTGCCTGGCGGCGCGGGGCGGCCCGCGCGGGGGAGGCGCGCCTGCTGGGCGAGGCGATGGCCGCGATGGCGGCCGCGTTCCTTACGCCGGCGGGCGGGTGAGGCGTGCGGTCAGGGCCGGCAGGCGCAACAGCAGCCAGAGCGCGGTCCAGATATTGCCCAGCACGAAGATCGGCGCGGCCCAGAGCAGGCCCGCCAGCAGCGAGCCTTCGGTCAGAACGATGATGAAGGTGATGAAGGCGAACCCGACATAGAGATCCACCAGCGCGACGAGCCCCCAGGGCTGCTCCGCCAGGGCTTCGGCCTGGTACCAGAAGTCGAGGAGCGATTCCGTGCGCAGGGAGGCGAACGCGATCGCCCCCGCCAGCAGAACCGCCAGCCCGATAATGATCAGCCGCCCCACGATGCTCACGACGCCTCGCCCTCGCCAGCCAGTTTGGCGGATGTCTCCCGCGTGAGGACGTACAGCGCGAGCGCCGCCAAGACCAGCCCGCCCGCGATCAGAGGCGCGCGGATATCCCCGGAGAAGGAGCGCACCAGCAGCAGCGCCCCGCAGATCAGCGCCCCCAAAGCGGGCACGAAGGCCGGCGGCTCGAACGGCCCGCGCGCCTCGCCCGGCCGGCGCTGGAGCGTGAGCAGCGCCACGTTCATCAGCACGAACACCGTCAGCAGCAGCAGCACCGTGGCCGCCGCCAGCTGGGACACATCCCCCATGGCCGCGATCGCCAGCGCCACCAAGAGAACCGCGCCGACGGCGCGGTGCGGCGTGCGGCGGGCGGGATCGACCGCGCCGAGCCAGCGCGGCAGCAAGCCCTGCCGCGCCATGCCGTACACCAGCCGCGAACCCATGATGAAGTTAATGAGCGCGGTGTTGGCCACCGCAAAGATCGTGATGATCGTATAGGTCGTGGGCGGCAGCCAGGGCGCGGCGCGCGCCATCACCGCCCCGAGCGGCGCGGGCGCGGCGGCGAGTTCCCGCCAGGGGACCACCGAAACCGCCGTAACCGCCACGCCGATATAAATGAGCGTCGCCGCGCCCATGGCCGCCAGGATGCCGATCGGCAGGGACCGCGCAGGGTCCTTCACCTCCTCCGCCACGTTCAGCGTATCCTCGAAGCCGATGAAGGCGAAGAAGGTCAACACCGCGCCCTGCGCCAGCAGGACGGTGATCATCGCGGGCTCCGCGGTCGCGGCCGGCAGCTCCGTGAGATCGGCGGAGCCCAGAAAGCGCGCCCCGAAAACGATCACCGCCAGCAGCCCCAAAACCTCCACGACAGTGCACAGCGCGTTCACCCAGAGCGATTCGCTCAAGCCCCGCCAGACCAGCCCCGCCAGCAAGGCGAGGTACACCGCAGCGATCAGATAGACCGGCGCCGCCGCCCAGCCGAACAGCTCCTGCAGGTTCGCGGCCACCACCTTCGATCCCGTGGCCATGGAGGAAAGCCCCGAAGCCACCACCGCAAGCCCCACGGCGTAGCTCAAGGCAGGACGCTTAAAGGCCCGGCCCACGACATAGGAGGCCCCCCCGGCCCTGGGGTAGCGCGCGCCGAGCGCGGCGTAGGAAAGCCCGGTCAGCAGCGCCGCCGCCATCGCCACCAAAAACGCCGCCCAGACCGCCGCCCCCATCACGCCGGCCGCCTTGCCCATCAACCCATAGACGCCCGCCCCCAACATCGAGCCCAGGCCGTAAAAGGCGAGCATGGCCGGCCCCATCCGGCGTTCGAGGCCCGCCTCGCCGGGGGCCGGGGCGGAAACCGGATCGGCGCTCAATCGAACAGCCTCTGCTTCAGATAGGTGTATTCCAGCGCCTGCCGGCGGGCGCGCTCGGCGAGGTTTGCGTCCGCGGAATGGCCGCCGTCGATGTTCTCGTAATAGAGATAAGGCAGGCCCAGCGCCTCGAGCTTGGCGGCGTATTTCCGCGCATGGCCGGGATGGACGCGGTCGTCCTTCGTGGAGGTGACGAGGAACGGGACGGGGAAATCCTTGCGCGCGGCCAGATTGTGGTAGGGCGAAAGCCGCGCGAGGAAGGCGCGCTCCTCCGGGATTTCCGGCGAGCCGTACTCGTCCACCCAGGAAGCGCCTGCCAGAAGCAGGTGAAAGCGCAGCATGTCGAGCAGCGGCACCTGCACGACGGCGGCGTGGAACAGTTCGGGCCGCTGCGTCAGCATCACGCCCATGAGCAGCCCGCCATTGGAACCGCCCATGATGCCGAGCCGGCGAGGCGAGGTGATCTTGCGGGCGATCAGATCCTCGGCCACGGCGATGAAATCGTCATAGACGACCTGGCGCTTCGTCTTCAGGCCCGCCTGGTGCCAGGCCGGGCCGAACTCGCCCCCGCCGCGTATATTGGCCAGCACGAAAACGCCCCCCGCCTCCGCCCAGAGCTTGCCGCGCACCGGCGAATAGGCGGGGGGGATCGAGACCTGGAAGCCGCCATAGCCGTAAAGCAGCGTCGGGGCCTGCCCGTCCTGCTTGGCCTTGGCGGGGTTCGACACCACGAAATAGGGGATTTTCGTCCCGTCCTTGCTCACGGCCTCGTACTGGCGGGTCTCCAGGCCCGACGCGTCGAACAAAGCGGGCAGGGAGCGGATCGGGCGCGCCGCGCCGGTTGCGGAATCGATCGCGTGCAGTGTCTGGGGCGTCGCGAAATCCTCGGTGAGCGCGAAGGCCTGGGCCGTCTCGGGCGAGGCCGCCGCGATCTGCACCGCCCCGCCGGGGGGCAGGCGCACCGCCTCCCGCTTCCAGACGCCGCCTTGGAACGCATGGCGCATCAGGCGCCCGCGCACCGTGTCCGTCTCGGCGGTCAGCACGCCCGCGCGGGTGGCCGCCACCTCCTCGATCGCCTCGCGCGGGCCGGGCGCGAACAGGACGCGCAAGGGCGCGTCGGGCGCGTGCGCCTGGGCCAGCGGCACGGAGGCGAGCGCGCCCTGTTTCAGCCCCCGCCAATTCTCCTCGATCGTGAACAGAAGCTCGCCCTCATGGAGCCCCCGCACACTCGCCCGCGGCGGCAGGGCGAGCGCGCGCGGGCCCGCGCTTTCGAGGGTGAAGACGGTGGAGGTGAAGAAGGTCTGCGCCCGCACGCCAAGGAGCACGCGCCGGCCGGCTTCGTCCTGCACATGGGCGGCGAAGACGGCGACGTCCTGGGGCGCGCCGCGCAGGATCTCGCGCGCCGCCTCGAGCCCCTCCCCGCGCGCGAGGCGCTTGAGCACGAAGGGATAGCCGCTCGCCGTCAGCGTGCCGGGGCCCCAATCGGTGGCGAGGATCAGCGTATCGGCGTCCGCCCAGGCGAGGCTGCTTTTCGCCTCGGGGATGGAGAAGCCGCCGGCGGGGAAGGTCCTGGTCGTCGGGTCGAACTCGCGCCAGAGCTTTGCGTCCTTGCCGCCGTCGGAAAGGGCCACGAGGCAGCGGCGCGGATCGCCCTCGAGGCATTCCACGCCCTTGAACACCCAATTGCGTCCCTCCGCGGCGGCGAGCGCATCGATATCGAGCAGGACCTCCCAGACCGGCGCGCCGCGCGCATAGTCCGCAAGCGGGCTGCGTCGCCAGACGCCTCGGACATTCGCCTCGTCCTGCCAGAAATTATAGACGTGCCCGTCCCGGATGGGGCCCAGCGCCAGGCGCTCCTTCGAATTCAAGATGGCGCGCGCGGCGGCCTCCGCGGGCGCGAAACGGGGATCGGCCTCGAGTGCTGTGAGGCTGCGCCGGTTTCGCTCGCGCACCCAATCGAGCGCGCGCGGGCTCTCGACCTCCTCGAGCCAGAGGAAGGGATCGACCTCGCCCTGCGCAGGAGAGGCAGGCGCGCCGGGGGCGGCGGCCACGGGCGTGTGTGGGCCGGAGGTCATCGTGGTGCAAGCCGCTGTGAGCGCCAACAGCGCGCCCGCCAAAGGAAGGAGAAAGCGGAGGCGCGGGAAAGCCATCGCCGCCACCCAAGCAGATAGGCCAAGCCCCGCCAAGCCCCCCGCCCCGCGCGCTCTCGCTTTGTGCGCCGCGCGCGCCTAGGTTCGCGCCATGAGAAGCTTCCGGATGAGCGGCGCGGGCAATCGGTTTGCGATCTTCGACGCGCGCGCCCAGGGCGGGCTCGCGCTCGAGCCCGCGGCCGCGCGCGCGGTGGCCGCCGGGGGGCAGGGCTTCGACCAGGTGATCGCGATCGAGCCGTCGGCGCGCGCGGACGCCTTCATGCGCATCTGGAACGCCGATGGTTCGGAGGTCGGGGCGTGCGGCAACGGGGCGCGGTGCGTGGCCTGGCTGCTCCTGGGCGAAAGCGGGAAGGATCAAGTCGCTCTCGAGACGCGCGCCGGCGTGCTGGGCGCCGCCCCCGCCGCCGGGGGCGCCGTGACGGTCGATATGGGCGCGCCGCGCCTCGCCTGGGATGAAATCCCGGTCGCGCGCGCGATGGACACGGTGCGCCTCAATTATGCCGCCGCCCTGCCCGACGGGGGCAGGCTCGAGGGGCCGGGCGGGGTGAATATGGGCAATCCGCACGCCGTCTTCTTCGTGGCCGATATTGAGGCGGTGCCGGTGCGCACGATCGGCCCTGGGATCGAGCGCGACCCCTTCTTCCCAGAGGGCGTCAATGCCGGCTTCGTGCAGGTGCTGGCGCGGGACCGGCTGCGCCTGCGGGTGTGGGAGCGCGGAGCGGGGCTCACGCGCGCCTGCGGCAGCGGCGCCTGCGCGGCCCTGGTCGCCGCCGTCCGCGCGGGCCATGCCGATCGGAAAGCCGCGCTCGTGCTCGATGGCGGGGAACTCACCATCGAATGGCGCGCCGTTGACGGCCATGTGCTGATGACCGGGCCGGTGGCCTGGGAGGGCGAAGGCCTCGCCTGAAGCGCGGCGGCGCTTGCGCAGAGGTTGGCGGATTGCCTACATCGCGCCCATGGCGCGCACTCTTTACGACAAGATCTGGCAGGCCCACGTCGTGGGCGAGGAGCCGGACGGCGCCTCCCTGCTCTATGTGGACCTCCACCTCATCCACGAGGTCACGACGCCGCAGGCGTTCGCGGGGCTCAAGGCGGCGGGGCGGCGCGTGCGCCGGCCGGACCTGACGCTCGCCACGGCCGATCACAACACCCCCACCGAAGGCCAGGCGCGCGGCGTTGAGGCCGTCTCCGACCCCGAGGCGCGCGCGCAATTGGCGGCGCTCGCCAGCAATGTCGCCGAGCACGGCATCGCCTTCTTCCCGATGGGCCACAAGCAGAACGGCATCGTCCACATGGTCGGCCCCGAACAGGGGCGCACCCAGCCGGGCCTGTTCATCGTCTGCGGCGACAGCCACACCGCGACCCACGGGGCGTTCGGCGCGCTCGCCCACGGCATCGGCGCGAGCGAGGTGGAGCACGTGCTCGCCACCCAGACGCTGCGCGCGCGGAAGGCGAAGAACATGGCGGTGCGGTTCGAGGGCGCGCTCGGCCCCGGCGTCACCGCGAAGGACATGGTGCTCGCCCTCATCGCCGAGATCGGCGCGGCCGGCGGCCAGGGGCATGCGATCGAATATTCCGGGCCCGCGATCGAGGCGCTCTCGATGGAGGGCCGGATGACCATCTGCAACATGTCGATCGAGGCGGGCGCGCGCGCCGGCCTGATCGCGCCCGACGAAACCACCTTCGCCTATCTCGAAGGCCGCCCCGCGGCGCCCACGGGGGCCGCCTGGGCGCAGGCGCTCGCCTATTGGCGCACGCTCCGTTCCGATCCCGACGCCGTCTGGGACAAGGTGGTGCGGATCGATTGCGCCGCCATCGCCCCCACCCTCACCTGGGGAACGAGCCCGGACCAGGCCGTCCCCATCCATGCGCGCACGCCCGATCCCGCGACGATCGCCGACGAGACGGCACGCGAAAGCGCCGCCCGCGCGCTCGCCTATATGGGTTTGGAAGCCGGCCAGCCGCTGGAGGGCGTGCCGGTGCAGCGCGTGTTCATCGGCTCGTGCACCAATGGCCGCATCGAGGACCTGCGCGCCGCCGCCGCGATCGCGGCCGGGCGGCGCGTCGCCCCCGGCGTGCGCGCCATGGTGGTGCCGGGCTCGGGGCCCGTGCGCGCGCAGGCGGAGGCGGAGGGGCTTGACCGGGTATTCGAGGCCGCAGGCTTCGAGTGGCGCGAGCCTGGCTGCTCCATGTGCCTCGGCATGAACCCCGACAGGCTCGCCCCCGGGGAGCGCTGCGCCTCCACCTCCAACCGCAATTTCGAGGGCCGCCAGGGCCGCGGCGGGCGCACCCACCTGCTCAGCCCCGCCATGGCCGCCGCCGCCGCCGTCACCGGCGCGTTGACGGACGTTCGAAAGCTGGCCCCCGCCCCCCGCAGCGATTAGACCCGCCCCATGAAGCCCTTCACCACCCTCACCGCGATCGCCGCGCCCCTGCCGATCGCCAATATCGACACCGACCAGATCATCCCCAAGCAATACCTCTCGACGCTCGAGCGGACGGGGCTGGGCAAGGGGCTGCTGCACGATCTGCGCTATGACGAGGCGGGCCGGGAGAAGCCCGATTTTGTGCTCAACCAGGGCCTCTATCGCGGGGCGGGGGTGCTGATCGCGGGGGAGAATTTCGGCTGCGGGTCCAGCCGCGAGCACGCGCCCTGGGCGCTGCTCGACTTCGGGATAACCTGCGTCATTGCGCCAAGCTTCGCCGATATCTTCTACAATAATTGCTTCAATAACGGCGTCCTGCCGCTGGCCTTGCCGAAGGCTTCGGTGGCGGAGCTGACGGGCGAGGCGCGCGGGGGCAACCACCTTTTCACGATCGATCTAGAGGCCCAGACCGTAACCGCCCCCTCGGGAAAGACGTTCGCCTTCGATATCGATCCCGGCCGCAAGCAGAAATTGCTGCACGGCCTCGACGATATCGCCCTAACCCTGGCCCGCGCCCCCGCCATCGAAGCGTTCGAGGAGCGCCGGCGGCGCTCCCAGCCCTGGGCCCCGTAAGGCCGGAGCGCGCGGGCTCAATCCAGCAGCTCTCCCAGCAGCACCGACGCGTGCGGGGCGAACAGCGGCGAGAGCCGGTCCTCGGGTCCGACTTCTGTCACGTTCCGATACGCCCCCTCCACCGGGTCGCGGCAGAGGAGGGCCGTCTGCGCGATCGGCAGGACGATCCAAAGCTCGCGCACGCCCGCCTCCGCATAGAGGCTGCGCTTGAGGCCCAGATCGTAGCCGGCCGAGCGCACCGCCGTCTCTACCGCCAGGGCGATATCGCCCTGGCCGTGCAGGCGCGCGCGCACGTTGGCGTCCGCCACCAGCGTATCGGGCTCCAAGCCCCGGCGGAGGTCCAGCTTCACGAACGGCCCCGCAAACACGAGCCAGGCCGCGCGCAGCGCAGGATCGGCGTCGATCACGCGGTTGAGCCATTGGTGCGTCTTCGCCTTGCAGCGCGCGTGCTCCCAGCCCTCGGACGCCATCTCCACCAGCCTTCCATCGATCAGCTCGACGCGCGCGCCCTCGCGGAGAAAGCCGGCCTTGGAAAGGCCCAGCACCTCGTCCACCGTCCACAGCCACTCCGTGGGCTCGCCCCCCGGGGGTTCTTCGGGCGCGATCTTGACGCGGTCGATCGTGTTCATGTCCAAGTCCTCGGCGCGCAGAGTGTCATATCGGGCCATGGGACCAAAGCATGATCATCCTCGCCGGCGCGATCCGCATGCCCCCGGAAAGGCTCGCGGCGGCCGCCCCCCACATCGCCGCGCTCGTCGAGGCCACCCGGGCCGAGCCGGGCTGCCTCGGCTATTCCTACGCCCATGACGCGCTGGAGCCGGGGCTCTTGCGGATTTTCGAGCTGTTCCAGGACGCCGAAGCCCTCGCCGCCCATCGCGCCAGCGCGCACATGGCGGCGTGGCGGGCGCGCTACCAGGAGCTCGGCGTGCACGGCCGGGACCTGACGCTCTACGACATCGCCCACGCAGAGAAAGCCTGATGACCAAGACGCTCCTCCTCCTCCCCGGCGACGGGATCGGCCCCGAAGTGATCGCCGAGGTGCGCCGGGTGCTCGCCGCGCTGCGGCTCGATCTTGCGGTCGAGGAGGGCCTGTTCGGCGGCGCCAGCATCGACCAGCGCGGCGTGCCGATCACCGACGAGGTGGTGGCGGACGCGAAGGCCGCCGACGCGGTGCTGATGGGCGCAGTCGGCGGGCCGCAATGGGCCAACGCCCCGCGCGATCGCCGCCCGGAGGCAGGCCTCCTGCGCTTGCGGTCGGAGATGGAGGTGTTCGCCAATCTGCGCCCGGCCCTGTGCTTTGACGCGCTGGCCGACGCCTCGAGCCTGAAGCGCGAGCTGGTGGCGGGCCTCGACATTCTGATCGTCCGCGAGCTTACCGGGGGCGTCTATTTCGGCACGCCGCGGGGGGTGGAGGCGCTGCCCGGCGGCGGGCGGCGGGCGGTGGACACGCAGGTCTATACGTCAGCGGAGATCCGGCGCGTGGCGCGGGTGGCGTTTGAGAGCGCGCGCGCGCGCCGCAGCCTCGTCCACTCGGCGGAAAAGCATAATGTGATGGAGACGGGCCTGCTCTGGAAAGAGGAAGTTACGGCCCTCCACGCCGAAGAATATCCCGACGTGCGCCTGGAGCACATCCTCGCCGATACCTGCGCCATGCAGCTCGTGCGCGCGCCCAAGCAATTCGACGTGATCGTCACCGACAATCTGTTCGGCGACATCCTGTCCGACGAGGCGGCGATGGCCACCGGCTCCATCGGGCTCCTGCCCTCGGCCGCGCTCGGCGCGCCGGGGAAGCCCGGGCTCTACGAACCCGTGCATGGCAGCGCGCCCGACATTGCGGGCAAGGGGCTCGCCAATCCACTCGCGGCGATCCTGTCGCTGGCGATGGCGCTGCGGCTTTCGCTGGGCTGGCCGGAGGCGGCGGACCGGGTGACCCGGGCGGTGCAGGGCGCGCTCGAGGCCGGGGCGCGGACCCGCGATCTCGGCGGAGATCTCTCCACCCGCGCGATGGGGGAGGCGGTGGCGGCGCGGCTTTGAGGCGACGGAGACGCGCAAAATCGCGGCCGCGCTTGGAGACGCGGGCGGCTTCCTGTAGACACCGCCAATACTAAAGCGCCGCGCGGGGCGGCGAGGAGAGTAAGCATCATGGGTTTGCGCGTGGCCGTGGTCGGCGCGACCGGCAATGTCGGGCGCGAAATTCTCGCCATCCTGGAGGAGCGTCTTTTCCCGGCCGACGAGGTCCACGCCATCGCTTCGCGGGCCTCGGTGGGCAAGGAGGTGTCCTACGGGGACCGCACGCTGAAATGCAAAGACCTCGAGACCTTCGATTTCGCCGGCGTCGATCTGGTGCTGATGAGCGCGGGCGGCGCGGTGTCGAAGGAATGGTCCCCCCGGATCGGCGCGGCCGGGGCGGTGGTGATCGACAATTCCTCCGCCTGGCGGATGGACCCGCGCGTGCCGCTGATCGTGCCGGAGGTGAACCCCGATGCGGTGCGCGATTTCGCCAAGCTCAACATCATCGCCAACCCGAACTGCTCCACCGCCCAGCTCGTGGTGGCCCTGAAGCCCCTGCACGACCGCGCCACGATCACCCGCGTCGTGGTAAGCACCTACCAATCGGTGTCCGGCAAGGGCAAGGACGCGATGGACGAGCTCTGGACTCAGACGCGCGCCATCTTCGTCAATGACGAACTGGTCAAGGAGCACTTCACCAAGCAGATCGCCTTCAACGTGATCCCCCACATCGACGTGTTCATGGAGGACGGCTTCACCAAGGAGGAATGGAAGATGATGGTGGAGACGAAGAAGATCCTCGATCCCAAGATCAAGCTGGTCGCGACCTGCGTGCGCGTGCCCGTGTTCGTGGGCCATAGCGAGGCGGTGAACATCGAGTTCGAACACCCGATCACGGACGAAGAGGCGCGCGCCATCCTGCGCGAGGCCCCCGGCGTGGTGGTGATCGACAAGCGCGAGGACGAGGGCTACATCACCCCGGTGGAAAGCGTGGGTGAGTTCGCCACCTATGTCAGCCGCATCCGCACCGATCCCACCGTCGATAACGGCTTGTCGCTCTGGGTGGTGAGCGACAATCTGCGCAAGGGCGCGGCGCTGAACGCGGTGCAGATCGCCGAACTCATGCTCAATCGTGGCCTGTTCAAGCGGCTGGCGGCCTGAAGCCTAGCCCTGCAGCGCAGCGCGGAAGGCTTCCAGTTCACTCCGCAGAAGCCGCGCCGCCACGTCCGTGAGCGGAAGGTCGCTTGCGATCCGGGCCGCGGCGCGAAAATGGGTCTCGGCCTCGGTTACGTCGGCCAATATGTCGGACCAGAGTTCGGCGTTCATGACAGCACGATCGCGTCGCGCACGGCGCGGGCGCGCAGGGCGTCGCTCGCCCAGGCCCAGGGGGTGACGGCGGCGACGAGATCGTGGGCGGCGCAGATGCCGTTGGCGGCCCAGGCGAGCGTCAGGGGGCCGTCCGCCAGGAGGTCGAGGTCGCTGCCGGGCCGCCTCGGCGGCGAGGTTTGCGCGCGCTGCGGCCACCGCCGCGCGGCGGCGCTCAAGCGCCAAAGCTTCCCGCTGCGCCCAGGTGAGGATCGCCTTGTCCACCCCAAAACCTACCACCGCCCCGCGCACCGCGCCAAGCGCGGCGCGATCTCACCTTTGCCGCGGCCCGCCCAGCGCTTAAAGCTCCCCGCCGGCGTCGCTTGGGAAGGAAAGCGTCATGACAAGTGTCGTTTCGACGCCCGAAGGCGCCCGCGATCCCGTCCGGGTGGGGGTGATCGCCGCGATCGGGGCCTATGCGGCCTGGGGGATCCTGCCGGCCTATTTGCGCCTGGTGGAATTCGCCGATCCGCTGGAAGTGCTGGCCTTGCGGATTTTCTGGACGATCCCTGCGGCGCTTGTGGCGATCGCGGCCACGAGCGGCTGGCGCCGGGGCCTCCGCGAGGTGCGCGCCGCGCTGCGTCCGCCCGTGCTCGGCGCGCTGTGCGTTTCGGCGGTGTTCATCCTGGTCAATTGGGGGCTGTTTGTCTGGGCGGTGGCGCAGGAGCGGCTGCTGGAAGGCTCGCTCGCCTATTTCCTCGCCCCGCTCGTGGGGGTGGGCCTGGGCGTTGCGCTGTTCCGGGAGCGGATCTCGCGGGCCCAGCTCGCCGCGCTGGCGCTGGCGGGCGTGGGCGTGGTGGTGATGGGGCTGGCGCTGGGCGCGCCGCCCTGGATCGCCATCGGGCTCTGCGCCACCTGGTCGGTCTATGCGCTTGTGCGCAAACAGACGCCGGTGCCCGCCGCCGTCGGGCTGCTGGTGGAGACCTTGGTGCTCGTTCTCCCGGCCGGCGCGCTGCTCGCGTGGGTGGCGCACACGAGCGGGCTTAAAACCGACGATAGCGCCGCCAACATGGCGCTGCTTGCGCTCTCGGGTCCGGCCACCGCCACGCCGCTGATCCTCTTCTCCCTCGCCGCGCGGCGGGTGCGCTTCGCCACGCTCGGCATGCTGCAATACATCGCGCCCACCGGCCAATTCCTGCTCGGCCTCTTGTGGGGAGAGCCGTTCACGGCGTTGCACGCGGCGAGCTTCACGCTGATCTGGATCGGCCTGGCCTGCTTCTCCGCCGACGCCCTCAACCGCGACCGCAAGGCCCGCGAGGCGCCTCCGCCCCCCGTCTGACGACAGGCGCTACAGGCAGCCGTATAGCGCAGCGATCAGGCGCTGAGCGCGCGCGTCGGTCTGTAGCTGGTTGGATTGCTTGTTCATCACATAGGCGCTCGAAAGGCCCCGGTCGGGATCGGCCAGCCCCATCGATCCGCCCCAGCCCGCATGCGCGAGCGTATTGGGATTGGGACCGTAAAAGAGGTTGCTGTTGCGCATCGGCCCGGCGGCATAGGCCATCTCGTTGGGCAGCACTTTGTCCGGCCCGCGGACGCGCTCGCGCGTAAAGGCCTCGAAGGTCGCGGGCGAAAGCAGCGTCTGCTTGCCCAACAGCCCGCCCCGGGCCAGCACCGCATAGAGAAGCGCCACCGCCAGCGCCGTGCCATGGCCGTTCGCGGAGGGGATTTCGGCGGTGCGCCAGGCGGGTGCGGCGCGGTTGGGCGCGGCCCAGGGGGTCAGGAACGCCGCCCGCTTTTCGGGCGTCGCCGCGCCCAGGCTCGGCGCCAGCGCCGGACGCGCGACGTCCGCGCAGCGTTCATGCTCGGCCTCCGGCAGCCCGATCCAGAAATCGACGCCGTTCGGCGCGCAGAGCCTCTCGCGCAGGATGGTCCCCAGCGTGGCCCCGCTGGCGCGGCGCACCATTTCGCCCGCGATATAGCCGAAGGTGAGCGGATGATAGCCGTTGGCGGTCCCCGGCGGCCACATTGGCGCAAGCCCCGCCAGCGCTGCTGCGAGCGCGGGGGGATCGAGCCACAAAGCGGGGTCGATCCGGTCCGGGAAGCCGGGCACGCCGGCCTGGTGGGACAGCGCCTGCGCGAGGCTCACGTCCTGTTTGCCATGGGCGGCGAAATCCGGCCACAGCGCCGCCACCGGCGCGTCATAGACGAGCTTTCCCTGCTCCACCAGGAGCGCCACAACCAGCGCCGCGATCGGCTTGGTGGTGGAGAAAACCGGAACCAGCGTGTCCGGCGTCCAGGGGTGTTCGCGGTTGCGGTCGGCGTAGCCTCCGTGCAGATCGACGATCGTCTCCCCGTCGAGCGTCGCCGCAAAGCCTGCGCCCAGCTCCAGCCCCTCGGCGAAATTCTGCGCGAATGCGTCCCGCACCGGCTCGAACCCCGGCGCCACGAACCCTTCGATCCGTTCATCGCCCATCGGCGCCCTCCAAAGCCAAGGCCCGCGCGTTCGGCCGGGTTTGCGGGTCGCCGAGCAAGGCCTGCGCCGCCACCACGTCCAGATCGCCGCGGCCGGCGGCGTGCGAGCGCACGATCACGTCATAGGTCGCCCCGGCGGCGGCCTCTAGGCTTTCCGGGGCGCTGCGCCCGTTCAGCCGGTGGGCCAGAAACAACGCCGCGATCAGATCGCCCGCCCCCTTCGGTGCGCCCGCGGAGCGCGGGGTCTCCGCGAGCCAAGCCTCCCCGCCATCGCGGTAGAGCACGCCGACGCCCGTCTCGCTGGGCGCCGACGTCACCAGCACGGCCCGGCCCAACGCGTGCGCGGCCGCCAGCGCGGCGGGGAGGTCGCGGCACGGGGCCCCGGCCAGCGCCTCCAATTCCCAGAGATTGGGCGTGATCAGGTCCGCCTCGGGGACCAGCAGTTCCGCGATCGCCGCCGCCACCCCCGGCGCCACGTAAGGGCCGGACGCCTCATCGCCCATCACCGGATCGCAGACATAAAGCGCCTGCGGGTTGGCGGCCCGCACCCGCATGGCGGCCGCGCGCACGATCGCCGCCTGGTCGGGCGCGGCGAGATAGCCCGAGAGTACGGCGTCGATCTCCGGAAGCCGGCCGTCGGCGTCGAGCGCGTCAAGAAGGGCGGCCATGGTCTCTGCGGGAACCGGGGCGCCGCCCGGGGGGCCGCGGTCGGGCCGGCGGCCATAGAGGGTGGTGGGAATTTGCAGGGCCTGAACGCCCAGCCGTTCGAGCGCAAAGGCGGCGATCGAATTGCCCACCCGCGCGCCGGCCACTTGCGATTGGATGCTCAGCACGGTTTTCATGGGCCTCTCCGGCGTTTGTCGCCGCTCCCGCGGCGTCCGGCAAGCGAGGTCTTGGGCCCATGCAGACGATCCGACCGCGCCGGTCCGTGCTGTACCTGCCCGGCGCCTCCGCCAAGGCGCTGGAGAAGGCGCGCGCCTTGCCCGCCGACGCGCTGATCTTTGATCTGGAGGATTCCGTGGCCCCGGAGGCCAAGCCGGAGGCGCGCCGCGCCGTCCTGGCCGCGCTGGCGCACGGGGGCTATGGCGGGCGGGAGAAAGTGGTGCGGGTCAATGCGCTCGCGGGCCCCTGGGGCGCAGACGATGTGGCGGCTTTCGCGGGCGCGGGAGCGGATGGGCTCTTGTTTCCGAAGGTGAACGCGCCCGCGGACGTGGGCGAGGCCTCCGCGCGCATGGACCGGATGGGCTACCCGCCGGAGGCGGCCTTGTGGGCGATGATCGAGACGCCGCTGGCGATCCTCGATATCCGCGCCATCGCCGCGGCGGCGGGTACGAGGCTCTCCGTTCTCGTCGTCGGGGCCAACGATCTCGCCAAGGAAAGCCGGGCGGTTTTGACCCCCGATCGGTTCGCCTTCGTGCCGGCGCTGTCCTTGACCGTGCTGGCCGCGCGCGCCTTCGGCCTCGGCGTGATCGACGCGGTGTTCGGCGATCTCAAGGATGAGGCGGGTTTCGCGGCGGAATGCCTGCAAGGGTCCGTGCTCGGGTTCGACGGCAAGAGCCTGATCCATCCGAGCCAGATCGCCCCCTGCAACGCCGCCTTCGCCCCCCCGGCGGCCGAAATCACCCGCGCCCGCGCCGTGATCGCGGCCTTCGCCGATCCCGCCA
Organism: Alphaproteobacteria bacterium; assembly: GCA_031398975.1. Classification (GTDB taxonomy): domain Bacteria; phylum Pseudomonadota; class Alphaproteobacteria; order Caulobacterales; family Aquidulcibacteraceae; genus JAKFWI01. The sequence continues at coordinate 6,456 of JANNOI010000052.1, read as the reverse complement.
ATGCCGGCAAGGGCGTGCTGAGCGTGGAGGGACGCATGACGGAGCGGCTGCACCTCGATATGGCCCGCCGCACGATCGCCCTGGCCAGCGCGATCGCGGCGCTCGAGGGGCGAAGCGGCGCCTAGCCCGTGGTCCGGGCCCACCTTCTTACAGAGACGAGGCTTGCGGGGTGGGGGCGGATACGGCATCGCGGTGCGCGTGCGCTAGGCTGTGTCTGCGGCACAAGAAATGCAACCAGGACGCAAGGGGGCCGCCATGCTGCGCAAATGGTACCAGGATCTTCTGAAGCTCGCCGCCGGGCCCCGCGCCGCGCCGGCGCTGGCGATCGTTTCCTTTACGGAAAGCTCCTTTTTCCCGATCCCGCCGGACGTGATGCTCGCGCCCATGTGCGTGGCGCGGCCGGAAAAGGCGTGGAGCTATGCGGCCCTGTGCACGATCGCTTCGGTGCTGGGGGGATTGCTGGGCTATGCGATCGGCTTTTTCCTGTTCGAATCGGTCGGTAATTTCATCATCTCGCTGTTCGGCTATGCGGGCAAAGCCGATAGCCTGCGGGCCTTCTACGACGAATGGGGCGCGGCCTTCATCTTCCTGAAGGGCCTGACGCCGATCCCGTTCAAGCTCGTGACCATCATTTCCGGGGCGATGGCGTTTTCGCTGCCGATCTTCGTCGTGGCCTGCCTGATCACCCGGGGCCTTCGCTTCTTCCTGGTGGCGTGGCTGTTCAAGACGTTCGGACCCTCGATCGCGCCCGTGATCGAAAAGCGCATCGGGATTGTAACGGCGGGGGTGGCGGTGTTGCTGGTGGTGGGCGTGGCGGCGGCGTCGCAATTGCACTGAGAGGGCAGATGATCGCGGCGGAGGAAACGGCGAGCGGGGTGCTCGCCCGCACGCTCGCGCAAGGCGAGGGGATGTCGCGTCGCGCCTGGCTTGATCTTTTGGGCGCGCGCGGATCGGGCGCGGCGCTGGCGGTGTTGGGCGTGCTGGCCTTGATCCCGCTGCGCGTGGTGTGGCCCCAGATCCTGGGCGCGGCCGTCCTCGTGATCGGGGCGCGCCTGCTGGCGGGACGCCTGGCGCTGCCCGCCCCCCGGGCTTGGGCGGAAAAGCCGGCTGCAGCGTCTGTGCCCACAAGCGTTTCCGGCGGGGCGCTCGTCGCGCTCGGTTGGATTGAGCGGGTGTTCAAGCCGCGCTACGGCGCGCTGGCCGCCGCGGCGCGCTGGTCGGCCGGGCTTGTGGGGGTGCTGTGCGCGGGGGGGCTGCTCGCCTCGCTGCCGGCGCTGCTGCCGGCGCTCACGCTGGTTCTGCTGGGCCTTGGGCTTTTGGAGCGGGATGGGCTGGCGCTGGTGATCGGCGTTGCGCTGGGGGCCGCGTGGGCGGCGTTCATCGGCACGATCCTGGCCGGGCTGGCGCTGGGGGCGCCCTTTGCGGAGGCCTGGCTGGCCGAGGCCGCGCCCTGGTTCGCGCGCTAGGGCGGGAGCGGGATCCTGCGCCGGCGCGTCGCCGCGCCGCAGCGCTTCGCCCGGCCCACAGGCTCAAGGTGACGGGCGAGGATAAACAATGGCTGAAGCCGGACGCCTCTTGCCCTTCGCCGCGCGCTTGGCCTGGCCCGTGGCCTGGCCGGTGGCGGCGTTCGCAGCCTCGGCATTGATGCTGGGCGCGGCGCATGCGTTCGAGCGCTTCGGCGGCTACGCGCCCTGCCCCTTGTGCCACCGCCAGCGCGAGCTCTACTGGGCGGCCCTCGGCTTGGCGAGCCTGACGCTTGCGGGGTACGCCGCGCTCTCCCGCGCGCCCGCGCGCCAGCGGCTGCGCCAGGCGGGCTGCGCGTTGCTCGGGCTCTTGTTTCTCGTCGGCGCGGTGGTGGCGGGCTACCATGCGGGCGTGGAATGGGGGTTCTGGCCGGGCCCCGGGGCGTGTGCGGGAGGCGGGGGGCTTGAGGACCTGACCGGGGCCGCCGTGCTCGACGCGCTGGACAAGCGGGAGGTGGTGGTGGCCTGCGACGAGGCGGCGTGGCGGCTGCTCGGCGTATCTATGGCAGGGTATAATGCGTTGATATCGGCGGCCTTGGCGGGCCTGAGCTTTGCGGCCGCAATGACCCCGCGCCCGGCAGGAGAAGACCATGCCCGCGAAGACCGCGACTGAACCCGAACGCCCCCGCCCGCGTGGGCCCGGCGAGAGCAGCCGCCTCGAGGAGATGGTGCGCGTGGACCACGCCGGGGAGTTCGGCGCCGTTCAGATTTATCGCGGCCAGCGCGCGGTGTTCGAGCGCACGCCCGCCACAGCGCAGACCGCAGCCCTGATCGCGGAGATGGAAGCGGGCGAGGCGGCCCACCTCGCCACCTTCGATCGCCTGGTGCGCGAGCGCGGCGTGCGGCCTACGGCGCTGGCGCCGGTCTGGCGGGTGGCGGGCTTTGCGCTGGGCGCGGGCACGGCGTTGCTGGGGGAACGTGCGGCCCATGCCTGCACCGCCGCGGTCGAGGAGGTGATCGAGGCGCATTACGCCGCCCAGGCGGCGGAGCTGGGCGACCACGACCCCGCGCTCAAAGAGGTGATCGAGCGTTTTCGCGCCGACGAGGCCGGCCACCGCGACACCGCGCTCCGCGCGGGCGCGACCGAGGCCTTCGGCTATCCGGTACTGGCGGCGGCGATTCGCTTCGGCTGCCGCGTGGCGATTCGGCTGTCGGAGAAACTATGAGGGGTTAACCCTCCCTTTAAGCGCGCCCTTAACCGCGCGCATTTAAGGTGGGGGCCATGATCGCGATCACCGCCGCCGCCCAGAATCTGTCGGCCGCCGCCGCCCGCTACGAGCGGGCGAGCGCCCGCGCGGCCGCAGGCTCGCCCTCGCGCGACCGTGACGAGGACCTCGGCAAGGCGGCGCAGGCGCGCAGCCAGGCCAAGGCCGCCGCCTCCGTGCTGCGCGCCGCCTGCGACATGCTGGGCCAGACGATCGACATACTGGTTTAATTCTACCGGGGCAGCACGCCCTCCTCGACCCCGAGCGCGGCGGCGAGGCGCGTTTGCGCCGCGCCCGGTCGCAGCGGCCGCTGCTGGCTCTCGTGCGGGGCCCAGCCGGTCAGCGTCACGATCTCGAAGGTCGCGGGGATCCGCCCGTCCGCGCCGGCGAACCTTTCCCGGTAGATCTCGCCCAGGCGCAGCAGGACGGCGCGCTTCAGCGGCGGGCCGGGCTCCGTCAGCGCGCTGGTTTCGCCCATCGCCCGCAAGTCCCGAAGCAGGGCGAACACGTCGCGATAGCGCACGGTCACGACATCGCAATCGGCCACGGGCAGGGCGAAGCCCGCCCGCTGCAGCAGAGCCGCGCCGTCTCCCAGCTCGGTAAACGGGGCCACGCGCAGCGCCGCCCCTCCGCTGGTCTCGGTCTCGGCCGCCAGCAGGGCGGTGCGCAATTCGTGCAGCGTGCGCGCGCCGAACAGCGCCCCCAGGAACAGCCCGTCCGGGCGCAGCGCCGCACGCGCCTGGATCAGCGCCCCGGGCAGATCATTGGCCCAATGCAGCAACAGCGCCGAGGCGATCAGCCCGAAGGCGCCGGGCGCCAGCGGCGAGGCTTCCGGGTCCCCCGCCACGCCCGTTCCCGCCTCCAGGCCCACCGGCGTCACGTCCAGGCTGAACAGCGGCCCGATCCGGGCCGCCAGCGCTGGGCGCGCCGCGATCGCAGGGGCCAGAAACCGGCCCCCGCCCAGCGCCACGCTGGTTCCGAAGGCGCGGTTGACGGCCTCCAGGCGTTCGGCGAGGTCTTCCGCGACCCGGGCGTGCAGAAAGCTTGCGCTCAAGGGGACGCACGCGGCGCGTGCGCGGTGCAGCGCGAGGCGCCGGCGGTCGAAGAGCGGGGCGGGCCCGTGCGGCATGGGAGAGATATGGCGTGGGCGGGCGCAGGGGTAAACGCGGGCTTCTGGCGGCGATCGGCGATCTGATCTGGCCGCCGCGCTCGCTCTTGTCCCGGCGGATCGTCTCGCGTCCCGGCGCGATCGAGCCCGCGCTTTGGACGCAGCTTCAGTTTCTGGGCGAACCGTGTTGTTTTCGCTGCGGTTTCCCGTTCGAGCTGGAGGCGGGCCCGGAAGCTTTGTGCGGGGCGTGCGCGGTGCGGGCCCCGCGGTTTCACCGCGCCCGCGCGGCGCTCGCCTATGATGACGCCTCCCGGGCGCTGGCGCTCGATTTGAAGCGCGCGGGGCGGCGCGACGGGCTGCCCGTGTTCGCCGCCTGGATGGCCCACGCCGCCCCCGACCTGCTCGCCGAGGCCGATCTGCTGGTTCCGGCGCCCCTGCATTGGCGGAAGCTCGCGGCGCGGCGCTTCAACCAATCGGCGTGGCTCGCGCAGGCGCTGGCTCGCGAAACTGGGCTCGCGGTCGATCTCTTTTCCCTGGCGCGGACGCGGGGCGGCCCGAGCCAGGCCGGGCTCGATCCGCGCCAGCGGCGGCGCAACGTGGCCGGGGCGTTCCGGGTGCGCCCGCACCGGCGCGCGCGCGTGGCCGGACGCCGGGTGCTGCTGATCGACGATGTGTACACTACGGGGGCCACCGCTAACGCCTGCGCGCGGGCGCTGCGGCGGGCAGGCGCGGCGCACGTGGATGTGCTGACGCTGGCGCGCGTTGTGCGCCCGCTGGATGCGACTATATGACGAGGCGTTATGAGCGGCCCGGTTTACGGGCGCCAAGCGAGAGCACACCGCCATGGCGAAAGTGACGATCTACACCAAGGCCTTCTGCCCGTTCTGCGCGCGCGCCATGAAGCTCCTGCGGGAAAAGGGCGTCGCGTTCGAGGAGATCGAGGCCGGCTTCGACGCGGGCAAGACCGCCGAAATGGTGCAGCGCGCGGGCGGGCAGCGCACCTATCCCCAGATTTTCATCAATGACGCCCATATCGGGGGCTGCGACGCGCTCCTCGCGCTGGACGCCAAGGGTGAGCTTGATCCGTTGCTGGCGTAAGAGGGGGGCATGGCGGGCACGGTGCGGGTGGGGTTGGTGCAATTGCGGTCCGGGATCGATCCCGGGGCCAACCGCGCCGCCGCGACCCCGCTGCTGCGCGAAGCCGCCGCCGCCGGCGCCCGCCTGATCGCCACCCCCGAATGCACCACCCGCCTCGACCGCGACCGGACCCGCCTCTTGGCCGCCCTGACGCCGGAGGGGGAGGACCCGGAGGTCCGTGCGTGGGGCCGGTTGGCGGCGGAACTCGGCGTTTGGCTGCTGCTGGGCTCCACGATCGTGGCAGGCCCCGACGGGCGCGGCCTCAACCGCAGCCTGCTGTACGGCCCCGACGGCAAGATCACAGCGCGCTACGACAAGATCCACCTGTTCGACGCCCAGCCGGCGGCGGGCGAGGCCTACCGCGAATCCGCCACCTTCGCGCCCGGCGCCAAGGCGGTCACGGCGCCGGGGCCGGCGGGGGTGAAGCTCGGCTTGAGCATTTGCTATGATTTGCGCTTCCCAGAACTTTACCGCGCGTTGGCGCAGGCGGGCGCCGCGATCGTGACCGTTCCGGCCGCCTTCACCCGCCCCACCGGGGAGGCGCATTGGGCCACGCTCCTGCGCGCGCGCGCCATCGAGACCGGGGCTTTCGTGCTCGCCCCCGCGCAAGGGGGGCTGCACGAGGACGGGCGCAGCACCTGGGGCCGGTCGATGATCGTAGGCCCGTGGGGGGAGGTGGCCGCAGCGCTGGATCATGACGAGCCGGGACTTCTGGTGGCCGATCTCGATCTCGATGCGGTCGCGGCCGCGCGCGCGCGGGTGCCTGCCTGGTCGAGCCTGCGGGACTTCGCCGCCCCATGATCCGATACGCCCTCCAGTGCGGCAATGGCGATCAGTTCGAAGCCTGGTTCGGCTCGATCGCCGAGTATGACCGCCAGGCCGCGGAAGGCCTCATTTCGTGCCCGCTCTGCGCGGACGTGCGGGTGGAGAAGGCGGTGATGGCCCCCGCGGTGCGCCCCTCCAGAGGCAAGGCCGGGAGCCGGCCGGAGCAGGACCCCCGCGCCTCGGCCATGGCCATGGCCGGACGCGTGCGGGAAATGATCCGCGAGAATTTCGATTATGTGGGCGAGCGCTTCGCCGCCGAGGCGCGCAAGATCCATGCGGGCCAAGCCGAAGAACGCCCGATCTGGGGCGAGGCCACCCCCGCGGAGGCGAGGGCGATGGCGGAGGAGGGCGTGCCGGTGGCGCCGCTGCCGCCCGCGCTCGCCCCCATCCCGCCGAAAAAGCTCAATTAGACCGTTTCCCGAAAAGTGTTACGCGGTTTTCGGACGAGAAACGGTCTAACTTAAAATGTGGAGCGGTTTTTCTCGATTGGATTGAATCAATCCAATCGGGCACCGCTCTAGATGTGCGTTCTGAGCGGGTTGTTCACGGGAGCTGAAACCGGGACGCTGGTGGTTGCGACGCCAACCATTCTCCTGGGAGACCCCCGTGAACGCGCACAGGAATGCCAGAACCACGCCGCATATTCGAGAGTTGATCG
>JANNOI010000051.1:0-15112 GCA_031398975.1 Alphaproteobacteria bacterium | reverse complement strand
CGATCAACTCTCGAATATGCGGCGTGGTTCTGGCATTCCTGTGCGCGTTCACGGGGGTCTCCCAGGAGAATGGTTGGCGTCGCAACCACCAGCGTCCCGGTTTCAGCTCCCGTGAACAACCCGCTCAGAACGCACATCTAGGCTTCGTCACTCAGGTCGAAAGCGTCAATGCAGTGGAAGCCTGGCTCGGGTCGCTGCCCGGGCAAGCTTATGCTGATGCGCGCCGGCCGGTTCTGCTCAGCCCAAGCCTCGCACATCTCCTGCCGCTCAGCGCGATCTGGGCCGGCCCGGAGCGCAACGCCCATCTCAATGGTCCGCCGCTCATGCTGACGGCCACCGATGGCGCGACGCCGTTTCGGCTTGATCTTCATGTCGGCGATGTCGGTCACACCATGATCGTTGGCCCGACGGGAAGCGGCAAATCAGTGCTGCTGGCGACGCTGGCCGCGCAATGGATGCGCTATCCCGGCGCGCAACTCTATCTGTTCGACAAAGGCCGTTCGGCGCGCGCGACCGTACTCGGTCTCAAGGGCGACTTTTTCGACCTCGGCGAAGAACAAGCGCTTGGACTGCAGCCGCTCGAACATCTTGAAAGCGCCGACGACAAGGCCTGGGCGCTGGATTGGCTCGGGGGGATCATATCATCCGCCAATGTGAATGTGACGCCTGAGCTGCGCGCCGAACTTTGGCGCGTTGTTGAACTCCTTAGTGAGCGGCCAAGCGAAGATCGCACGCTGACCCTCGTCTCGGCGCTCGTACAGGATGCGAGCGCGCGCGCCGCGCTCCAGCCCTACACGCAAGCGGGTCCATTTGGCCGGCTCGTCGACCATGACGCCTCCACTCTTACGCATGGCGCAGTCCAAGCGTTCGAAATGGACGAGCTGCTCCGTCAGCGTCATGCGGCCGGCGCGGTCTTGGGCGTGCTGTTCCACGCCCTGGAGCGCCGCTTCGATGGACGCCCGACCATGCTCATCCTCGATGAGGCATGGCTCTTTCTGAAGGATGCGTTCTTCGCCAACCAGATCCAGGATTGGCTGAAGACGCTGCGCAAACGTAATGTGGCGGTGGTGTTCGCAAGCCAGGAATTGGCCGATGTCGAGCAATCGCCGATCGCTTCCACCATTATCGAAGCCTGCGCCACGCGTATCTTCCTTCCCAATGACCGCGCCCGCGAACCGCACTCTCAGGACCTCTACCGGGCGCTTGGCCTGAACGCGCGTCAGATCGAGCTCATCGCGGGCGCAACGCCGAAGCGCGATTACTATCTCGTGAGCCGAGATGGGCGGCGCTTGTTCGAGCTGGGCCTTGGGCCGGCCGCGCTGGCGTTTGTCGGCGCCTCCCGGCCGGAAGACCACGCCCTGATTGATCGTGTTCTGGCCGAGCATGGCCGGGATGGCTTTGCCGCGGCGTGGCTGGAGCTGCGCGGGCAGCGCGACGCCGCCGACGCCGTGCGCCGGTTCGATGCGATGCGAACACCCCAGCAGGAATTGAAGCGCGCCAAAGCAACGGCTGTGGCCGCGGAATAGGAGGGCGAAATGAGTAAGATGTTTCGAATGATGTGCGCCGCCATTCTGGCGATTGGCCTTGTCGGCGCGCCAGCGCGAGAAGCGCGCGCGATCACGGTCATCGATCCGAGCAACCTGGCGCAGAACATTCTGCAGGTCAGCCACATGGTCGAACAATTGCGCAATCAGGTGCAGCAGATCGAGCAGGCGGCGGCGATGCTGCGAAGCAATCCGCTGCAATTGTCGCCGGAGCTCTCTCAATCCATCGGCGAGGCGCGTGCACTGTTTCAGAGTGTGCAAGGAATTGCCTTCGAGGCGAACCAGCTCGGCGAGCAATTACGCACGCTCTATCCGGAAACCTGGGAGGACTTCGATCTCGATCGTGTCCTGTCCCAATCCGACGTCTGGATGCGCGAGAGCCGGCAAAGCCTCCAGCGGGCGATGGAAGCCGAAGCCCGCGCGGCGCGGCGTATCGACCAGACGCGAGGGCGCATTGACCGCGCGCTGCAATCCTCAAGCGCCGCCGAAGGTCAAACCGGCGCCATCCAAGCGTCCAACCAGCTCCTCGGCATTCAGGCGAGCCAGTTGGCGGAAATTCACGCGCTCCTGATTGCCCAGGGTCGTGCGGTGGAGACCGAGCGCATGGAGCGTCTCGCGCGCGAGCAACGCGCGACCGAAATCCAGCGCCGCGCTTTTCCCACGGAACGCGGCGGCGATCTGACGCCCGCACGCACCGCATTCTGAGGGAACGCGCGTCATGGACCCCGCACAGGTTAATTCCTTCCTGGATCAGTTCCTGGCCATGGCCTCCAACGGCTTTGGGTTGATCCAGGGCGATGTGACCTATGTGCTCAACGCGCTCATCGCGATCTCTATTGTTCTGGCCGGCATGCAATGGGCGTTAATGCAGGAGGCGCCGCTCGCGCCCTTCTTCAGGAAGGTGCTGTTCATCGGCTTCTTCGCGTTCCTCATCAACAATTGGAACGCCATCGCCACGGCCATCAATCATTCCGGCGCTCTTCTCGGGCTCCGCGCCGGGGGCTCGTCTTTAACCCTGGCCGATCTTCACAATCCGGGACGCATCGCCAGCATCGGCACGGAATTGTTTGGCCGCACCGTCGTTCTTGGCGAGGGCATGAACATCATCACCGATTTCGTGCCACTGATTACGATCTATGTCGCGGCGTTCTTCGTGATGATCGGCTTCTTCCTGCTCGCGCTGCAGCTCTTTGTCGTGCTGATCGCTTTCAAGCTCGGCAGTCTAGCAGCGTTCGTGGCTTTGCCATGGGGCGTGTTCAGCGGCACGGCCTGGATTGCCGAGCGCCCGCTGGGCTGGGTGGTCGGTTCCGCCGTGCGGCTCTTCGTTCTTGGCTTTGTCGCCTCGATTTCGATCACCTTTGTGGATTCGCTCCCGGCGACGCTGACGCTCGACGCAGGCGGTGCGCTCAACGTGCTGCTGTTCGGCCTGACCGTGATGGCGCTCGCTTGGTTCGGTCCGGTGTTGGCGAGCGAAGTGGTGCAAGGCCAGCCGCATTTGTCAGGCGCCGATGCGTTTCGCGCCGGTCTCGGCGCAACCGTGATTGGCGGTGGCGCTGCGCTCGCGGGCGGCGTGGTGGCGACGCGTATGGCGATAGGCGGCGGCCGTCTCATCGGCCGCGCCGGCGGCGCAATCAGCAGAGCGAGGTCAGGTGGCGGCGGAGGCGGCGGCAAAGGCGGCGGCGCGCCAAAGGCCATCAATTATTCCGGCATGCAGCCAAAACCTGCACCGCCGCCAGCATCACCATCGTCTGGGGGAAGCAATCCATGAAGACGCCATTCACGGCCCCCGTACAATCCTATGCGGGAGAAGAAGGCGACACGCCCTACAAGCGGGCGCGTGAGGAATGGGATCGGCGCATGGGCGCCGCCGTCATTTCGGCGCGCGCCTGGCGCATGATGGCGGTCGCGGGTCTGGCGCTTTCGGCGGGACTCGCACTGGCGCTGACCATCATCGCATTGCAGCAGCGCACCTTCGTGCATGTCATCGAAGTCATTCCCGAAGGGCAAGTCATGAACGTACGCGCCGCGAGCGGCGACTGGCGGCCGAATGAGGCGCAGACCGCTTATCATCTGGGGCGCTTCGTGCGCTTGGTGCGCGGTCTTCCAACCGACGGCGTGGTGCTGCGCGAGAATTGGCTTGAGGCCTACAAATTCCTGACGCCGCAAGCTGCGGCGCAACTCACCGAAATCGCGCGCCAGGATGACCCGTTCCTCAGCCTCGGCCGCGTCGGTCGGACGGTGCATGTCCGCTCGATCATCCAACGCTCGGACCATTCGTGGGAAGTATCGTGGATCGAGCGCGAGACCAACGCCACCGGCTCGCCGGACGGGCAGGCCTATTCAGGCGTGTTCACGGTCACGACCAGGGCGCCACGAACCGCCGACGAGATTGCGAACAATCCGTTGGGCCTTCTGATTTCTGATTTCTCCTGGAGCCGTGTGCGATGAGATTTGCATCCCTGCTCGCCGCGGCCGTCTTCATCGGCATAGCCTACGCGCCGCCGATGGCGCTTGCTCAAGAGACGCCAGACCAATGCCCGGCGATCAACGCCAGCACGCCGCAACCCGTAGCGTCCCGGCGGGGACGCGCGCAGTCGTCAGTGGAGCTGCTCGCCGCCGCCAACGGCGCTGCGCGCCAAAGGCCGGACAGAGAGAGCTTCGCGCAGGCGCGTCAGATCTACACGTACGCGCCTGGGGCCATCTATGAACTCTACGCCAATCCGAATTTCATCTCCGCGATCCTGCTGGAGCCGGGCGAAACGCTGAACGATGTCGCTGCAGGCGATACCGCGCGCTGGATGGTGACCGAAGCGCAGGCGGAAGCCGAAGTGCACGGGCGCACCATCGTGCTCGTGAAACCGCAAGCCGCAAACTTGCGAACCAACATCGTGCTCGTGACCAGCCGCCGCACCTATACGATCGAAGCGGTCGCACAATCGGGGCAGACGTATTCTACCGAGATCGCCTGGTGTTATCCCGAGCGCGCCGCGCCAAGCGCGAATGTGAACGACCTCAATTTCAGCTACCGCATCCGCACGACGCGCGGCTCAAGGCCGGTCTGGCTGCCGACCCGCGTCTTCGACGATGGACGACGCACCTGGATTGAGATGCCGCAGCAAGCATCCTCGACAGATCTACCGCCTCTGTTCGTCATCACCGGCGAGGGCGTCGAGCTGGTGAATTATCGGCTGCAGGGCGATCGCTATATGGTCGATCGTGTATTCGATGTTGCCGAGCTTCGGCTCGGTACGCGATCGCCGATCATCGTGCGGCTCGAACGCGAACGGAATGAAGCGCCGCCGGCGCGCCGGATCGGGAGGCCTTGATGAGCACTTTGGCATCAGCGTCGCCGCCATCAACGCCGGGGGCGGGGCCGGACCTCTCCATTCGTGCGCGCGCGCCAAGTCCGCGGCGTCTGTCGCGCAAGGTCTTACTGGCCGGCGCTATAGCGGCGGCGTCTGTTGTGACCCTGGCGTTGTTTTATGGGTTGAGCGAGCACCCGCGTCGCAATGTTGCGGAGGCGGGGGCCGTCGCTGCTGCGGGCGGTAATCCAGAATCCATCAGCAATGCGGCAAGCCAATACGAGGCGAGTGATCTGCCTGGGGGACAGCTCGAACCGCCACAAGACATCGTGTGGGGTGATCATCCGCCGCCCCAGCCAGCGGACCTCTCGCCGCCGCAGGATGCAAACTGGCGCGGCGGCGGTGCAAATGCGGTCCCTGCACAAAGCGCGCCCGATCCGCAAACCCTCGCGCGCGCCTCGCCGATCATCTTCCCCGGCCGCGATCAGGCGCGCGGCGCCGAGCGCGGAGATGATGCGCGCCTGGACTCCCAATTGCTGCCGCCGCGGTCGCGCTATGAGGTCGTGGCCGGTTCAGTGATCCCCGCGGCGTTGGTGACCGCCCTCAATTCCGATCTGCCGGGCGCCGTCATCGCTCAGGTCACTTCGAATGTGTATGACAGCGTCAGCGGCGATTATCTGCTCATCCCGCAAGGATCACGATTGATCGGCGAATATCGCTCGGCGCCATCGTACGGTGACCGCAGATTGCTGCTCGCGTGGAATAGGCTCATCTTTCCGAACGGCTGGTCGATCAGCCTTCGCGGCATGCAGGGCGCCGATCCATCCGGCGCGTCGGGCGTGCGCGATCAGACCGACAATCATTTGGGTCGGCTGGCCGGCGCCGTCGGGCTTTCGGCCATCGTCAGCGCCGTAGCCGACAACGCGCAAAACGACAATGCAGACAGTCTTGGTCAGAGCGTAGGCGACGCCGCAGCCGCGGAGGCCGCGCGCACCGGCGGGCGCATCATCGACCGCGAACTGCAGGTGCGCCCGACCTTGCGTGTGCGCGCGGGCGCTTCGGTGCGCGTGCTCGTCACACGCGACATTCAATTGAGGCCGTATCGGATGTGAGCGAAGGAGCAAGACGTGAGCTTGGAGAACCAGGTACGGCATCAGATCATGCCGCCGCAGAAGCGGGTGAATTTGAGAGAGCGTGAGGCGGCGCTGCATATAGGCGTTGCGCCGAAGACGCTCGCCAATTGGCGCTCAGCGGGAAGAGGGCCGCGCTTCAGCCGGCTTGGCCGCGCGATCGTCTATCGCGTCGAAGATCTCGACAGATTTGTCGAAGAGCGCTTGCAGGCCTAGCGGTCGCTCTTTTTGCGTTTTGTCTGCTTAGCCGTGACCGCATCATCTTGCTGCGCCTTGCTCCGCGCGCTTTCTCTCAGCTTTGCGCTGCGTCCCAGACGCAAACTGTCTCGATCCTCGCTCTCTTCAAATTCTTCCGCCAGCACGTCGGTCTTTCGCCGTGGCCTAGACTGGCCCGCGCGACGCTTTGCGTTTTCCTCCGCGCGTTCTCGCAATTCGCGCGCGGTGTCGTGCAGTTTTTCCGGCCGCAGATTGGTGTAGCGGCGCAGCATCTTCCAATCCTTGTGGCCTGTCACCAGCGAGACTTGCTCGATGGTAAAGCCCGCCTCGAACAAACGGCTCGTGCCTTCATGGCGCAGGTCGTGAAAACGAAGATCCTCGATTTCGAGTTCGCGGCAGGCGCGCCGGAAGGCGGCGCTGATCGAGCGCGGATCGTAGGGAAAAATGCGGTCGAGATGGCCGGTGATGGCGCCTTGATCCTTGAGGATGGCCCACGCGTCGTAGCCAGTGGCTGCGAGCAACGGCACAGGCTGATGGTTGCCGTCCTTATGCCGTGGGTCTTTGCGGTCCCGCACGATCACGGTGCGCTTGCGCTCATCGATGTCGTTCCAGCGAATGCGCGTGATCTCCTCAATCCGCATCGCGGTGGCGACCGCGAACCGCACAACGCGACCGACCGGAAGCTGTTGCTTGGGGTTGCCATCCAAGAACGCGGTGAGGTGATCGAGTTCGTCCTCGGTTGGACGACGGTCGCGTTCGTCAGCCTTGCCGATCAGGCCAAGTCGAACCAAAGCCGCGCGGGCGAGCTTGACCTGTTCAACCGAGACCAGAACCCCATGCACGGCCGCCGCATGGGTGATGATGGTATTGAGATAGGCGAAGTCGATCGCAAGCGTCGCCGGGCCCGCGCCTTCGCGGGCGCGTTCGCGGCCGTACTCGACGAGCCGTTCGCGTGTGAGCGCCTCGAAAGACAGCCGGCCAAGCCGATCCTTGAGCGTGGCGAGCACGAACTTCTTGGACCGCGCGAGTTCGCGCCCGACATCATTCATATCGGCGATGTGGAGGTCGATCAGATGGCCGAGCGTGGTCTGGCCTTTCTTCGGCGCAGGCTGTCCGCGGCGGGGCGGTTTCAGACCCCGATCAATGGCGATCTCGGCCTCGCGCGCCCAATCCTGGCCCTCGGTCTTGCGCAGGAAGGTCTCGGCGACATACGCACCCTTACGGCGAACTTGAACGCGCCAGGCGCCCGACCGCAATAAAGTGAAACTCGCCATGAAATCGACCCTCCGAAACCCCGCTCTCAGTCGCGCCAATGCCAGTCTGTCCAATCCGGAAAAGTCGGATTCAATGCTGGCAATGCCGGTCGCTGAGATGACCGCTGCGTGTGCGATCCGTGTGCACTCAGCCCGGGAAGACGCGGGACGTTCCGGGAACATGAGTGCACACAGAGTGCACACGTTCGTGCTTTGACCCATGACTCATAACGAGAAAACGTCCAAATATCAAATGCATAGATTCTGTATTGCACCTATGATGGATTGGACGGATCGGCATTGCCGGGCGTTTCATCGTGTGCTGACGCGCAGGGCGCTTTTGTATACCGAAATGGTCACGGCCGATGCGGTCCTTCATGGAGACCGGGAACGGCTGCTGGGGTTTTCGCCGGCCGAGCATCCGGTGGCGCTGCAGCTTGGGGGGTCGGACCCTGCGCGGCTGCGCGAGGCCGCCCGCATCGGGGCGGAGCGGGGCTATGACGAGATCAATCTCAATGTCGGGTGCCCCTCGGACCGGGTGCAGAACGGGCGCTTCGGGGCATGTCTGATGCGCGAGCCGGCTTTGGTGGGCGCGTGCGTGGCGGCGATCCGCGCGGGCGCGGGGACGACGCCCGTGACGGTGAAGTGCCGCCTGGGCGTGGACGAGCAGGACCCGGAGGCAGCCCTGTTCGAACTGGCGGACGTCGTGGCCGCCGCCGGGGTAGAGACTTTGATCGTGCACGCGCGAAAGGCTTGGCTAAAAGGCCTGTCGCCAAAGGAGAACCGCGACATACCCCCTCTCGACTACGCGATCGTGCGGCGGCTGAAGCGCGAGCGGCCGGACTTACGGGTGGTGCTCAATGGCGGGCTGACTCAGCTTTCCCAGGCTCTTGTTGAAGCGGACGGGCTGGAGGGGGTGATGCTTGGCCGCGCCGCATACCACAACCCAGCCCTTCTGCTCGAGGTCGACCCCCGCTTTTTCGCAACGCCCTCGCCCGCGCCGGACGCGCACGCCGCTTTGGAGGCGTTCCTGCCCTATCTCAGCGCCAATCTCGCCGCAGGCGTCCCGCTCCACGCCATGAGCAGACATATGTTAGGCCTGTTCCACGGCCAGCCGGGCGGGCGTCGGTGGCGGCGCGTCCTCGGGGAAGGCGCAGCGCGGCGCGGCGCGGGGATAGAGGCGATCCTGGAGGCCACGCCGCCGCGTCCGGCGGGGTCAGCGCCATCGCAAGGCGGGGCCGCCCAGCCGGCCAGGACTTAGAGCCCAGAGCCTCTGACAAGCACGACGACGCCGACCGTGACCGCGAAGATCGCGGCCCAGATGGCCGCCTGGCGCAAGATCGGCCCTATTCCGATAAAACGGCCGCGAAGGCCCGCGACAAGGCCCGCGCCGACGAGCACCGCCGAGCCGATCAGGTACAGGAGGCTCTGAGCGGCGTCGCCGGAAACGGGCGGTAACTCTGCGCGGAACGCCCACGCGCCGGCCGCGGCCGCCGCCAGGATCGCCACGAGCCAAAGCGCTGCGTTCTTCATTGGCGACCCCCGCGCCTGCCCCACCGGGCCGGCAGCAGCGCAAGCACGTCGCGGCGCTGTTGCGCCGACAGGCGAGGCCAGGCGGCGATCTCCGCGCGCGTGCGCGCGCACCCAAGGCACAATTCCGTGGACGGATCGATCGCGCAGACTTGGGTGCATGGGCTTTGCGGCTCGCTCAGGTTAGGCTTGCTCATGTCCGGCTCAATGCGCCTGCGCCCAGGTTCGCCCGGCCTTGGCCTCCACCATCAGCGGAACGGACAGGGTGACCGCCGGCGAAGGCGCCGCCTCCATCAGCCCACGGACCAAAACCTGGGTGGCCTCGGCATCAGCCTCGGCGGCCTCGAACACCAATTCGTCATGGACCTGCAGCAGCATGCGCGCCTTCAGCCCGGCTTGCGCCAATGCCGGGGGTATACGGATCATCGCGCGGCGGATGATGTCGGCGGCGGCGCCCTGGAGCGGGGCGTTGATGGCTTGGCGCTCGGCGAAGCTGCGCTCGGCGGGGTTTTTCGCATTGATGGCGGGGGCGTGGATGCGGCGCCCGAACAGCGTCTCGACATAAAGCCGCTCGCGCGCGAACACCTTGGTGCGGTCCATATAGGTGCGGATGCCGGGGAAGCGCTCGAAATAGCGCTTGATATAGGCGCTGGCCTCGCCCTGCTCGATGCCCAGATTGCGCGCCAGCCCGAAGGCGGAAATGCCATAGATGATGCCGAAATTGATCGCCTTGGCCTGGCGGCGGATCATCGGATCCATCCCCGCCACCGGCACGCCGAACATTTCCGACGCCGTCAGCGCATGGATATCGACGCCCTCGGCGAAGGCCTGTTTGAGTTCCGGAATATCGGCGACATGGGCCAGGAGACGCAGCTCGATCTGGGAATAATCGGCCGAGATCAGGACGTGGCCGGGTTCGGCGATGAAGGCTTCGCGGATGCGGCGGCCCTCTTCCGTCCGCACCGGGATGTTCTGCAGATTGGGGTCCGAGGAGGAGAGCCGCCCGGTCGTGGTGGCCGCCAGCGCAAAGCAGGTGTGCACGCGCCCGGTCTCGGGATCGATCGCCTCGCGCAGCGCCTCGGTATAGGTGGAGCGCAGCTTCTGGAGTTGGCGCCAATCGAGCACGGTGGCCGGCAAGGAATGGCCCTGCGCGGCAAGCTCATCGAGCACGTCCGCGTCGGTGGACCAGGCGCCGGTCTTGGTCTTGCGCCCGCCGGGCAAGGCCATCTCGCCGAACAGAATATCGCCCAATTGCTTGGGCGAGCCCATATTGAAGCTCTTGCCGGCTTGCGCATAGGCCTGCTCTTCCAGCGCGCCCATGCGCTGCGCGAAATCGCCCGACAGTTCAGACAGCTTGTTGAGATCGACGCGCACGCCGGCGCTTTCCATCGCCGCGAGCACGCGGGGCAAGGGCCTTTCCAGCGTCTCGTAGAGCGTGCGCAACCGCGGCTGCGCGAGGCGCGGCTTGAGCCGCCGCCACAGGCGCAAGCTCACGTCGGCGTCCTCCGCGGAATAGCGCGTGGCGATCGGGATCGGCACATGATCGAAGCTGACTTGCGCGTTGCCCGCGCCGGCGACGTCCTTGAACGAGATCGGCTTGTGGCCGAGGAAGCGCTCGCTCAGTTCGTCCATGCCATGATTGTAGAGCCCTGACGCCAGCGCGTAGGAAATCAACATCACATCGTCGATCGGGCTGAGAGCCACGCCGTAGCGCAGCAGCACGCCGATATCGTCCTTTATGTTCAGGCCGATCTTGAGCACGGCGGGATCTTCGAGCAGCGGCTTCAGCACAGCGATCGCCTCCGCGAGCGGGATCTGGCTCTCGTGCGCGACCGGGGGCGCGCTCTCGCGCGCGGGCGCGGCGTCGGTGAACAAATCGCTTGCCGCCTCAGCGCCGGCTGGGCCCTTGTGCGCCAGCGGAATATAGCACGCGACGTTCGGCGCCAGCGCCAGCGACACGCCCACGAGCCCGGCGCCCACGGCGCCTTGCTTGTTGGTCTGGGTGTCGAACGCGATATGCCCCTGCGCGCGGGCGCGCGCGATCCAAGTCTGCAGCGTCTCCAGCGTATCGACGGTCTCGTAGGCGTCGAAATCGATCGCGGGCTCGCCCGCCTCCTCGGCCGCAAGGCTTTGGGGCGGCTTCGGCGCCGGGCTTACGCCCTCGCGCGCGCTCTGCTCGCGTACGCGCCGGCCCAGGGTGCGGAACTCCATCGCGTCCAGGAAGGAGAGCAGCAGTTCGGGATTGGGCTCCTGCAAGGCGAAGTCTTCCACAGGCGCGGTCACGGGCACGTCGTCCCTCAGCGTCACAAGCTCCTTGGACAGACGAATGAGATCGGCGTTGGCCTTCAGCGCCTCGCGGCGCTTGGGCTGTTTGATCTCGTCGAGCCGGTCCAGCAGCGCCTCCAGCGTGCCATAGGCGTTGATCAGCTCCGCCGCCGTCTTCTGGCCCACGCCCGGGCAGCCGGGGACGTTGTCCACGCTGTCGCCCATCAGCGCCTGCACATCGATCACGCGCTCGGGCCCGACGCCGAACTTCTCCAGCACCGCCTCGGGACCCAGCGGCTTCTGCCGCATCGGATCGAACAATTCGATCACGCCGTCGCAGACGAGCTGCATCAGATCCTTGTCGGAAGACACGATCTTGACTTTGGCCCCGGCGCGGGCGGCCGCGCGCGCATAGGTGGCGATCAGATCGTCGGCCTCGAAGCCCGCCATCTCCACGCTCGGCACGCCGAACGCGCGCGTCGCCTCCCGGATCAGCGCGAATTGGGGGATCAGGTCCTCGGGCGGGGGCGGACGGTGGGCCTTGTATTCGGGATAGAGCGCGGTGCGGAAGGTCTCCTCCGACTGGTCGAACACGACCGCAAGATGGGTCGGGCGCTCGCCCTGCTTCATGTCCTGCAGGAACTTCCACAGCATGTTGCAAAAGCCCGCCACCGCGCCCACCGCCATTCCGTCCGAGCCTCGCCGCAGCGGCGGCAGCGCGTGGTAGGCGCGGAAGATGTAGCCCGAGCCGTCGACGAGGAAGAGGCGCGAGGCGCTGGTGAGGGCGGTCATGGGGTCACGATCCATCGCCTTACCTAGCACAGAAGGGCGTCCTGCTAAGGCCCGGTGGGCGCGCCCGTATAGACGAACCGGCGGTCGCAATAGCCGCACTCGACGAAGCCCGCCTCCCCCATCTGCATCCACACCCGCGGATGGCCCAGCGCGCCGCCCCCGCCGTCGCAGGCCACATGTGTGGAGGCGGTCTCGATGATCTCGGGCGGTTCGGGGGCGACGGAATCGGGCATCGCTCCGCTTAACGCGCCCCCCGCTTCGGCGTCAACGCGACGTTTCCCTTGCCGCCCCGCCCCGGGCGGGCCATGGAGGGGGCGTGCGCGCTCCCGATCTGCTTCCCGATTACGCCATCGTCGCCAAGGGCCTCGAAAAGACCTATCAGGGGGTGGGCAAGGCGGGCCCGAAGCGCGCCCTGAACGGCATCGACCTCGCCATCCCCCGGGGCGCGTTTTTCGGCCTGCTGGGGCCGAACGGGGCCGGAAAGTCCACCTTCATCAATATCCTGGCGGGGCTCGTGGTCAAAAGCGGGGGGGCCGTCTCGATCTGGGGGTTCGACATCGACCGCGAGCCCCGCAACAGCCGCGGCGCCATCGGGGTGGTGCCCCAGGAAATCAGCATCGACCCGTTCTTCACCCCGTTCGAATCGCTCGAATTGCAGGCCGGCTTCTACGGCGTGCCGAAGGCCGAGCGGCGCTCGCTCGAAATCCTCGAAGCGGTGGGGCTGGCCGACAAGAAGGACGCCTATGCGCGGACCCTGTCGGGCGGGATGAAGCGGCGCCTGCTCATGGCCAAGGCTCTGGTGCATGGGCCTCCCGTCCTGGTGCTCGACGAGCCGACCGCGGGGGTGGACGTCGAGCTGCGCCGCACGCTCTGGGCCTATGTGCGCAAGCTCCACGCCGAAGGCGTCACCATCGTGCTCACCACCCATTATCTCGAGGAAGCCCAGGAGCTGTGCGACACGATCGCCATCATCAATCACGGCCAGGTGATCGCCTGCGAGCCGACGCCCTCCCTGCTGCGCCGCCTCGACCACCGCACGCTCGTGATCCAGGGCGAGGCCGCGCTCTCGTCCGTGCCGGAGGCGTTCCGCGGCCTGACCGCCGAGATCAGCCCCACGGGCGCGCTCAAGGTCACTTACCGCGCCGGCGCGCACAGCTTCGCAAGCCTGCTGGAGCGGGTGAAGGACGCCGGGATCACCATCCGCGACCTCGCTGTCCAGGACCCTGATCTCGAGGACGTTTTCGTGGCCCTCACGAGCGGCCCGCGGCCGGGGGCGCCCCCTCAGGGCTCCGCTCTCGGCCCCTCAACCACATAGCCCTTCGCGCGCAGCATCTCGGCCACGCTGTCCTTGCCGACGAGGTGCGCGGCGCCCACCGCGACGAACACGACGCCCGAGCCCTGCATCAGCCGGTCGATCTCCTCCACCCAGCGCGCGTTCCGCTCCACGATCAGCGCGGCGTATATTTCGGGGCCCGACTGCACCAGCAGCCCGTTCAGCAGCGTCGACAGCCGCGCCACATCCCCGCGCGCCCACACCTGGTCGAGCTCGCCCACCAGCCGCCCCTGCTGCTCGATCTGGGCGAGGGTCACGGTGAGGAATTCGCGCTCCACCGCCGGGGGCAGGTCGGCGAAAAACCGGATCTGCTGCTCGGGCGTCTCGAAATAGGCGCGCTTCTTGTTGGCGCGGCGCGCTTCTTCCTCCAGCACGCGCTCCACCCCGCTCGCCGTGCTCTGCCCTTGGGCGATCACGTAAGCCACCGAAAGCTGCAACGCCGCCAGCCACGGCCGCATGCGCTCCAGCGCTTGAAGCTCCACGCCCACCGCCCCCGCCACCCGCGCGAGCGCGGCGCGGTCCTGGCGCGTGAGCAGGCTCGAAAGCGTCACCCCCGGCGGCGTGACGCCGTGCACGCGCACCAGAGCGGCGAGCTCGGCCTGGGCTTCAGCGTCGGTGGGGGTTTCGAAATAGACGAGGTCGGCCTTGGCGAAGGCGCGCTCGATGCGCGCGCTGCGCCATTTCAGGCTCGGCGGCAGCACATGCACGGTGCCCAGCAGGTAGATCTCGCTGTCGTCATCCTTGAGCCGCCACAGCGCAGGCCCGCCCTGGACCGGCGCCGCACAGCCCTGCGCGGCGACCAGGCACACCGCCAGAAGGCCCACGCCCGCCCGCCGAAGCCAGCCCCGCCCCCCGCCCCTACCCTGAGGCGCAAGCCGGCGCCCCCAAAGCCTCGCCCAGAATACCGCCACGGACCCGGCCCCGCCGGGAAAGCCCCGTAGACTCACCGCTCCTCCAAGCCGCCAGAAACCCAATCGCATGCCGCCTCCCGGGAGGGTCGCCCGCCGGTCGCGCGCCACAAGGCGCTCCAAGACCGCCGGAATCCGCCCTCGCGCGCACAAGATTGCAGCAAGCCCGCGCCTCGGCTAGGGTCCCCCGCCGCCGGCAAGGGTAAACCCCCGCGCCCGCACCCGTAGCTCAGCTGGATAGAGCGCTGCCCTCCGAAGGCAGAGGTCACACGTTCGAATCGTGTCGGGTGCGCCATTTCGGTTCAAAACCACGAACGCCTAGCACCGCCGCCTCTACGCCAGAGGCGGCGGTTAGGGTTCGGAGCAACTCGCTCCGCAGACCGCGGACGCGGACCTCTTTTCGGCTCACGACGTCGACTCGCTGGCAACCGCGCGAACCTGATCGCGGGCGAACGTCCCGTCGCCGTTGCGCAGCTTCTTGCGGAGGGCGGCCGCAAAGGCGCGCAGGCTCTCTGGCGTGATCGCCGGGCCGATCTTCACAATATGCGCCAGTGCTCGCTCGGAGTCGCCCTTGGCCTGGTCCCGCGTCGCGGTCAGCTCGGCGATGCGATTTTCAGTGACGGGTCGCTTACGTCGATGACACCGTTCTCGATCGCGTCATAGAGACGCCTGAGCTTCGCTTCCGCCTCGGTCGCACGTTGAACCGCCCCGGGTTTGCCGGAGGCTCCACTCATTGAGAGGATGGAGCCATGAGCAAGCAGAAGACCCAGCCGAAGTATTCGCCGGAGGTGCGTGAGCGCGCCGTCCGGATGGTCCACGAGCATGCTTGCGAGCACGCC